>JALYQW010000115.1 GCA_030855635.1 Bacteroidota bacterium | reverse complement strand
TCCGCCGTGCAGGATCTAAGCGCGACGAAGTCGGGCTGTCATCCTGCACGATTAAATGTGGGGATTTGCAATCCCCTTACTGAATTCCAGACTTTTTCCGCCGTGCAGGATCTAAGCGCGACGAAGTCGGGCTGTCATCCTGCACGATTAAATGTGGGGATTTGCAATCCCCTTACTGAATTCCAGACCTTTTCCTAATTTTTCCCCTGACCATTCCCCTGACTTTTTTTTATGACTTTTCCAACTTCCTCTTATACATCTGAATCGTATTTTCCAGTCCGAAATAAAGTGCATCGCTGATCAGCGCATGGCCTATTGAAACTTCTTGGAGATAAGGAACATTTTCAGCAAACCATTCCAGGTTATCCAGGCTTAAATCATGACCGGCGTTTACCCCAAGGCCGTTATCATGTGCGGTGATTGCAGCTTCCCGGAAACGGTCAACAGCCTGTTCCTTATTTTTTGAATAAGTAGTCGCATAAAATTCTGTATAAAGTTCAATACGATCAGTGCCGCAGCCAGCCGCGTTTTTAATTAATTCTGAATTGGCGGCTATAAAAATGGAAGTACGAATTCCTGCTTCCTTCAACCGGCTCACAGTTTTCTTTAAAAATTCATGTTGCGTGACAGTATCCCAGCCTGCATTGGAAGTCAGCACTCCGGGAGCGTCGGGTACCAATGTGACCTGATGGGGAAGTACTTCTAGAACCAGGTCCATAAATTCTTTGTTCGGATATCCTTCAATATTAAATTCCGTAGTCACTACCGGTTTCAACTCCATCACATCCCGGTAACGGATATGCCGCTCATCAGGACGTGGATGCACTGTGATGCCATCGGCTCCAAAGCGTTCACAATCGATTGCTACTTTCAATACATTCGGTACATTTCCGCCTCTCGCATTTCGAAGGGTAGCAATTTTGTTAATATTAACGCTTAATTTGATCATGCTTTTGTCAATCTTGTTTCTGGTTCCGCTCCGAATACCGCTATTCGATAATATGCCGTTACATGGCACCAATATTGCCTGTAACTTTTCGCATAACTATAATCATACCTGTTTCGTCATACAAATGTATTATGTTTGCGCCAGCACAACCATTTACACGTAAATTTCGTATATAGTATAATGCTTCTCCGCAACCTCATACACGACCTGGTTCCACCGCTTAAAACCACCGACACTGCACAACGTGCTTTACAGTGGATGGATGCGTTCCGCCAGAGCACCCTCCCGGTTATTGGCGAAACTGGTGCCTATATGGGTATGGTATATGAGAAAGATTTAATGAAGCTGGAAATAAAGGATGTTCCGCTTTTCACCCTTTCTATTCCCTTTAATCGCTTGTATGTGAATGAATATCAACACATATTTGATGCAATAAAGTTTTCTGCAAACAATGATTTTACAGTGATTCCTGTCCTGAATGATAACGAGCAGTACTTGGGTTTACTTACCGTTATGGATATCATCCGTGCCCTTGCAGAAGCGAATTCTGTTCAGAACCCGGGTGGTATTGTTGTGCTGGAAGTTGACAAAACCCGCTATTCTCTTGGAGAGATCACTCGTATAGTGGAATCGGAAGGCGCACAGATCTTGAGTGCAAGCGCTGTAGTAGCTCTATCTGATCCTGAAATTGTGGAAGTAACACTGAAAATAAATTTCATTGATCTGACACGGATTCTTGCGGGCTTTTACAGACATAATTTTGAAGTGAAAGCTTCCTATCATCAAAGCGAATTTCAACCCGACCTCCAGTCCAGGTACGATGCTTTTATGAATTACCTCAAAATGTAACTTTGCGGCATATTTATCTTATGGCCGTTTACAGACTTGTCTTTTTCCTGATTTTTTTGAATGCAATTGGTTCTTTGCAAGCAAAAGATCTTGCCTTAGCTTCATGGAGAGATTCAACTTTTTCTCCCTCCGACACACTTGTTATTTCCCAACTCATCATTACCGGAAATAAAGTTACCCGCATATCAATTATTCAGCGCGAACTGCTACTTCATGAAGGCGACACACTGCGCCAGGAGGTGTACGAAAAAGCAGCCGAGCGGACCCGCGAAAATCTGATGAACACCAATCTTTTTAATTTTGTTACCATTACAAGTCAACAGGTATCTGCCACCAACATGATCGTAATTATTGATCTGAAAGAACGATGGTATGTAATGCCCATTCCCATTTTTGAACTGGTCGACAGAAATTTTAATGAGTGGGTGAAGTCAGGTGACTTCTCAAGGGTGAATTATGGTTTATATCTTGACTGGAATAATTTCCGTGGAAGAAATGAATCCCTGAAATTGCAGTTTCGTTGGGGCTATTCACAACGTATCGGAGTTTATTATAATATTCCATACATCAATAAAAATCAACAGGAGGGTTTAAGCTTTGGATTTGCCTATTCCCGCAACCGGGAAATTGGATATACTGTTAGTGAAAGCAAACAACTTTTGTATGAAGATGAAAATTTCGTCCGTAAAGAAATTTATGGAGGCATAAAATATTCCCAGAGAAACGGCTACTATAATACTACCGGAGTATCGCTGGAATATCGTTACAACACCATAACCGATACTATCGCCCTCTTGAATTCAAATTACCTGGGCGAAGGAAGAACATCACAGGAATTGATCACCATAGCATGGCAGTTTCGACGCGACCGCCGCGATTTCAAAGTGTACCCGCTCAAAGGTTATTTATTTGATTTTGATGCTGTGAAAAACGGAACCGGATTGCTGGAAAACGAACCTAATTTACTCTTTGCAGTTTCCCAGTTTAAATTTTTTCACCAGGTAGCACCACGCTGGTACGCCGCATCATCAGTCCGAGGAAAGTTATCAGGGCTGAGCGATGCACCTTACTTTAATCAACGGGCCTTTGGATTTGGAAATGATTTTGTAAGAGGTTATGAATACTACGTCATTCCGGGTCAGAATTTCTTCCTAAACCGGAACACTATCAAATTTGCCTTGCTCCCCACCCGCGTAATATCTTTGCCCTGGTCGGTACTAGAAAAATTCAGAACCATACCTTATGCTTTTTACCTGAATGCCAATTTTGATGCAGGGTATGTACACGACCGCCAGTTTCAAGCAATAAACCCGTTAGGTAACACCTGGTTGTTTGGTTATGGCGTTGGTATTGATTATGTTAGCTATTATAACCTGGTTTTCCGGATAGAATATTCATTTAATAAATTTGGTGAAAACGGAATTTTTCTGCACTTTACAGCTCCAATTTGAAAAAGGGCATTGTGCTGATATGAAAATAGCGATTTACGGAAGATCAGGAGTTACAGCTGTGGTGCCGTTTGTGGATCAACTTCTTAAAGAATTAAAAAAATCAGGTGTCGAGGTTTTACTCTATCACCCTTTCTATAATTACCTAAAACATAATTCGTCCACTGAATTACCTGCGGCTACTTTTTCAACTCATGATGAGCTAAAAGGTATTGTTGATTTTTTGTTTACCCTGGGGGGAGATGGTACCATGCTGGATACCATATCATTGGTGCGTGACAGCGGAATTCCCATCGTTGGAATCAATACGGGTCGGCTGGGTTTCCTGGCCAGTATTCCCAAAGATGATATTGCCAATTGTGTGAGTTCTATAGTTCATGGCCGATATGATCTGGATCAACGGTCGCTCATTCGGCTTGAAACCAACAAACCACTTTTTGGAGAGGTGAATTATGCCCTTAATGAAATTACCATCCATAAAAAAGATAGTTCATCCATGATTATTATTCATACCTATTTAAACGGAGAATACCTGAATAGCTACTGGGCGGATGGATTGATTATCGCAACTCCTACAGGATCAACAGGATACTCATTAAGCTGCGGAGGTCCTATCATTGTTCCGCAATCGGAAAATTTCGTCATTACACCCATCGCGCCACATAACCTTAATGTGCGTCCTATCGTTGTATCGGATAAGTATGTAATTTCACTGGAAGTGGAAGGCAGAAGCCAGTACTTTCTGGCCTCGCTCGATTCGCGTTCGGTCACTATAGATTCCTCCATACAACTAGCGGCCAGGAGAGAAAATTTCATGGCTAACATAGTAAGGTTGCACAATGAAAATTTTCTGGGTACATTGAGAAACAAGCTCATGTGGGGTCTCGACGTAAGAAATTGAGGAATGATGTACATTATGTTGTTAATAAGAAATTAATCTTATATTTTTGTCCATCGCCAATAAAAAGCAGATATGAAGAAATTATACATATTACTATTCATAATACTTGTTTTACCGGGCATCGTAACCGCCCAGCGATATAATAAGCGCTGGAAGGCTTATCGTTCTGAAGTACACTTTGGAGCCGGTCCAAGTAACTTCCTTGGAGAACTTGGAGGGGCTGATCAAATCGGAACCGATTATTTCCGTGATCTGGAAATCAACCAGACCCGCCTTTCTTTAAGTGGCGGACTGCGGTATAAACTTACCCAGATGTTTTCGCTGAACACCAAAATTACCTATGGTAAAGTAACGGGTGACGATGCGCTTACCAAGGAGTTTTTCAGGAATTACCGGAACCTGAATTTCAAAACTAACATTTACGAATTGAGCAGCAATTTAGAAATTGCCTTCATTCGCGAACAGGTTGGTCACAGATACCGTTTAAGAGGTGTTCGTGGTCAGCGTGGGTTTGAAATGTCAGCTTATGGTTTTGTTGGAGTCGGATTATTTTATTTCAAACCAAAAGGACAAATTGGGGGGGAATGGGTAGAATTACGTAACTTGGGAACTGAAGGACAGGGTATCTCAAGTACCCGCAAGCAATATAGCAACTTCCAGTTTTGTATACCTGTGGGTATCGGACTGAAATACAGCTTCGACCGCCGTTGGGGTATTGGCCTTGAATATGGAATCCGCAAGACCTTTACCGATTATATTGATGATGCCAGCAAAACCTATTACGATAATTCCACCCTGGCAATAGAAAATGGAGCACTTTCGGCATTAATGGCTGATAAGTCGACCAAAGATTTCCCATATATCACCTCTGCAGGAGAGCAAAGAGGTGATCCAAGGGACAAGGATTCGTATATGTTTGCAATTATCAGCATCAATTATAAACTTCGCACCGGAAGATCGTCTTTCCCGATGTTCTAAATTCGTGCACTAATTGAAAAACTCCGGCGTTGTAGTCGAACCGGGTTTGGTTGAATACTGATGTTGAGGAAATTCCTGTTAGCTGTTATTTTTATAAGTTGCCTTTCTGTGCCTGGGTTTTCTCAGAGTGCAGAAATTGGCTTTTTCCTGGGTACTGCTACGTATAAGGGCGAAATCAGCAATTCCCTTTTTAATCCTGATTTTGTAAAACCTGCAGTGGGCATTCTTTACCGTCGAAATTTCAATAATCACTGGTCCTACCGGCTCGGTTTGAGCTATGGTTCCATGATAGCCGATGATGCGCGGTCTAAGGATGACTATCAAAATCGGAGAAATCTTTCGTTCCGATCTCGCACATGGGATGGTCATTTACTTCTTGAATTTAATTTCCTTCCCTATCAGATTGGCAATCCTGAAAGCCGGTTTTCTCCTTTTGTATTTGGAGGAATAGCGGTATATTACTTTAATCCACAGGCAGAACTGGCGGGCGAATGGTATAATCTTCAGCCACTGGGAACCGAAGGGCAGGGAGCAACGGCTTATCCCGACAGGGATCCATACAACAGGATCCAGGTGGCAATACCTTTTGGTGGAGGAGTAAAAATCAAGATTTCAAAACGACTCGGTTTAACGGTAGAGGCAGGAGCCCGAAGATTGTTCACCGATTATTTTGACGATGTGAGTACTACCTATGCCGACCCCGATGTAATAATTACCACCAACGGCGAAATCGCCGCACTGCTTGCCGACAGAAGCCTGGATGCCCAGGCACTTAATAACACCGACCGTCAGAGGGGAAATGCTTCTGATAATGACTGGTACATGTTCACCGGCATCACGTTGAATTACGCTCTTTCAAAGAAATACTACGACAATTGCACGCCCTTCAAAAGGAAACTCCGGTAGAAGCTTATTTTATTAACTTTGCACCTTCTTTTTGCAAATGAGTTTCAAAGACCAGATACTGCCCGATAAATTGCCCGTTCATGTGTCCATAATTATGGATGGAAACGGTCGGTGGGCGCGTAAGCAAGGGAAAATCCGCACCTTTGGACATCAGAATGGTGTTGCCGCAGTCCGCGATACAGTTGAAGCCGCTGCAGAAATTGGAATTCAATACCTTTCGCTATATGCCTTCTCCACCGAAAACTGGAAGCGACCAAGATGGGAAGTGGATGCACTCATGGAATTACTCATTAACACCATCAGTAAAGAAACCAAAACACTGATGGAAAATAATATTCGCCTTGCTGCTATTGGCGATATCAACAGTCTTCCTAAAGGTTGCCGTAAACAACTTGACGATACCATAAAAACTACATCCGGTAATACACGAATGACACTGATTCTTGCGTTAAGCTACAGTTCGCGATGGGAGATTACCGATGCAACAAGGAGAATTGCGGCTGATGTCAAATCAGGTATACTCGATCCTGATAAAATTGATGATGCACTATTCTCAAGCTACCTCTGTACTTCCTTTTGTCCCGATCCTGAATTACTGATTCGCACCTCCGGGGAACATCGCATCAGTAATTTTATGTTGTGGCAAATTGCTTACGCGGAATTATATTTTACAGAAAAATTATGGCCGGATTTCAGGAGAGAAGATTTTTATGAAGCCATCGCCGACTTTCAAAAGCGTGACCGCAGATATGGTATGGTAAATGAGCAACACCCCCGGGACCAGCATGTTTAAAAAACACTTATTTTTTTTATTTCTTTTATTAGTTTCACTAAAACCTGTAACAGCACAGGTTGTTATTGGTGGCTCTGATGACAATATTTTAGATTACTCCCGGCCCCGTGAATATGAAATCGCGGCAATCACCGTTACCGGGATAAAATTCCTGGATGAAAAAGTTTTGATCACTTTATCTGGGTTGTCGGTGGGTGATAAGCTGAAAGTTCCAGGCGATAAAATTGCTCGTGCCGTTGAGAATCTTTGGAAACAGGGATTGCTTTCCGACATTAAAATTGTAGCAACTAAAATACAGGATCAGAAAATTTTTCTTGAATTGCGTTTACAGGAACGTCCGAGGCTCTCCCGGTTTTCCTTTAATGGTGTTACCAAATCAGATGCTGATAAAATACGTGAAAAGATAAAGCTTGTAACGGGAAAAATCATTACTGAAAATCTGCTGCAGACTACAAAAAATGAAATCCTAGAGTTTTATATTGAGAAAGGGTTTCTGAACGTGGAAGTGAATATCGAGGTGAAAGATGAAAAAGGAATAGCCAACAATCAACTGCTGGTCATTAACGTAAACAAAGGAAAGCGCGTTAAGATTAACAGCATCAATTTTGAAGGTAATACCAAAATTGAAGCACGCAAACTGAAGCGGAAAATGAAAAACACCAAGGAGAAATCGGTGTTCAGACTTTTCTCCACTTCAAAATACATTGAGGAAAGTTACGAAGAAGATAAAATCAAAATTATTGCTGCTTACAATGAAAAAGGTTTCCGTGATGCACGGATTGCATTTGATACGGTAATGGCACACAATTATAAAACTGTTGACATTAACATTACCATCGATGAAGGTCCGAAATATCATTTCCGCAACATTACCTGGATAGGAAATACAAAATATGCCGCCCGTGATCTTGACAGGATCCTGAATATCACCAAAGGGGAAGTTTTCAATCAGAAGAAACTGGATGAGGGACTTTTCGGTAGCCAGTCGGGGCGTGACATCACTTCACTTTACATGGATAATGGTTATCTCTTTTTTTCAGTGACACCTGTTGAAGTACAGGTTGATGTGGATTCCATTGATTATGAAATGCGTATTTACGAAGGAAAGCAAGCCATTGTAAATAAGATTACCATTGTTGGCAATACCAAGACCAACGACAAGGTTATTTTACGGGAAGTCAGAACAAAACCGGGAGAACTGTTTTCAAGGAATGATATCATACGTACACAACGGCAGCTTGCGCAACTGGGTTATTTTGACCAGGAAAAACTCGGTGTTAATCCAAAGCCCAATCCGCAGGATGGAACAGTAGATATTGAATACGTGGTTGAGGAACGTCCTTCTGACCAAATTGAATTATCAGGTGGGTGGGGTGCCGGTCAGATTGTAGGGACACTTGGAGTTACATTTAATAATTTCTCGGGAAGAAGTATATTTAAAAAAGGTGCATGGACTCCATTGCCTTCCGGCGATGGCCAACGGTTGAGCGTACGTGCTCAAACGAATGGTAAGTTTTATCAGTCTTACAGTGCATCATTTACCGAACCCTGGCTCGGAGGAAAAAAGCCAAATTCACTGAGCGTTTCCATTTTTAATTCCATCCAGAGTAACGGCCGGAAAAAAAGTGATGAGAACCGACAATCAATAAACATTATTGGCCTCTCCGTTGGATTAGGACAGCGTCTCAAAAAGCCGGATGATTACTTCAACATTTATCATGAGTTAAATTTCCAGCATTACGTATTGCAAAATTATTCCAGCAGTTTTCTTTTTAGTGATGGATATTCAAACAACTTCAATCTGCAGGAAACCATTTCAAGGAATTCTGTCGATGCTCCGATTTATCCCCGTGTTGGTTCACAGTTCACATTTACCGTTCAGGTAACACCCCCTTATTCATTGTTTAACAACAAAAATTACAAAGTGGCTACGGACCAGGAGAAGTACAAATACATTGAATATCATAAATGGAAATTCGGAGCCTCCTGGTTTGCCCCGCTTGCCTGGAATAAGCTGGTGTTGAATGTTAGGGCTAATTTTGGTTTCCTTGGTTATTATAATGAGGATATCGGACAATCACCATTTGAGAGATTTTACCTTGGCGGGGACGGGCTCTCCGGTTTCTCACTCGATGGCCGCGAAATCATTGCGCAACGTGGTTATCCGAACAATTCGCTGAACCCACAGGGGGGTGGCACAATTTATGATAAGTACACTTTCGAACTCCGGTTCCCGCTGTCATTAAACCCTGCTGCAACCATTTATGCCCTTGCATTCCTCGAAGGTGGTAACGCCTTTAATGAATGGAAATCATACAGTCCCTTCGATATCAAACGTGCTGCAGGTGGCGGAATCAGGATCTTCCTGCCCATGTTCGGATTGCTAGGGCTCGACTGGGGATATGGATTTGACAACATCCCGGGTGCCCCGAATGCCAATGGCGGAGAATTTCACTTTACCATTGGTCAGCAATTCTAAAAATGTTAATTTTGCATACCCCTAAAACCAGTTAATTATGAAAAAGTTAATCGTGTTATTCGCAGTTCTCACCGGACTGTTTCCAGCCGGTTCTTTTGCACAGAAATATTGCTTTGTTGATACTGAATATATTCTGGAAAATATTACAGAATACAAAGCAGCCCAGCAGCAATTGGATCAGTTATCGGTTAACTGGCAAAAAGATATTGAAACCCGTTATGCATTTATCGATAAATTATATAAGGATTTCCAGGCAGAGCAGATTTTGCTTACTGATGAGATGAAACGTAAAAGGGAAAATGAAATCATCCAGAAAGAAAAAGAAGTAAAGGATTTTCAAAAACAGAAATTTGGTTTCGAAGGGGAACTCTTTAAAAAGAAACAGGAATTAGTAAAACCCATCCAGGATAAAATTTATAACGCCATTAAAAAAATGGCTACTGATCAGAGTTATGCTGTAGTGTTTGATAAGTCAAGTGATTTGATCATGCTGTATGCAAATCCAAAATATGACAAAAGTGATGACATTCTGAATTCACTTGGTTATAAAGTGGGTGATAAGGATGCAGGTGGTGCCGGAAAAACCGGTGGCACTACCGGTGGCACCGGAAGTCCGAAAACAACTCCTCCTCCTGCAAAAGAAAGTCCAACCTCCAATCCCGATAACAGTTTACAGCCCCGATAACATCCTTCTAAAAAATTCCATATTTCAATTTTAAAAAACAAATTATGACAAAGACCCTAAAACTTGTTGCTTTATTTATTTTAATGGCGGCAGGTGCTATTCAGGCACAAACCCTGAAATTCGGACACATCAATTCAACGATATTGCTTGGACAAATGCCGGAAACAAAAGTTGCTGATTCCACATTACAGAAGTTTGGTGCATCACTTGAATCACAGCTTAAAACCATGACCAATGAATATCAAAGCAAGATCAGCGATTTCAGGGCAAATGAAGCAACCATGGCGGAACCAATAAAAGAAATGAAAGCCAAGGAAATTAATGACCTGGAGCAACGTATCCAGGACTTCCAGGATTCCGCTCAGCAATCACTCCAGAAAAAGAAAGAAGAAATTTATACACCCATCATTAAGAAAGCAGAAGATGCCATTAAAGGTATTGCGAAAGAAAATGGATACTCTTACATCTTCGATACCAGTGTGGGTGTTGTTCTGTTTGCTCAGGAGTCTGATGACATTCTGCCACAGGTAAAAGCCAAACTGGGCCTTAAATAAAAAAGTCATCTTAAACAAAATATCAGCCATCCGCATTTCACGGGATGGCTTTTTTGTTGGAGTTAATTAAGCATATGAATTAGTTTCTTATTTTCGGGATCAATATGAAAAAGAATATTAAGCCGGGACCGGAAAGCCCTGTAGGCATTTTTGATTCAGGTATCGGTGGGCTTACCGTGGCTGATGCCATTAACCGGTTGTTACCTGCAGAAACACTCATTTATTTTGGCGATACTGCCCATCTCCCTTACGGGGATAAAGCACCCGAATCGATTAGGGGATATTCGGTGAAAATTGCAGATTTCCTGCTTAGCCAGGGTTGTAAAATGATTGTAATTGCGTGCAACACTGCTTCCTCAATTGCCTACGAAACAGTAAAAAAACATGTAGGTAGCAAAGCGTTGGTGGTGGATGTGATCAATCCGGTAGTTGAAGAAGTTGTTGGGATGAAAAAGGTGAAACATGTAGGAGTTATTGGAACACGGGCCACAATTAAATCGGAAGCGTATGCAAACCGGATTACCGCTTTTAATCCTTCCATGAAAGTTTCTTCATTGGCTACTCCTTTGCTTGCCCCAATGATTGAAGAAGGTTTTTTTAATAATAAAATCAGCCGTACAATCATAAACAGTTATTTATCGCGCCCCAAAATTAAAAAAGTTGATGCCCTGATACTTGCCTGCACTCATTACCCACTTATCAAACCCGAGATTGCTGAATATTATAAAAAGGAAATAACCATTGTTGATTCTGCAACTATTGTAGCCCATTCTGTAAAGAAATTACTGGATGAAAATGATCTTAATAACTCTATAAAAGTTAAAACAGCAAATCGCCATCGTTTTTATATTTCCGATTTTACCACCTCCTTTGAAAAAAGCACTAAAATATTTTTTAAGGGAAAAATCAGACTGGAACACAAAAATCTGTGGAAGCCTTAATTGTTAAGGTGCGTTTAATAAATTACGAACATCACAACAACGATAGTATAAATCTAAACAATGCACTTGCGAGGTGCTGCAGTTCAGTACAACAATTTTATTAAGTGTTGTCGCTTATTATCGTTTTCCTGAACACAGTTGGGGCATTAATTATAGTCATCCTGCATTTGCTTACCACAGTTGGTAAAATGAGGAGAGCGGATTCTTTTTTATTGATCTATAAATTATTTTTCTGAAAATAAAATCGTCAGTCCGTCCAGTTGTAAATATTATTTCTCAATCAGTTACTTTTCTTGTTGGTACCACCGTGAATACATCAGATAATTATTTGCGATGCGTTCATTTAGTTCCTTAAAATGTTCGGGGGTCATTTGCTTTATTTTTTTTGCGGGAACACCTGCCCAGATACTTCCCGGTTCCACAATGGTGTTTTCAAGCACCACAGCACCTGCTGCAATCATGGAATTTTCACCTATCACAGCGTGATCCATAACCACAGCACGCATTCCAATGAGTACATTATCGTGGAGTGTACAACCGTGCACAATTGCTGAATGTCCAATGGACACATTATTACCAATCACGGTCTTTGCTTTTTGATAAGTGCAATGTATCACGGCCAGGTCTTGTATGTTCACACGGTTCCCAATGGTTATGGAATGAACATCGCCCCGCACCACTGCATTAAACCAAACCGAACACTCATTACCCATAACTACTTCCCCCGTAACTGTCGCATTTTCAGCCAGAAAGCAGTCTGTTCCAAACATCGGTACAATTCCCCGAACAGGTATAATAAGTGCCATTTTTTACGTTATTGAAATACGAAGATACTCAAGCATTCTGAAATTCCTTATCTTTACAATATGACCATTAAATCACTTTTAGCCTTTGTTATTTTCCCTGTGGTGGGACTATTTTTATTAAACAGTTGTACCGATGAGGACACCTACCCGGTTACTCCTGAAATCAATTTTAAGTCATTGGAAATTTTTCAGAATAGCTCCCAGCAGGATTCTGTGATACTGACCTTTAGTTTCACAGATGGAGATGGTGACATTGGTTCAATAACTACCGATAGCCTCAGTCGTGATGTGTTTATCAAATTTTATGAATTACGGAATGGAGTTTTTATCCCCTTTGATGATCCCTTTGGAGCATTCAATTACCGCATTCCTTACCTTGAACCCCGGGGTAACAACAAATCACTGAAAGGTGATATCCGGATCAATGTTGATTACAACGTTTTGCAACCAAACGATACGGTTAAGTATGAACTCTACCTAAAAGATCGCGCAGGACATCAGAGCAATACAGTTGTTACTTCCACCATCGTTACCCGGGTGCAATAAACACTCGAAGTGTTTTATTGCTGCATGCAGGAAGTCGAGCTTCTCAACACCCACGGCTCAATTCGACTGGAACACAAATCCATTCGGAGCTATCCCTACCTCAAGCGAATCCATAAAATTCCCGGTTGCACTATAGCGGAAAACAAAACCATTCTGCGTAAAACCGGGAACATGCGCCCCGTAAATCACGCCTGAATTTATGTCAATCCCTAATCCATAAAATTCTTTGTTTACATAAGGTGTTGTATTCAATTGTCCTGGTACAACCGCCATCTTAATCACTTTTCCGGTATACCCGTCGCTGCCAAGCAAGTAAAATAATTCATTCGTATTTTTATTAACCTGCAGTTTCACCGCATGATCAAACTGACCCATGGTTAATTGTTTTTCAATATCATAATTGAAAGGATTTATTTTCCATAACGATCCTGCTATATCATCAGCTGTTCCTCCTGTAAAATCAGGACCGGTAGAACCTCCGCAAAGAATCCATAATTTTCCTGAAGCATCCGAAACAATACTGTTTGGATTTATTCCTACTTGCAGTGTGGCAATCACTGCATCCGTGCCTAAGTCAATTACTGAAACGGTGCTATCCATTCCGAATCCACCTACATTTACTACAAATAATTTGGTACCCGAAACAAGAGCCTGTTCTGGTCCGCTTCCTACCGAAATACTTCCTGTAATGGTATTGGTATTTAGATTTACAACTTTAACCTCATCAGCAAACCAATCGCATACATAACCTTTTGTTCCTACACCCACAAAATGACGCGGGCCCTGGAATCCTGAAATGGTTTGCACGCTGGAGAACGTAGTGCCATCTACCACTTCAACCTTCTGAGAGTTATTCACAACGAGATAGCCATTACCCTTATGCAGTGTCATCGATTGTGCTACATCACCTAACGGAAAACCATTTATCACCTCAAAAACATTATTTGTCATCACGTTATTGGTAACATTTAAAAATGAAATGCTGCTGTTACCTGAACCAAATGATCCTTCATTCACTACATAAACACCGGTTGTTGTTAATACTATAGGTGTGTCGTTATCCGGTTCATCTTTATCACAGGATGTAACCAGTAATGTGATAAAAAGCAACAAAGGGAGATGTAATTTCACAGATAATTTTTTCATGATTTTGTTTTTATGGATTTAGTTGGTTTTTGGAAGTTAATTTTAATACCCGCACTGAGCCATCTTCCAGGCATGGGCCGGTAAGCCAGAACCTGGTAAGTGGTATCAAACAGGTTCATCACTTTAATGTATATGTTCAGGGGTGTAAAAGTATTGGGAAAACTCTTTTCCACCGATATGTTTGTCAGGTGATATCCATTAAGTTTTGAACTGTTGTCGCTTGAAGTGTAACGCTCGCCGGTGTAGGAGTTGGTGAGGTATACTAAAAATGTTTTCCATGAGGCTGAAAGGGAGGTTGACATCATATGTTCCGGAACATAAATAAGTTGTTTCCCCACTGTAACCTTTTCTGAACCGTTGAACGTTTGCGATACTTCTGAACGGCACCATGCATATTGAATACCGGTTTTGAAATTCCAGTTTTTATATTGAATATTATAATTCATAGAGGCCTCAATCCCTCTCGCATGTACTTTTCTTAAATTGTCAGGTTCATAAATACCGGCAGGACCCGGTTGCCATTTGATCCAGTTATTAACAACGGAATTAAAAATTGTGAAATTTAAGGATGGTAGTTTGGCATGCGCTTTAAAAAAAACCAGTGATACTTCTTCGCTCCAGGCGTCTTCCGGTTTAAGTGAAGGGTTTCCACCGGGAATCCAATACAGGTCATTCATTGAGGGAAGACTATAATTTCTGCCTGCCCGGGCCAGCACAGTAAGTATTTTTTTATACAACACTCCTTCAATGGAAAGTGATGGGGAAAATGGCGGATTCGCAATATTTGAAAACTCCTGCCGAAAGTTGAGGCTGACTTGCCATAATAAATTTATTTTATAACGGACATCAGAAAAAATGGCAGTTGTGTTTCTTTCACGTTTCTCTGAATATTCTTTAAACGCAGCGCTTCCCTTATTAAAAATTATTCCTGAATTTATGATCCACTTATTGCCTGCAAAATAACGCCATTCAACTTCACCAAAATAATTATTAAATACATAACGGTTATTGAAGCTGTATTTTTCATCATTATAAAACTGAAATTCCCTGAACCAGGCACCTTTTATATTCACTACAGAATTCTTCCAAATTAATTTGTATCCTGCATAAGTTCTCCAGGTACTATCGCGCTGATTTGCCACACTGCTCATTGTGGTCATGAGTGCTGGAAGTTCCCTTTCTGTAAACTGGAACCAGATTCCTGCTGTGAAGAAATTATTTTCATTCACTTTAAATTGGAAATCCTGTACCAAACCATAATTTGTATAAGCTGCATGCTGCTGTTTAACGGTAGGCTTATCGCGATGCGTAAAATTTATGTAATTGAAATCATTTTTTGCTGCATCATAAAAAAGTACAGTTTTACTATGTGCAAATTTATTGCTCCATTCAGAAGTTAGGGTACCATGGGTATTTCCAAAACTTCCTTTTTCTGCAACCAGCTTAGTTGTGTTATTTTTAGTGAATGACGAAATTCCATTTTCAAGCAGCACCATACTTCCAAGAGCGGCATTCCCATTCACAGGTGAAGAACCTCCATGATACAATGTAATATTATCCGACAGTGCCGAAGGAATCATAGAAACATCGGTTAAACCCAGTGTGGCTGAATTTATGCTGAATCCATTCCATAAAACAGCATTGTGCCTTGCTTCGGTACCTCTTGAGGAAATTGTGGCAGAACCTCCTGAACCATATGATTTGATAAAAACGGCCGATCCCGAAGATAATAATTCTGACAGTGACTGGTTGTTAAAAGCATTCTGCTGGGAACTGTCTGATAAAACCGTTGCAACTCCACCGGTAAACAGTGATGCGCGCGATCCCATTACTTCTACACTTTTCAGACTGATAGTATCAGGTGATTGTGCAAAGATGGTTTCCCATGCTGTTGTTAAGATCAACAGCATTAAATAAAACATTAAAATTTTTTTCATCACGTGTATCCTTGCACCGTTAGGCGCGGTTTACTGTCGTGAGAAAATGAATGAGTGAAATTCAGGGACTATCCGGTCGATTCCTACTCATCGCTTTTCCTCCGAAAGGCTGAATAATTAACTATCCGGCAGGTCTTCTGACTCACCTGCCTTATTTCCGCCTTCCCGTAGTTGTGAACCATCAGTGGCAATAAGTGAAATAAGGTTTAATACAGGCTTACAGCAGCGGGGACTGTTCCGGTTTTTCACCGGATTCCCTTTTAATGTTCCGGCAACGCGCCGGGAACAACCGAATATTGTGCAATGTTAGGCACAAAATATTAAACAAAAAAGTTTCAAAGATCAATAGTTGATTATCAGTGAATTATCTTTCTTTAAATTTCAATAAATAATCCAAAAGCATTAATTCTTAAGAAAATCACGCATTGTTTCCATTAAGCGGTTTTGCTGAAAATGGTTTGGAAGTGCTTTTCCGGATGAAACATTTTGTGGAAAAGAATCTTTTTGCCGAGTTATGTTGTAGTCATAATTTTTTTCAAGTTGCGCAGCCAGGTATTCTTGTTCCGTTTGACCGGGTGTTGGAATGAAAACTATTTTTTTATGTCCCAATATTGCCAGATCCATCAGGGTGGAATATCCCGGTCTGCAGAACAGGGTAGTATCAGGATGCAACAATTCTTGTAAGTCAGCATCTGAAATAACATTTACAATTTCAACATTTTTCGAAACTGATCGCAAAGGTGTTGCTGGAATTCCCTGTACAATCAGGCATTTTTTTTCAGAACTTAAAAAATATGCTTTGATTTTGTTTTCAAGCAGTGAACGTTGCGGCTCCGGACCTGATAATACGGAGATGTAGTCATATTTTTTTTGGGCACGTTGAATGCTTTCGTTAAAACGAGAGAGGAAGCCGATGTACTTTTTAGGAATGGTCAGACCAGGAGCTTCTGTCAGGCTACCTGCCAGGTTACCGGGACCTTCAACATCAGGAATCCAGAGCTCGTGAAATTTTTCAATTCGTTTTTTATGCAGTTGATACAGCCATGGTTCCATAAGTTTCAGCAATCCAAAACTTTTAATGCTGACCTGGTGGGAAATGAATGCACACTTAATGCGGTTATCATATAGCCCATAGCGGTTATCAGAAATTACGTGAGTGATTCCCGAGGGTTCAATGACGCTCTTTAATAGTTCTGTTTCTTTACGGATAGCTTTCAGAATTGCAGGTAGCTGGCTCATCATGGAAAAGGCCATGTAACTGCTTTCAGGATAACGAATAGTTATTCCCGGAATATTAATAAATTCACAAAGGGGAAAGATGTTTTTCAAAAGATAATACCCATTGCCGGAAGCAGAAATAATTACCTTAGCCTCCTGCCGCAAAAGTTCTCGGATAACCGGAATGCACCGCGTGGCATGACCCAGCCCCCAGTCAAGCGGTGCTACTAAAACTTTTAAATGCCGGTGCGTCATGTGAGCAAAAGTACATGACTTTATTCACTACTTTCGCCGGCTGAATGTTTATTTTATAAAGTGGGAAAGAACAAATTAAAACGTTTTGCCGAATTGGAAACCATGGAAAGGGTTTTTCAGCCGGGTGTAAGGGAGCCTGTTGTGAATTTTTTTCTTCAGGGTAAATGGAATGGGCTCGTTTTTCACAATGAGCATCCTATAGTTGCGGAACTGGGCTGTGGAAGGGGAGAATACACAACCAACATGGCAATGATGGTCCCGGGAAAAAATTTTATTGGTATTGATAAAAAAGGTGCCCGATTATGGAAAGGCGCCAAAACAGCGAATGAGGAAAATATTCTCAATGCCGCTTTCCTTCGTATTCCCATTGAACAACTTCATCATTATTTTCTGCCGGGTGAAATAGATGAAATCTGGATTACTTTCCCCGATCCGCAACCGCAAAAAACACGCGAAAATACGCGCATGACCTCACCGCGTTTCCTTGAAATGTATAAATCATTATTGCCTCCTAACGGTATCGTACATTTGAAAACAGATAATCCATTTTTGTTTGATTATACACTCGAAAAAGTAAAGGAAATGAACTGCAACATAAAAGTTGCAACCCAGGATCTTTATAACGAAATCTTTACCGATGAAATTCTCTCCATCACCACCACTTATGAAAAACGTTACCTGGCTGAGGGCATAAAAATATGTTACCTCCGGTTTTCTTTTTAGAAAAAATAAATTTTTCTTTGGCTGAGAAGCTTATTCCTTTATAAATTTTTTCACCAGAGTTTCTCCACCTGTACGGATCACAACAAAATACAATCCTGCAGGTAATGCAGCCACATTTACTGATACAACTTCTGAATCCACATGCTGACGTAATATCGTTTTACCTATCAGGTTTACTATAGTGATTTCTTCTGTCGGGCCGTACAAGCCAGTAATTGTAAGTTCCGAAATTGCAGGATTCGGAAAAACTCCAATTGACAATTGATTCGGAATATCAGTAATTCCTACAGTAGTACCGTTTTTTGCATTTAGAGTTACGGATGTATGGGTATGCTTATTGTCGTTTTGCGTGACAAAAATTGCCAGTTCGCTGTTGTCAATGTTAAATGCGGCAGGAACAATGTAGGAATACGTTCTTGTTACTAACGTTCCCTGCGTAGTGGTAGTAACCGTATCGCCCCATTGCCCGGTAATCAGGTGTCGCAACATGTGATCATGCACATAACTGGAATCATAACCGCTTGGTGTGGATTGAATGCCAACAATACCATTTTCGAGAAATGCCACATTGAGTTTATTGTTTTGATTTTCTGTACTTGTATAATACAATTCTACATTAATCGTGAGTTCCCGGGTGATATCATTCCAGATGGTTTCAGCGCCAATATTCACCGGTGTGTTTCCTCCATTCAGAATTATATCAGCACCTGTTCCTGAATTCGGATACGCATTATCCCACCAGCCCGGTCGACGGATAACTAGATTGTTAGGCGGATTTTGTGGGAAAAAAGGAGGTTGACTGTACGTTCCGGGCCAGACTACGCGGTTCATGGTCCCGGAAGGATAATTGGTGCCTCCAGCCAGGCTGTCGATGGCCGCTCCAAAAGATGTTCTGTAATCCGGTTGGCCGGGAAAAGTATCTGCCAGCGGTCCGGTATGAATGATAATAACCACTGTTCTGCCTGGAAAGGCACTCTGCAGCAATGCCGCTCTCATGTCACCATCCGGACAAAACGCACAGTTAATTCCATTGAACATTTCAAGAACAGCATTCCTGGGCAATACAGAGGTGCTAACCAGGTTCTGCGCGAGGGCAGGATAGGAGAGTGAGACGAGTAAAATTATCCTGGTAATGATGCTTATCATTTTTCAAATAAAATTGTTCTATGTAAAGATAATAACAATGGAGTACTAATGATGTTTCATTGAAAATTAAATGATTGATTATCAATTGATAACTATTTTGATTTAAGAATACAGATTGAATTGATTCAAATCCGGGAGTTCATCGATTGACCCAACAAAATTTCACCGTAACTTTGCCATTGCTTTTGAAAATAGCGTAGGTTTGTTACATAACATATCATCATAAATGGAGCAGAAAACAGATATCCTAGAACGGGTAATCATCAAATTTGCAGGCGATTCCGGTGACGGAATGCAGTTAACAGGAACACAGTTTACCAATACTGCAGCACTTTTTGGAAATGACATCAGTACATTTCCCGATTTCCCGGCAGAGATCAGGGCTCCGCAAGGAACGCTTGCGGGAGTATCGGGTTACCAACTGCATTTTGGAAGTACCAGTATTTATACTCCCGGCGATAAATGCGATGTATTGGTGGTGATGAATGCCGCTGCCCTTAAAGCGAACCTTCGCCAGCTCAAAAGTGGTGGAACCATCATTGCTAACAGTGAAGGATTCGATTTAAAAAATCTTCGTCTGGCCAATATTGCTGAAGCTGATAACCCACTTGTAAACGGCTCTCTTGAAAAGTTCCGTGTTATCCGCATCGATGTTACTAAAATGACACGTGCTGCATTAACGGATTCCGGTTTAGGTACCAAGGAGATTGATCGTTCCAAGAATATGTTTGTCTTGGGATTTCTATACTGGATGTACAACCGCTCACTCGATAACAGCATTAAATTCCTGGAGTCGAAATTTTCAAAGAAGCCCGATATCCTGAATGCCAATATCAAAATTCTAAAAGCCGGATACAATTTCGGTGATACTACCGAAACCATTATGACCCGGTATATTGTGAACCCTGCTAAGATGGAACCGGGAGTTTATCGGAACATCATGGGTAATGAAGCTACCGCACTGGGACTTATTGCCGCTTCTAAAAAATCTGGCTTGCGATTGTTTTATGGCACTTATCCCATCACACCTGCTTCCGATATTCTTCATGAACTTGCCAAGTACAAAAATTTCGGAGTGAGAACGTTTCAGGCGGAAGATGAAATAGCAGCTATTTGTTCCGTGATCGGTGCTTCATTCGGTGGTGATTTGGCCGTTACTGCTTCATCAGGACCTGGTATTGCGCTGAAAGGTGAAGCCATTGGCCTTGGAGTGATGCTGGAAATACCTATGCTGATCATTAATGTTCAACGCGGAGGGCCATCAACCGGATTACCCACTAAAACAGAACAGTCTGATTTATTACAGGCATTGCACGGAAGAAATGGGGAAGCCCCGTTGCCGGTGATAGCTGCCAATTCCCCTGCCGATTGCTTTGATACAGTTTTTGAAGCCTGCAGGATAGCATTGGAATTCATGACCCCGGTGATGTTTCTTTCTGACGGATATATTGCTAATGGCGCTGAGCCGTGGAGATTTCCGCAAAGTGAAGGCTTGGGAGAAATCAATGTGAAATTCACTACTGAGAAAAACGGCGAAAAATACCTTCCTTATAAACGCGATGAAAAATTATCGAGACCATGGGCTATCCCCGGAACTCCCGGACTGGAACATCGTATTGGTGGAATCGAGAAGCAACATGAAACCGGTAATATTTCTTACGATCCTGAGAATCACGAATTCATGGTTCACATGCGTGAGAATAAAGTGGAAAAGGTCGCCGACTATATTCCTTTGCAACAGATCGACAATGGAAACGTTAAAGGTAAATTACTGATTGTGGGCTGGGGTTCTACCTATGGTGCCATTAAAACAGCAGTCATTGATGCCCGTGCAAAAGGATATGATGTTTCTCATGCACACATCCGTTATCTAAAACCATTTCCTAAAAACCTGGGTGAGATTCTTTATAACTTCGACCAGGTGTTGATTCCTGAAATGAATACCGGGCAGCTGGCTAAAGTGATCCGGGATAAATTCATGATACCGGCAATTCCTTTCAATAAAATCCAGGGAATGCCGTTCACTTCAGGGGAGATCATGGAAAAAATTGAAAGCCTCCAGGTAAAATAATTAAGGATTATATTTCATAACAAAACATACAATGTCAGAAGTAGCAGCAAATCCAGCTCAGCCTAAATTAACTTCCAAGGATCTGGTCACCGACCAGGATGTCAGATGGTGCCCCGGTTGTGGTGATTATTCGATTTTAAAACAGGTGCAAACCGTAATGCCGGAATTGGGAATTCCTCGCGAAAATATTGTCTTTATTTCCGGTATCGGATGTTCTTCGCGTTTTCCCTATTACATGGAAACATTTGGTATGCATACCATTCATGGAAGAGCGGCTGCCATTGCCAGCGGATTAAAAGCAACGCGGCCCGATTTAAGTGTGTGGATGGTTTCCGGTGACGGTGACTCTTTGTCGATAGGAGGCAATCACTTTATTCACTTGCTTCGCAGAAATTTTAATATCAACCTCTTGTTATTTAACAATGAAATTTACGGTTTAACAAAAGGGCAATATTCACCCACTTCCGAAATAGGAAAAATAACCAAATCCACTCCTTTCGGATCCGTAGATCATCCCTTCAATCCGGCCGCATTAGCACTGGGTGCCGATGGAACCTTCATCGCCCGCTCCATGGATCGCGATCCGGTGCACCTGAAAGAAATTCTTCGCAGGGCGCATTATCATGCAGGAACTTCCTTTGTTGAAATTTATCAGAATTGTAATGTGTTTAATGATGGAGCCTTTGAAATCTTTACGGATAAGGAAACTAAGAAAATTGAAACACTCTTTGTAGAAAATGGAAAACCTTTAATTTTTGGACAGAATAGTGAGAAAGGTGTGAAGCTGGATGGCTTTAAACCTGTTGTTGTAAATCTGTCAGAAAATTCTGTCAACGACTTGTGGGTGCACGATGAAACCGACCGGGTGAAAGCAGGCATTCTCAGCCGTTTCTTTGACAATCCCCTGAAAGGTGGAGAGCATTTCCCACGACCCTTCGGAGTTTTTTATACCGAAGCACGACCCTGCTACGAAGATGGCCTTAATCAGCAGATCGCCGATACAATTACTCAGAAGGGTGAAGGAGATCTTGATAAACTGTTGCGCGGAAAAGATACCTGGGAGATTCTTTAAAAACCAGAGTAATAGCAATAAAAAAATGCCATGAAAATTTTTCATGGCATTTTTTTATTGCTTTAGAATTTTGATCTTTCTAAAACTTAAATGCAATTCCCATGGTCAGCCATGATACACCGTAACCAACTTCTGCGTAAGCTGCAACCTGAGGTGCAAAATAATATTTAGCTCCGGCGAAGATAGAAGGATAAGCGGCACTTCCAGGTGTCTTTCTTCCAGGACCATTATAATTAGGATAATTATTTGGATAATCTCTTTTGTGACTTACTGAGTGAAATGCAATCATTGAACCTGCATAGGTATCCAGATTCTTTACTCTAAATAAATCGTAATGAAATGTTCCCCTCGCTCCAAATATTAATATGCTGAATTTATCTTTATAAGTGCCGGTAAAATCATCATATTTATCTACAATTGATTTATATCCCATAAATCCTCCTACACCTATAACGCCTCCAAATCCCAGTTCAATTATCCCCCGGTCATACTGAACTCCGAAAACCGGACTTTGGGATGAAACGGAAGTAATTCCGTAAACACCTCCAATACCAAATCCGAATCCCAGTACATTATCTTTTTTAGCAAAAGTTTCAGTTGTATTTTGTGCATTAAGGGAAGTAGCAGCAATCATAAATGCCGAAACCACTAAGAATATTTTTTTCATTTGGTTATATATTTTATTTGTTATGCAAAATAATGCAATATTTTTCCCGTAAGGGGCTTAATCCAATTAGGATTATCAACAGGTAAATGTTATTAGGGATTTTTGTGTTTACGAGAATAAAGCTACAATGTTCCCGAATCAGGATGAATTAGCTTAAATACCTTGCTACCAGGGGCATTCTGCGACCCCTCCCAAAAGCTTTCGCAGAAACGCGGAGGATGGGAGCAAACTGGAATCGTTTATATTCATTGGTATTGACCAGTTTCAGGACCTGTTGTACCAACTGCACATCCATTCCGGAGGCAATAATTTCATCAGGTCCTTTACGGATTTCAATGTATTGAAATAAAACTGCATCAAGGACATCATATTCCGGCAATGAATCGCTGTCTTTTTGCCCGGGTCTCAATTCCGCTGAAGGAGGTTTGGTAAGTATGGATTCAGGAATAATTTCACTGTTACGATTAATGTACCGGCACATCTCATATACTTCTGTTTTGTACAGGTCACCAATAACGGATAAACCCCCGGCCATATCGCCATACAACGTTCCATACCCAACAGCAAGTTCACTTTTATTCGAAGTATTTAACAGGATGTATCCATGCTTGTTGCAAAGTGCCATCAGCAGCGTTCCCCGGATCCTTGCCTGAATGTTTTCTTCCGTAACATTAAAAGGCTTATTAATAAAAGCAGGAGCAACAGCCTGTAAAAACTGATCATATATAGCACTGATCTCAATTTTCAGCGCTTCCATACCCAGGCGTTCACAAAGTGCTATGGAATCTGATAACGAGTGCCCTGAAGAGAAAGGAGAAGGCATCATAACAGGAAAAACATTTTCCTTACCCAAGGCTTCAACGGCCAGCACAAGCACCAGCGCTGAATCGATCCCTCCCGACAAACCAAGAGTTGCCTGCGAAAAATTCATCTTTTTAAAATAATCGGAGATTCCCATCACCAACCCCTGGTGAATACGTTCTATCTTTTCATGGGATGCACGATTGTGTGGTTTCGCATTATCCAGCAATTCGGTATCTATAATTTTAAAATCCTCAGCGAAATATGCCAGTTCTTCAATAATGTCCCCGTTACGATTTAACGCCATGGATCCCCCATCAAAAAGAATATCTGTTTGCGCGCCCGAATGATTGACGTAAAATAGAGGCAGCTGATATTTTAGAACATTTCTTTTCAGAATCGCTTTTCGTTTTTCTTCCTGTCTGTAATCAAACGGAGATGCAGCGATGTTAATAATAAATTCAGGTTGCTGTTCCATCAGCTTTTCCATAGGAGAAAAAACGTACATCGGGTCATCTTCCTCGTTCCATAAATCTTCACAAATAGTTAATGCAATGCGATGCCCCTTGATTGTAATGACATCAAAATTATAATTCGGTTCAAAATAGCGGTACTCATCAAAAACATCATAGGTTGGAAGTAATGTTTTGTGTACAACCTGCTTTACCTTTCCGGCTTCACAAACAAATGCCGAATTATATAAGTTTTTACCTTTCAGCACTGGATTAAAAGATGGTGAACCAATAATTGCAACGATATCTGTGCAATAGCTTGCTATTTGTACAATTGCATTTTCACATTGCATGGTGAAATGATGAAAATCAAGAAAGTCAAGGGGAGGATATCCACAAATAGCCAGTTCGGGAAATACGACCACGTCGGCTTTAGCAACACGTGCCTGCTCAATCAGTGTAAGGATCCTGTTGGTGTTGCTTTCAAAGTTACCGATGTGACAATTGATTTGAGCTAAAGCAATTTTCATGATACAAAGTTATGAAATAAAAAATCCCGCCTCAGGGACGGGATTTACATCTTTAAAAATAAGGTTAAAAGAACACACCGATGTTCAGAACAATTCCGTCAGAACGCATCTGAAGATCTTTCCTGTCCCAGATATCAATAAGTCCGTTTACATAATGTATCCCGGCAGTGAGTGAAGTATTTCCTCCTAAGTTGTATTCAATACCCAAACCGACTTGCAAACTCAGGTTGAAGGCAGCAAAATCAGACTGATTTCCTCTTTTACTTCTGTCGGGTTGCCGTGTCTTATCACCTGATTCCACATCTTCTGTAGCTTTCACGAGAACGCCAGGTAGCACTCCGAAAGTTCCATAGTATTTCATGTAACCAATTTCGTTAGTCTTTAATTTTAAGGAAATCGGTACCTCAACAAATTGAAACCGCTGAATGCGGTCAAGTGTAACCAATGCTCCGACTCCAGTATTGTTAGGTAACAATTTAACCTCACTATACTTTCCTCCACGGTAGGAAATATCCAGTCCGGTAGCAAAAGCATAATTTTGAGTGATGCGGAACTCAGTGATTAATCCATAAGTGAAGCCGAGACGCAGCGCCTCATTTTTTACATTGTCGCCTTCAATGCGAAACCAGTTTACAGATGGAGAGGCCTTAAGTCCGAAATGGAAAACCTGGTCCTCATCTTCCTGGGCCCATGATGTTGAAATTATAGTCGCAGCGAATAGTAGTGATAAAGCAAGTTTCTTCATAATTTTGTCGTTTAAGTTCAATTTTAAGCAAATTTATGAAGATAATATTTAACAAACTGCTATTTATTGTATTTTCAGTCTTTATAGTTGCTTGTAATACCAACCCGCTGGAGGTGGATGTTTCAGGAATTGAAGTGGATGCTAAAGCACAGCGTTTCGATAAAGAGCTCTTCAACATCAATGGTAGCCTGACTCTTACAGGGTTTAAAGCTCTTCAAAAAAAGTATGGTTCTTTTTTCGAACTTTTTACCCATAGCATCCTTGATATTCCCGAAGGACCTGATACAATGGTTGCTCACCGATTGAGCCTTTTCATTACTGATACCGAAGTGTCCGATATCCATCGGCTCACTGATTCTGTTTATTCAAGTATGATTGATGTAGAACAGGGTATGGAGGTTTTTCTAAAGCACCTGTCTTATCATTTCCCTGACAAACCTGCTCCCGGGGTGGTTACTTATATATCCGCTTTTAATTATGCAGTTATTACGACCGACAGTGTTATTGGCATTGGGTTAGATATGTTTCTTGGCGAAAATATGGAGTATTACCCTCGAATGGGCATTCCTAAATATATGTTCAGTAAATTCCGGCGTGAGTATATTGTTCCCTCTGCTATCAAGGCCTGGTTCCAGAGCGAATATGATATTGCCGGTGTTAAAAATGAGTTATTAAGCCAGCTGATTTACCAGGGAAAACTGTTGTATTTCAGCAAGGCCATGTCACCCGGAATACATGATACCCTTATAACCGGATATACTTCAGCACAACTCGATTGGGCTAAGAAAAGTGAAGCCGATATCTGGGCGTTTTTTATCGAAAATAATTTACTCTTTAACACCGATGCATCCCTTTATGCAAAATTCGTTAATGATGGGCCCGCAACAAGTGGTTTCCCCAAAGAAGCTCCGGGAAAACTGGGAGCCTTCATCGGTTGGCAAATCGTGAAACAATATGCAGAAAAAAACAGTGAGTTATCACTTCCGGAAATTTTAGCGGAAAATGATTCACAAAAGATACTTGAACAATCCGGTTATAAACCTAAAAAATAAAAATGAAGAAATCCGATATCCGTTTTAGCGTAACACTTAATGAAAATAAATTTCCTGAAAAAATTGTGTGGACCGCCGATGACTCAGGCATTGAAGGCGAGAAAGAATGCAGCTCTGTAATGATTTCAATCTGGGATGCAAATGATAAAAGTACTCTGAGAATTGATCTGTGGACCGATAAGATGATGGTGGAAGAAATGCAGCACCTTTTTTATGAAACTTTCCGAAGTATGGCCGATACTTATAAACGCGCAACCAACGATGCAAAAACAGCAGAGGAAATAACTGCTTTTGCAACAAAGTTTGCAAAAATGAGTGGGGTGAAGGGGTAGGTGGTGAGTGGTAGGTGATGGGTTATTTTTTTTCGAACAAAACAATTGCATCATCCAGGTAATTCAGCACCTCATTCTTACCCGAATTATTTTCTGCAGATGTTACGAAATTCGGAGGAAGTTCTTCCCAGTAATCAAGCAATTTTTTTCGGTAAGCGCTGAGGTTGCTTGCCAGTTCATTTTTGGTAAGCTTATCTGTTTTGGTAAAAATAATTGCGAAGGATAAATTGCTTTCGCCCATCCATTGCATAAATTCCAGATCAATTTGTTGAGGTGCAATTCGTGAATCAATAAGCACCATTATCGACATTAAATTTTCCCGGTTAAGCAGATAATTGCGGATCATTTTTTCCCATTTTTCACGATTGGTTTGCGATGTTTTTGCAAAGCCATATCCGGGGAGATCTACCAGGTACCAGGAATTATTTATTAAAAAATGATTGATGAGTTGTGTCTTACCCGGTGTGCCGGAAGTCTTGGCCAATCCTTTGCGGGAAGTCAGCATATTTATTAACGAGGATTTACCTACGTTGGATCTTCCGATAAAAGCAAATTCGGGTTTATCGGCAGGAGGACATTTTCTGTAATCAGTGTTGCTGCATAAAAAATCAGCAGTAATAATATTCATTTAGATAGCACCGCGTTAACGGTTTTTTGAGGCACGGTATGTGGCTACATGCCGTTCCTTTTTGGTGTCATAAATTTCATCAATTGTGACCATGATACCCGTTTCTTCCACCTCACCGAAATGATCGTTCAGCGATGTGCCGAAGGTTTTCATGGTTGCAGAAAGATTCATGTAGGAGTTGAACAAGGGTGGAATGTTTTCATCCAATGCACGAACATGCTGGTTCAATACCCTGTGCCCATCCTTGTAATTCAAACCTTCCAGTTCTTTATCAAATTCACGGGTGTCATTAATCACCGGCAGGGGATGAATCGGCTGAACCAGATTTTCTGTATCTGGAAAATAATGATTCATAAATGTGAGAATCATATCCCTGGCCATGGGATTGAAGTGGCGATACATAGTCACTTTGCCAAAGAAATACCGGATATGGGGATGATCTACAATAATAGCTCCCAGTCCGTCCCAAAGATTATCAAGGGAAAATAATCCTTTGCGGTTTTCACTCGATGGCTGATAACGGGGCTGTACAAACGATCTTCCCAGCTCAATGGTATAAGGCAGGTAATGCTTTTCAAATTTTTCAGAGAAAGTAAAAAGTTCAGTGGTTGCAAGCAAAACTTTGTTATGCTCATCTCTTGGAGCTTTCGCACATTCTATAAACCGGTAACCACCTACAATTTCTTTTTCTTCCGGGTTCCATACAATTAATTGGCGGTAGGGAGCGGGGGCTACATCATATTCATCGATATCTATCGAATGGCCGGTTCCACCGCCTGCAGCACGGAAAGTTGCTTCACGCAAGCGGCCGATTTCCTGCATAATATTGGGCGAATCGTGATGCGTGATGATATAAATAAGGTTTGCTCCATTATTTGTGGGACGCACAAATTTTACCGGGGTAAGTTCCGATTCCAGAAGGGCTTTTGCAACAGGCTGGATAATAGGTTCCATAATTTTTACTTTGGTGCAGTCATCACCTGGTGATGCCCGCCTCCCGGCAGTTTGTAAACATGTTCTTTAACCAGTTGTGCCCATTTTTTATCTGGATATTCCGTTTCGAAAAACGAAGCAGGAATTGGTTTGCCAAATATAACGGTAATTGTCTTATTCTTTTGCCTGTACATTTCGTCGGCCAGGTAAAGCATCTCAATATTGGCTTTTATTCCAACCCGTTTACGGAAACTTGAAAAATTATAAAAAAATTCCGAGTTCTTTCCTTCTATATAAACAGGGACTACCGGTATTCCATGTTTCCGTGCGTTGGTGATGAAACTCTTTTTCCATTCAAGATCAACAATTTGCCCGTTTTGCTTGCGCGATACTAATCCGGCAGGAAATATTAATACGCCGTTTCCGGAAGCATAAAGTTCGTCCAGGCTGTTATAAATGTCGGGAGAATTTTTACCATGCTTGTTTACTCCTATAAAAATACCGGAAAGGTTTTTTAACTGGAGCAGGATGTCATTAACAACGAACCGGATATCTTTCCGAACCCTGGAAATAACATGAACCAGGGCCATCGCATCCAGTCCTCCTAATGGATGATTGCTGGCAAAAACGCAACCCCCGGTTTTAGGAATGTGTTCTATGCCTTCCACCCCTATTTTCGCCCCGAACTCCTCCACAATCGCGTCTACAAATTCAAATTCCTGCTTGTGTCCGTGGCGGTCAATGAATGAGTTGATTTCAGCCTGGTGAGTGACCCTTTTCAAATACGAAAATAACAGGCCGGGAAGGAACCGGTATAACCTGGGATTTTTGCTTTTAAAGATCGCATCAATATCTATAAACTTCTTGTTTTCAGCAGCTTGCATATTACCTTATGGAGTCCGTTGCAACAAAGTTACACTTTTAATGAAAGCCCGGTTGATGCTTTATATACCACTTTTTACCACTTTGAAATTTATATCATACTTTCTTAACTAAACTCTCGTTAATTCATACACTTAACCAAGGTTAAAATTGAAATTTGTTAAATTAGTTTACCTGAAATTTAATATTTATTAACAATTTTAATTTTCTGTGGTAAAATGTGGGAATTTCTTATTTACCTTTACCCACCATAACCGGAAAGGGATTTTATAAGAGTTCCAAACGCTGCACACAATTACCTCAATCTACACTAGAGTGATACAATTAATCGGGGAATATGAAGTAAAAGTCGATGAGAAGGGCCGTATCATGGTTCCTGCCGGCTTGCGTAAGCAACTTCCCGCCGATTGGCAGGATCGTTTTGTACTGAACCGTGGATTGGAAAATTGTGTGGCGATGACACCCTATCCCCTTTGGCAAAAGGAAGCTGAACGGGTGAATAAACTCAATGCTTATAAAAAATCAGTACGTGATTACCAGCGATTTTTTTCTCGCGGTGCCACCGATATCCTGCTCGATTCCGCCGGCCGGATGCTGATCCCGAAACACCTGCAGGAATGGGCTGCACTGGGTAAGGAAGTGGTGATCGCCACTTATGGTAATAAGATGGAGATATGGGCTAAAGATAAATTCAATATACCTACTGCGGAAGATTCGGAACGCTATGCAAACCTGGCTGAAGATATTTTCGGAGACGAAAAAGAGGGGGGCGATTAAATGAAATATCATGATGCCGTTATGCCCGACCAATGCATTGAAGGGCTCGGTATCTGGCCCGATGGTATTTATGTGGATGTGACTTTCGGCGGTGGCGGGCATGCAAGAAGGATCCTGGAGAGAATGGGAGCGGGTGAGGGAAAAGTGGTAGCCTTCGACCAGGATGAAGATGCGGCAGTGAATGCGATCAATGACAACCGGTTTATTCTTATCAGGGATAATTTTAGAAATATGCAAGAACACCTTCAACAGAAAAGCCTGGTTCCGGTTAACGGAATACTCGCTGATCTGGGTGTTTCTTCTCATCAGTTTGATGAACCATCACGAGGATTTTCCATACGTTTTGAACATGATCTTGATATGCGCATGGATACCAGCAGCGGAAAAACAGCGCTGGAACTATTGAACACTTTGCAGGAAAAAGAGCTGGTCCGGATTTTTTCTTCCTATGGGGAAGTTAAAAATTCTAAAACACTGGCGGCGGCAATCGTTAATGCACGTATGCACAGTCCGTTATCCGGATCGGGAGACTTTCGTAAAGCAATCGGTCATCTTGTTCCTAAAGCTAATGAATCACAATACCTGGCCCAGGTTTACCAGGCCCTTCGTATTGAGGTCAACCAGGAACTCGATGCACTTAAGGCGCTGCTCAATCAATGTGTAAATGTGCTCGTTCCGGGAGGGAAATTAGTGGTGATGTCCTATCATTCACTTGAAGACAGACTGGTTAAAAATTTTATTGCCAAGGGGAATTTTGAAGGTTCTGATGAAAAAGATCTGTATGGTAACAATACCGGGATAAAATTCCGATCGCTGACAAAAAAACCTATGGTGCCCTCAGAAAAAGAAGTGAAAAATAATCCAAGGTCAAGGAGTGCAAAGCTTAGAATTGCCGAAAAACTTTAAAATAGTATTAGTCTGAATGAACCGCGAAAAAAAAATAGCTGCTGCCCAGGATGCACCTGCCAAGGAGTCGAAACGCACGGCATCACCCGGGAAGTTTATTAACTATCTTAATTCCTTTGGCATATTTAGCAAGGATATGCTGATGAAGGTAATGCCTTACATTTTTTTTCTCACGCTTATTGCACTGGTTTATATCGCAAACAGTTATTACGCAGAACGCACCATAAGGGATATTGATGCGGTGTCTAAAGAACTAAAAACGCTACGTACAGAATACATAACCGGAAAGTCGGAACTGATGATCGTAAGCAAACAATCCGAAGTTGCCCGTGCTGTTGCTCCCCAGGGGATCAGAGAATCTGTTGAAGCCCCAAAGAAAATTATTGTCCAACCCAAAAGTGAAAAATCTTCCGACTGATCGTTATGGGCGACACTAAAAAAGACATCCTTAAAAGAGTGTACCTGGTATACCTGTTCATCTGCATTTTTGGTGCAGCGATTGTCGGTCGTATTTGGCATTTGCAGTTTGTTGAAGGTGATTCATGGAGAGCTAAAGCCGATAGCCTCACAACACGATTAAATAAAATTGAACCTGCCCGCGGAAATATTTATACCTCCGATGGAAGTTTGCTCGCTACTTCGGTTCCCATTTATGATTTGCGCGTGGATATGCTTTCTGAATCCATCACTAAAGAAATTTTCAATAACAACATTGATTCACTCTCTATTTGTCTTTCGCAGCTTTTTAAAGATCGTCCCGCATCTGAATATAAGTTGGTTCTCAGAGAAGCACGAAGAGAAGGTGCTCGTTATTTTTTATTAAAGAAAGGTGTTTCCTATAAAGAATTACAAGCCGTAAAAAAGTTTCCGATTTTCAGAATGGGACGCTACAAAGGCGGGCTCATCCCCGAACAGAAAAATAAGAGGGTGAAACCTTTTGAATACCTGGCTTCACGAACTGTAGGATACAAAATGGATGATGTTGAACCGGTGGGTATTGAAGGTGCATTCGACAAGCATCTTAAAGGCGTAAGCGGTATGCGTTTAATGCAACGTATATCCGGTAACGTTTGGAAACCGCTTAACGACGAAAATGAAATTGAGCCACGCGATGGGAATGATGTAATTACTACCATCGATTTAAACATTCAGGATGTTGCACA
>JALYQW010000102.1 GCA_030855635.1 Bacteroidota bacterium | reverse complement strand
TCCTGAAACTTCAATCCGCTGACTTGCAAATAACACGCAAGATTATTAAGAACTGATGTACGGGCCCATATTGGGATTAAATCCCCCACTCAGTGGAGGGAATAAATAAAATATTTACCTTATTGATACCTCGCTGTATGTGGCGTGGATATTCATTTAGTATTTTCCCCCTGGGTTTTTAAACATGATGAAACTATCATCATACTTCTGTAATTGTAAAGAAGCAACCGTAACCCATTCACACTCATTTTATATTTTGGAAAGCCGCTTGATATAAACATTTTTTAATTTTAATAGTAACTAAAACAGATATCATGAAATTACTTGAAAACAAAGTCGCCATAGTTACCGGCGCAGGTTCAGGAATCGGACGTGAAATAGCCGTTCAGTATGCCGCAGAAGGTGCCCGTGTAGTTGTTGCTGATATTGATGATAAAGGTGGCCAGGAAACGGTAAGCAGAATAAAAAATGAATCAGGCGAAGCTTTTTTTGTACATGCAGATATATCAACTCCTCAGGGAAATAAAGCGTTGGTGGAACAAACCATAAAACATTATGGAGCATTACACATTGCAGCAAATAATGCTGGTATTGGTGGGCCAATGGGTCTGACGGGCGATTATCCTATAGAAGGCTGGGATAAGGTAATTGCGATAAATTTATCCGGTGTGTTTTACGCGATGCACTATCAGCTGCCTGAAATATTGAAAGCCGGGGGAGGTGCCATTGTTAATATTGCTTCTATTCTTGGAATGGTCGGAACAAAAATGTCTCCCGCCTATGTGGCCTCCAAGCATGGTGTAGTAGGTCTAACCAAAGCCGCCGCACTGGAATATGCCGATAAAAATATTCGCATCAATTCAATAGGACCGGGATACATTGTAACTCCGTTATTGACGAACAATCTGACCAAAGAGGTGATGGACTCACTGGTGGGCTTGCATCCGTTGGGCCGGCTGGGTCAGTCATCAGAAGTTGCTGAATTGGTTGTCTGGTTAAGTTCTGCTAAGGCTTCCTTTGTTACCGGGTCGTATTATCCTGTTGACGGTGGTTATCTCGCACAGTAAGTAATAATCTTTAAGGAGCGAATCAGATTACTTCAATCACTTGCATTTCTGCTTTAAGCAGGAACTATCCTGAAACTAAATGATTTAAATAAACTGACTGCGCCTCCGGATGCTTCGGATCCGATGCCTATACATTTCTAGCACCGATTAATCTTTGTTGAATCAGTGACCTCCTGAATACTTTAAACAGGAGGAATGCCATGCATCACAAAGTCAATCTTTATGTCCTCTATTTACCTATTTTTGCATGCTCCCAAAATGCGATTTCCCGGTATTTTAAAAAATTCAAATTCTGTTACATGAAATTAATCAGGGATCATCTGATTTTATTAGTGATCATTGCGCTCTTTTATGTTGCTGCGAAATACCTTGTGGGATTTATTTTTAGTATTGCCGGTGTTCCATACGTATGGCCATTTGATATCTTGTTAAGTTGTTGTATTGTATTTTTTTTGTTGGGTATTTCGTATAAGCGCCTTTGGACACTTAATGTTTTTAATAAACGCAAAAGCACGTTTTATTTTGTTTCTCTAATTTCTTTCATGGTAATCGGTATATGGTATGTAATATGGTTGGAAGCTCGGTCATCGGAATTGTATAATGCTGTTGTTGAAGAAAATGTCAGGGGATGGAAAGGCCGTACACACCAGCCTGATGATACCTTAGGATCGAAACCGGTTCCGGGAGCAATGGGATTTCATACATTCCCGATAGGTGACGATATACCTATGAAATACAATGAGTATGGTTTTCGTGTTCCTGTATCAGAACCCTTTGGCGTTGATTATTCAAAAGGTGTTGATCTTTTATTTTTAGGATGTTCTTTTACCTATGGTGATGCGTGTCTGGCAGAGCAAACATTTCCATATCTTACTGCTGTGAATGATAGTTTGACTTATATCAATGCCGGTGTGGGAAGTTATGGTTTATCGCAAATGTTTTTGTTGGCACAACGATTGATTCCTAAATATAAACCCCGGAATGTTATTATTCAATACAGTCCCTGGCTCGTCGACAGGGGAACAAGCCTGCGGGCTCCTACCTATTATGGTTCGCTGTTTGTTCCTTATTTTTCAGGCGAAGGTGATGTGCAAATCCAATACCCGTTAGCACGCACGCAAATTTTTAACATCGACAGGGACTTTTTGCGTAAGATATACAAGGATCAGTATTTAAAGTTTTTTATAAGAATCGGGTTACCGTTTTATATCCGCGAAAGCGTGATGGAATTAAAAATTGCCGGTATTAAATTGTTTCATTTAAAACCTCTCCCTGCAAAAAACAAATTGGAGGTTGAAGAATTTGCTTATAACGCAATATATAAACTGGCTGAACAAAACGGAGGCAGTGTAATTATTTTGAACCTCGGAGATGCTTCTTATACGTCGCGCTCGAATGAGATTTTTAGCCCCGAAGCTAATGTGAAATTCGCACAAGCTGATTCAGTATTGCATGATTACCTGAAAACTTCGACGACCAAAGATTATACTCGTGAATTTAACCACTGGCGGCTTTCAAATGGTGATTCTGTTCTGGTAGACGGTCATCCCAACGCTGTTGCCCACTGGCTGATTGCAAAAAGTATCAAAGCGGTTTTAGAATGATATTAATTTCTTTTTACTAACCATAGTCAGGAATTTTTTTCACTTCGAAGAATAAAACAATTTTGTATCAACAACATCATTCGTATAATTTTGCTCCTGCTCCAGCTTTCCCTATTTTTGCAATCGCAAAAAATTAAATGATTCTATGTTAGATCGATTGAACAAACTGGTGCTTGATAATATTGCCGCACTTGAAATGGCAGGAGTGCTAATGCGAATTTTTAGTTTTAGCCTGGTCAGCTGGCTGGGGCCCGAAAGTCCGTTTATGTTTGTATGGATCTTTAATACACTGGATGCTATTTTGTTGAGCTGGTGTTCCATATTGAGAAAAGACCAAGCCTATACACTGCTCAACTGTTTCTGGATTTTGGTTGGAATTGTAGGCATTCTTCGAGCAGGTGGAATAATCTGAAGAGTGGTTATTAAAAAAGCCCTGTTCCTCAACCGGGAACAGGGCTTTTTTAAACGTGTCAGCTATTAGTGCTTAATCACTTTGGTTACATAAGTTTTATCTGCAGTAGCAATTTCTATGGTGTAAACACCGGCAGGATAATCAAATGCAATTTCAGCTTTACGATCTGAGATTTCGGTACCTAAAACTTTTTCTCCCAAAACATTAAAAATACTGATCGTAATTTTATTTGCTGTTGAGGATGTTAATTCCACAGCAATATAATCGGCAACCGGATTCGGATATACCAAAATGCCTGCACCTGCCATTACTTCATTTATACTTGTATATAATACAGGATTGGAAGTTGATGAACATCCGTTTTCTGTAACGGTCACTGTATATGTGCCTGCTCCGCTTAAAGACATATCATAGGTAGTGCCTGTTGCTCCGGGTATTGGATTGCCATTCAGGTTCCACTGGTTATTGAGAGGAGCCGATGAAGTTAGCAGTGTACCATTCTGAGAAATTAACGGAACTGCAGGAGCGTTTACAAATCCTGTCACCGGAATACGGCTGCTGGCACAACCCTGGTTGACTTCCCAGTTATAAAAGAAATAATAAATTCCTCCAACATTAAAACTAGGGTTCAGATACCCGGTAATTGTAACGGGACTACCGGCGCTGGTATATGGGTAGACTGCACCATTGGTATTATAATAACAATTGGCACTTCCTGCTGCCATTTCAAGTCGGTAAGTGCCGGGGTTTACGGTAAAACCAAGGCTGATAGGAACCAAACCTGTAAATCCTGAAACAGGTGCTGTAACAGTATTTAATACCGGTCCGCCCTGCGTGTCACGCAAGTTAATAGTAACCGTTCCTGTGGCTGCGGGCGATATATACACTTTTTCTATTGTAGCCTGTTGCGTAACATCAAACTGTAGTCCGAAATCATTCCCGCCAAGGTCGACCTGGCTTCCTATTCCTGCATTAACAGGACCTGCCTGGTAAATTCCACCTGCGGATGCCTGTACATAATAAGTGGTTGTGGATGACAGCATCGGTGAATAATTGGTGCCGGTATTAATACTGTTTCCACCTGTTGGCGATGTATACCAATTAAGTAAACCAGGGCCCGAGGCCAACAAATTAACCGTACCCGGATCACAAATGGTGTCGTTAACAGTAACGGGATCTACTATTGTTATTACTTCCAGGCTCAGGGAAATAGTAGTGTCAGGATCACAACCACCACTGGTGATTACCGCCTGGTACACTGTAAAGCTTGAAGGCGATACCGCATAATTTGCTGAGGTGCTTCCAGGGCCGGTTTCATTTACCCAGTTGGTACCATCAAAGCTTTGCCATTGTATATTTCCGGTGTTACCCGTCAACTGTAAATAGGCGTTCGTGCCTCCGCAAATTGTGTCAGATGAAATGGATGCAGCACCCGCAACGGAAGCAGGTCCTACTGACATAAACACGCTGTCGATTTCTCCGCATGAACCATCAATTGCGATAACAGTGTATGTTACCGGTGTTAATGGAGAAGCCGTTACTGTAGTACCCGTTGTTCCACTCAAGCCTGTAGCCGGTGACCAGGTATAGGAATAATTGGGATTTGAACTGCTAACCGTTAACACCGACGATTGGCCTTCACAAAGTGCGGGAGGTGATGCATTCAATGTTATGGCTGGCGCAGGATTTACTGTTGCGATAGCCGGTGAACGGGAGCTTTCACATCCTACTTCATACGTTATTTCCAGTCTTGAAATATTTCCGCCTGCAGGTTCTTCCCAGATATCGTGTGGCAATTGTGTCGAAAGCGGAAATTGCATGCCCATCCTGCTGATGGTCACGGTTTGTCCGTCGATGGTTGTTGAAAATGGACTTGTTCCGTATGAATTTACATCCCCTGCTCCTCTTGTTGCCAGCACACCAATAACATCTCCTGCAAAAATGGGAATGTTAACGGCAATCACTCCTGTGGAAGGATCATTTTGTGTCAGGTACAATGTCGTAAATGCATTTGTTACAGCTGGATAAGCCGGTGGAGGTACTGCAGGATTGAATTTAATAACAGCAATATTTTGAGTAGTGCCATTGACTGGTTCAGGAACATATAAACCGGTAATTGTAAAGTTGGAAGGCGCAGTAAAGTAATAACCTCTTGCGTTGGATGAAAAAGTAGTCAATTGTGTTGGAAGGGGCATTGTTTCCACTCCACCGCCATTGGTTGCTGCCGCAGCATAAAATGTTGTTGTATTGGCAACGTTGGTGGTAAAAGAGGAGCCTGTATACAACGGTGCTCCACCAGTTGGAACATCATACCATTTATAATTGGCACCACCGCCGGCAGCAGTGAGTGTCACCGGACCATATCCGCATCGTGTATCCCCGGTTGTAACGGGAGGCGTAACTCCCACGGTTATCGTAATAACATTTGAAGTGTCAGGAGGAAATCCTACATCGGTAACCACTGCTCTAAAATCAGTAGTTAACGTTAGGGTAACTTGATAATTATCTGTAGTAGCTCCGGGATTCACCTCATTTACCCAATTGGAACCATCATAACTTTGCCATTGAATAGTTCCTACATATCCGGTTAATAAAAGTTGGGTACTTCCATCAACGCAAATAGAATCTTCCTGGGCACTGGCGACTCCTGCATCGGAAACCAATGCGGCCTGTGAAAAAGTTCCCATAACAATCAGCATTGCAATTGCCATCATAAATTTTGTAATTAATTTCTTCATGTGTTCATTAGGTTAGTAGTTAAGCATCTTGATATCAAACCAAAGAAAAGCATAATTTATGATTTAAACTAATGATGAAGCGAACCGAAATTTATCCGATGCTGTTTTGATTCCATGCAGGGTATCAGGGTACAAAATTTGATGCTTGGTACATCAAATTGAAAATCAGCCTTTTCTAAGGTGCGGGAAAGAATGTATTCAAAAAACTGCTGCTTTTGAAAACAGGGATCAGATATTATTTAACCACCGTAATTGTACCGGTCAGGTTAAAAGCCGTGCCGTATATTCCTGTGGCGACAACTGCATAAACATATACATCATTAATAGCTGCCCGCCCGTTATGGGTTCCGTCCCATTTAAAATCCGGATCTGTTGAAGTATAAATGATTCTTCCCCACCTGTTAAAAATATTAATCCGGAAATCATTGATGTTGTAAGCAACCACACTGAAATGATCATTCTTACTGTCTCCATTTGGTGTGAAGGCATTGGGTATGTATAAATTTTCGGGAACTTTTACTTCCAGGTTTGCCGATGCTATATCGCGACATCCATATTGATTGGTCACTACCAGTGCAATAGTATAGTTTCCGGGGAGCACGTACTGATGTTCAGGTTCAAACTCCTGTGAGTTGTTGCCATCATCAAATGTCCAGAAATAATTATTGCCACCCGTTGATAAATTGGTAAGTGTCATTGTACTTAAATTTGCATAGTACACTTCTGTGCCATGCCACAAATCAAATGCTGCCTGGGGGACAGGAAATGCATTTACCTGGGCCATTACAGTGTCAATACATCCTGTATTGTTCATGACAATAAGTTGAATATCGTATGTGCCCGGTTGGTTATACTGGTGGGATGGATTTGGACCGCTCGCTGTTGTACCGTCACCAAAATCCCATGCATAACTGAAGGCAGGATTCAATACATTTCCGCTGAAATTAGCAACTAGTGGAATACATCCCGACAAGGCAGGACCCTGAATAACAGGTGTGGGTAACGCCCCCGTCTGTACGTTGAAGGTGACCGTGCTGTCACAGCCCGTTAAAGCATTTACCGCAGTTAAAGTTATGGTTTGATTCCCTGCAGTTTGCCATTGAACAGTTATATTGGAAGTTCCGTTGCCGGAAGTGATGAAACCTCCTGATGTGCTCCATTGATAATTGATGCCAGGTTCGGGAATAGTAAAATAAGTGTTTTGAATTGAACCGATACAACCCACTGTGCTTCCCTGAATGCCTGGTTCGGGTTTGCTACGGATTTCAACTGGGAGTTGTGTAAACCGCTGGCATCCTTCAGCAGTGGTTTCAGTTAAATATACGTTTGCCATTGGTCCGCTGGCCCATGATATAGTAATTTGAGAAGCAGTTGGATTGCCATTTATAATGCCACCTGTGGTAGTCCACTGATAGTTATTTCCGGGTACTAATGAAGTGGTATAAACAGCAGGTTCATTTTCACACGGTGTAATAGGTCCCGAAATAGCCGGTGCCGGAAGTGGATTGATGATAACATTTTCAACAGTAGTTGAATCACAGCCATTTGTTGACACTTGTCTTAATGTGACACTGCCTGTGCCGGCGTTGTTCCATAATACATCAATGCTATTTCCAACATTCAATCCTATGATGGTTCCGTTTATTACGCTCCAGTAATAGGAATGTGATGGAATATATGTATTTACTGTATAAGTCGCCTGAACCTCTTCGCAAACAACCGGTGGGCCGGAAATTTCAGGCTCGGGCCGCTGTAACACATTTATTGATGCAGAAACGGTGGAATCACAACCGAGGTTATTCGATTCAGTAAAGGATATGACTGCGGTTCCGGCGTTATTCCAGAATACAGTTACTGTAGTTCCATTAGAAGAACCAATAATAGTTGCACCCGTAGCCGACCATGAGTACGAATTGCCACTTGTTGCATTCGCAATGGAGAATTGTGAGTAAGTTGCCGAACAACTTGTAAGTGTGCCTGTAATCTCAGGAACCGGTTGCGGTGCAATAAATATGGTGGTGGTGACACTGGTAACGCATGCAGCAGAATTGGATTCGGTTAATGAAACTGATCCGCTTCCATTGGCTGGCCATTCTACTGTAATGGAGTTGTTATTGGTGGCAATTATAATACCTCCATTTACATTCCAGTTATAGGTGTTTCCTGCAACCAATGGTGTGGAATAAACGAAACTGTGAAGTGCACACACGGTATCCGGACCTGAAATAGAGGGAGTAGGAATGGTAAGCACAGAAGCAGTTACTGATACGGTTGAATCGCAGCCCAAGCTGTTTGATTCCAGTAACGTAATAGTTGCTGTACCGGCTGTCGTCCATTCAACTTCTATTGAAGTACCATTTGGCGAACCGTTGATGGTTCCACCTGTAACGGTCCATGAATATGTGTTTCCGGGAACGGGAAGAGTAACGTTGTAAATTGTTGAAGTGGTTGTGCAGGTTGTAAACGCGCCGTTGATAACCGGTGCGGGTTGTGGAGCAATTATGATACTGGTACTTACCGAGGAATCACAAGCTGATGTATTTGTTTCAGTAAGCGAAATACTGCCACTGCCATTCGATGGCCAGGTTACCGTTATGCTATTCAAATTCGTTGCTGTTACAATCCCGCCTGTTACATTCCAGTTATAGGAATTTCCTGATACTAACGGTGTAGTATAAGTGATGGTTTCACCTTCACAAACAGTGTCTGGCCCGAAAATTACCGGTGCTGGCATAGTAAGTACACTGGCTGAAACCGTGACCGAAGAGTCACATCCCAGACTGTTCATCTCAGTTACCGATACAGTGGCAGTTCCTGAATTGGCCCAAAGCACACTGATGGAAGTTCCTGTGGATGATCCGGTAATAGTTCCCCCATTCACGATCCAGGCGTAAGTATTTCCAGGTGATGAAGCTTGTAAACTATACTGCGAGATGGTGGTAGTGCAGGTGGTAAGCGGACCATTGATAACCGGAACCGGCTGTGGAGCTATTACAATAGTTGTTGAAACAGTAGAATCACAAACTGAGGTATTAGACTCGGTAACCGATACCGATCCGTTTCCAAACAAAGGCCAAAGTATAGTGATGCTATTGTTGTTTGTGGTAACTACAGTGCCGCCTGATACATTCCAGGAATAAGAATTTCCAACAACTAACGATGTGGAATAAGTGATAGTCTGACCTGCACAAACTGTATCGGGACCTGCAATTACCGGAGCCGGCATTGAAAGAACAGTTGCATTTACAGTTATCGTTGAATCACAACCAAGATTGTTGGCTTCGGTGACTGAAATGGAGGCAGTACCCGTATTACTCCATAATATATTTATGGAGGATCCAGTTGAAGGACCTGATATTATTCCGCCATTCACAATCCATGAATACGTATTTCCCGGAACCGGTTGTACCACTCCGTAAGATGTAGTGGTGGTAGTGCAGGTCGTAAGCGGACCATTGATAACCGGAAACGGCTGTGGCGCAATTAAAATTCCCATTGAAATGGTTGAATCACATGATGAGGTATTCGATTCCGTCAAGGTAACCAAACCATTCCCACTAACAGACCATTGAACAGTGATGGAGTTATTATTGTTTGATAGTATTGTTCCGCCTGTTACATTCCAGTTATAGGTATTGCCTGTGACCATCGAAGTGGAATAAGTCACAGTTTGCATTTCACAAATGGTATCAGGACCTGCCAGCTGTGGAGACGGAAGTGTGAGTGCAGTAGCCGAAACAGATACCGTAGAATCACAGCCAAGGTTGTTGGTTTCTGTAACTGAAATTGTGGCTGTTCCTGAAGCATTCCACAAAACATTGACCGACGATCCGGTAGCCGGACCAGAAATAGTCCCTCCCATAACGGTCCAGGCATACGTGTTTCCAGGCTGCGGCGACACTACATTATAGGATGTTTGTGTAGTTGTGCAAACTATCAGCGGACCATTTATCACCGGAACGGGTTGTGGAGCAATCTGGATGTTAAGTGTTACTGAAGAATCACATTGGAGTGAATTAGTTGCTGTCGCGGTAATGCTTCCATTACCATTTGTGCCCCAAAGTACAGTTATGGAATTGTTTAGTATGGTAACCACTGAGCCACCACTAACTGTCCAGTTGTAAGTGTTGCCGGAAACAAACGGTGTTGTATAAGATGCCTGAGAGAATTCGCAAACTGTTGTGGGTCCCTGAGGTTGAGGTGCGGGATTGGGTGAGAGTGTAATAACAACCTGGTCGGTGTCACCTGGGCAGGTATTATTTCCTGTGGTTATTAATGATAATTGGACCGACCCATTGTTGATTTCAGTTGGAGTTGGCGTGTAAGTGGCATTCAATGTAGTGTTGTTAGGAGTGAAAGTTCCCGATCCACCTGACCAGATTCCACCTGTAGCTGCTACTACTGATCCATTCAATGGGGCTGCGGCATTGTTCATGCACAACAGCTGGTCAGGGCCTGCTGAGGCAACAATTGTGGAAGCCATTGCCGAAACAACTACCGAGTCGGTGACAACGGAACAATTCATTGAGTCAGTTATCGAAACATAATAGGTGCCGGCACCTACTACAATAGATTGTGTTGTCGCCCCGGTGTTCCATACATAATTATAAGGAGCATTACCCCCGGTAATATTTGCTGTAACTGTGGCAGGCGGTGCTCCAAAACAAATCACCGGATTCTGAGGTGTGATGGCAACATCCAGGGTATTCACAAAATTAACACGCATGGTGTCGCAAAACGGAGTGGTATAGCAACCTCCCAATGGATATCCACAAACCTGGTAATCAATAAATGCAGGTAAGATGCCTGTTGGGTTAATGGATACACTATTACACGGGGATGCACAACTCAAAAAACTATTGTAAGTTGGATTATTCGGAACCGAAGACCATGTAATCGTAGCAGGTTCCAGTCCTAAAATTGACATATTTCCTGTACAGGCTTCTGAAACCCATTCAGTTCCGGTTACCTCAGGAATTGGAATGGATGCTATTTGATAAACGTTAAGATTATTTCCGGGCTTGCAGAATGTGATATCATGAGGGCCGGGTCCATCCAGGCATATAGGTGTACCTATTGAAGTAGGTGGCCCGCAATTCAGCTGGTAATAAAGTGCTCCGCCCGGTACGGCACCGGCAACAATATTGAAAAGAATTCCATTTGCCATAGAATCCAGGGTTACAATGAATTCAATACAATTTACACCCGTACCACAACAATTACCATCCCGTAAAATGGGCGGACTTTGCCACACACCATTTGGCTGACCTGTTAAATCAACGTAAAAGAGGGGCGTTGCAGAAGAACAATTTTGCGCGGCAACTTCCATGGAATTAGTTCCACAGAAGAGGAGGAAGAGCAGCAAATAGGGATTACGTTTCATTAGAACATTATTAATCTGGTGAAAAGTACGTGCGACTACACCATAAAAACATTCAATATGGTTACCATCCTTACATCTGTAAATACTACCTGCTTAATTATATAGGAGCCCTATTTTACCATGACCTGAGAGTATGCCGGATCCCATTCAACGGGCTAGTTCCGGGTTTTTACAATTTTCAACATGTTTACAAATTGTCCAGCAGGCATTGAGCTTCAATGAAACTCTTTTATATTTTTGCTGTCGGTTAAGTGAAGAATTCCCCAATTCTTACATTGTTTTCCTTGATAAATTCTCTTGGTATTCCTTCCGAAAAGAAACAATAACCCCCTTTAAAGCCTAAAATGTTTAAAAGAGTGTACGAAATAAATTCAAAAAGCGTCAGTATTGTAGGATCCGGAATTGCCGGACTTGCTGCGGCAGTAAGATTGGCAGCTTCTGGACATCAAGTATCTGTATTTGAAGCTAATGACATTGCAGGTGGCAAAATGTATGAATGGGAAAATGAGGGATTCCGGTTTGACATGGGTCCTTCAGTTTTCACGATGCCGGAATATGTGGAGGATCTGTTTCGCCTTGCGGGAAAAAATCCTTCCGATTACATTAAAATCATACGTCCGCAGTTGCCTTTTAATTACTTTTTTGATGATGGACTGGTGCTTAATTTTTACGCCGACCTGGAAAAACTTGTTAAGGAAGTAGCAGCTAAAACAATGGATGATGAAGCTACTATCCGGCTTTATCTTGAAAACATTCAGACTAAATTCGATCTCACCAACACTGTTTTTTTACAGAACTCCCTTCACATACTTTCAAATTATATTTCAAAAGATGCTTTCAGGGGCTTGATGAATTTTGGGAAGGTGGAAGTTTTTAAAAGCATGGATGCCGCTAACCGCAAAAATTTTTCTGATGAACATACCGTCCGGCTGTTTAATTCATTTGCCAGTTACCTGGGATCAAATCCGTTCAAAGCACCGGGTGTCCTTAATGTAATTTCTCATTTTCAGCTGAACGCGGGTATTTATCTGCCGGTAGGAGGCATGCGTGCCATTGTGAATGCCATTATGCAACTGGCAACAGAACTGGGAGTGAAGTTTCATTTTAATACTCCTGTAAAAAGAATCCTGGTTAAAGATGGAACAGCGGTAGGAATCAGGGTTCCCGATCGCGAAATTTTCAGCGACCTGGTCATAAGTAATATGGATGTTTTTAACGCCTACAAGCAACTAATGCCCGATCAAATAGGTCCGGCACGTGTACTCGACCATCAAAAATCGCATTCAGTGATGGTGTTTTTGTGGGGGATGAAAAAATCCTTTCCACAACTCACCTTGCATAACATGATCCTTGCGAACGACATGAAAGATGAGTATAATACCATGTTTTTGAATTCAGATATAGGGGATGATTTTACAACCTATATTTATATAAGTAATAAAATCAATACAACAGATGCTCCGCAAGGATGCGAAAACTGGTATGTCCTTATAAATGCTCCCCATGTAAAGGAAGGTCAGGATTGGGAGGTGATCAGGAGTCGGGTGAAAGCACGATTGCTGCAACGACTTGAAAAAGTTTTAGGTGAAGATGTTGCCCCGCATATTGCGTTCGAAAAAATTCAGGATCCCCGTGATCACATGCTGCGCACTAATTCCGCTTTCGGTGCAATATATGGAAATAGTTTTAATAGCAAATTTTCAGTTTTTCTGCGCCACCCTAATTTTTCTGGTAAAATAAAAAACCTGTATTTCTGCGGAGGAACCGTGCATCCGGGAGGAGGTGTTCCGCTTTCAATCTTATCCGCTAAAATTGTGACCGATTTGATTCACAAAAAATCAAAACGAAAAAGCCTGACCCATGCCGGTTAAGCGTTACTTTTTAAAAGGCATTGACTACTTTCAACTTTTAATTGATCACCACAACAAACGTCATGGCGGACCCGGACATGAAGCAAGGCTTGCAATATACCTTGATGGAAAAGTAAGTGAAACCACTTTCAACAGTTTGTTGCAGAAGAATGAAATTTGTGAACGGTTGCGCAAATTGTACATAAGTAAAACAGCCGGTCTCGGATACCCTTCACTCGTATTTTCAGAAACAGGAACAAACATTCCGGTAACATATCATCACCTTGATTCCAATGAAATTCCCGGAGAATTCCTGAATAAGCCGGTAGCTGTTTACAACATGCCGCCGCTGCATGTGCAGGTATTATATTTTGCCAATGCTTCATCCTGCATTTTGTTTACCTTTCATCACATCCTGTTTGATTTCGCGGGAGTGCAGTCTGTTATTGCTTCCCTTACGGGGATAAAAAATATTCCACTCATTTCCACTGTCAAAACCAACGACGCGTTCACCCTCCGGTTCAAACGGTTTTTTAACGCTGTGTTTTTTACTTTCCGTGAAGCAAATCGTAAAATGACCATCCCCGAAAGGGTGCTTCCCAAAGAAAAACCATTAAAAATAATTTACAGGGAATTAAGTTTTAATGCAACTGAAACCGAAGCAATAAATGAAAAGTGTCAAAAATTGGGATTGCAACTGAACAAGAGTATATTTCATGTTGCATGCACAGCCATCGCCCTGCACAAAGAAATTTTTGCACATCAAAAAAAACACCGGTTTTTGTGGATTCCTGTCCCGGTTAATTTCAGAAAAAAAGGTACGCAGGATGCAGTACTTTTCAACGGATTGTCATTCCTGTTTTACAAACTGTTTCCCGGTGATCTGGACTCGCTTAAAAAAACTATTCCAACACTCTTACAACAGATGAAAGATCAGATGCGGAAAGATTTGCCGAAAGCATTTATTGATTTTGTAGATGGATACTGGTACATGCCCATGCCTTTTTATTATCCCATGATGAATTTACCTTCACTCGGGAAATTGTCGTCGTTTTCTTTTTCTACCCTGGGAACTACCTTTGCAGGGATGCAGGAATTCCTCGGCTTGCCCGTTACGGAAATTAAAAACTTCCCTTCTAATTCCATTTCACCCGGCATCACTTTTTTATTTTATGAATTTCGCGGACAATTGCGGTTAATGACCAGTTGGGTAGATGGACAATATTCTGACACAGAGCAGCAGGCTGTTTTGCAACAGGTTAAATCGCTGATGACAAAATCATTTTAGAAGAGTTACAAAATTCTATTTGCTGTATCCCAACTTTTCATAAATACCGGAAAGTTCTTTGTAAACACGGTCTCTCTTGCCTTCATCGTCATTATGAATATTCGCTTTATAATTTTTATATCCTGCCACTTCTTTTTCAATCAGAGGAAGTGCTGAAGCAAAATTTTCTATTTCAAGCTGCGAATACATTTTTTTAAAAATTGAAATAGGATTGGAAATAAAATCATCATAACTCATTTCAAAAAGCTGGTTGTTTTGAAGTAAACTGCTGTCATGAAAATAGCGTTCCATGGTTTGATGATAAGTATAAAAAATATGTCGTTCCATTTCAGCATCGCTAACGGTGTGAAAGGCAACCTGGGGAATCACGCTCTCATACAACTTTTCGTTCGATGCAAATACTTTGTGCGGATGGCGGTGAATGTGGATAAATTTTGCATCCGGATACATTTCGAGCAGCAGTTTTATCCTGCCCGTGTTAAAAGGACTTTTTAGCAATAGTCTTTTTCCATTGTTCTTAAGCGTTAGTTTCTTGAAAAGCCAGTTCATGTTGACTTTAAATGAAGATTTATCCTGATCATTTCCGTTAAACAACACAAAGCGATCAAAGTAAGTGGAAAATCGTTTTGGGAAATATAGTGCATTGGCCATGGAAGCCACACTCATGTTTCCCAGGGCAAATTCTTCCTCTTTTGGCAAGTCTGCTCCAAGTTCCAAATTGTCCATGGGCCTTTTTTTCGGAAGTACCATTTTAGCTATACCCCGTAACACCTTGCCGAATGTAAATATAACATGAGGCCCCATGCATTCAAACATCCTGCAAAAGGCAAACTGCTGATCCTTGCTCATGAGGTACATTAAATAAGTAGTGCCGCTACGGGGATAGCCTATTATAAAAATCGGTTGTTTTACTACGGTATTGCGAATCTTTTTTGAAAACAAAAGTTTCTCCAGCCCTATAAATGGAATGTTCAGCAGTATTATGGGAAGAGCTAGGAGTAATTTGGGCAAATACCTTAAATCAATTTGGAAATTGTTGTCGGATAGTAAATTCCATAGATTGCCCGGACTGCTGCCACTGATAATGTGAGAAGTAAAAACTGATGATTTTTTAAAATCGATGCGCATCCCCTTAATTTTGTGCCGCAAATGTAAGCGATCTTGGCACGATAAGGCAGTATCAAAAATTAAGGGAGCTATCAATTATATTTTCAGGTGTTTAGGCTACATTTGCAACGGTTAATTATGAATACTCCAAAACTATTTTGCACTGCGGTCATCGGTTTACTGCTGTTTTTCTGGTGCGGTAAGGCAGCGGCTCAAAAAACGCTGATTTTCGGTCGCGTGGTGGAAGCTACAACCGGAGCGCCTATTGCTTTCGCTAACATCGCTTTTAAGGGCACCGTCATTGGAACCTCATCGGATGAACTGGGCAGTTTTATTCTTGAAACCACTGAAAACTATGACAAGCTTTCATTTTCAGCCATTGGTTACCGTGATACCATTGTTAACATTAAAATTCGCGAACGCCAGGAGTTGCGTATGGAAATGTTTTCAGCTGATTATAAATTGGGAGAAGTGATCATAAAAGCGGGAGAAAATCCTGCTCATGAAATTTTAAGAAAAGTAATCGCAAACAAATCCGTAAACGATCCAGGTCAGCTCGATGCCTTTCAATACCGGTCGTATAATAAAGCACAGTTCGATCTCAATAATTTTTCAGATAAAATAAAAAAGAATCCGCTTTTCCGTCCTTTTCCGTTTATTTGGGAATACCAGGACTCTATGGCAAATGGAGTGCGTTACCTGCCCTTTCTCTTTAAGGAAAATGTCCGCGATCATTATTACCGGAATAAACCCGTGACATATAAGGAATATGTTGTGGGTTCACGCAAGGCACAATTTTTTAGGGGCCCTAAAATTGAAAAATTTATTGAAGAACTCTACCTCAATCCCGATGTCTATCAGAATTTTGTTGTAATTCTCACTAAAAGTTTTCCCAGCCCGATTAACGATGAGTACAAACGTTTTTACAAATTTGTTCTGAACGATTCTATACGATACATCGACGACTTACCCTGTCATCATATCCGGTTTTACCCTAAAGGCGCAAGTGATGTGGCTTTTACCGGTGAAATGTTTATCCACGACAGCACCTACGCAATCAAGCGAATGGATTTAAACTTCAGTATTTCGGCAAATGTAAATTTCGTTAGGAGTTTCTGGATTCGGATGGATTATGATTGGCTTAACCGCCAACACTGGTTTGCAAAGGAAATTACAGTGCTGGCCGATTTTACTGTTGTTGAAAACGCATCGGAACTCACCGGATTTTTTGGCAGACGGTTTTCAGAATATAAAAATGTAGTGGTCAATCAACCGGTAGCCGATAGTATTTATGCCCCTGTTGAACAAATTATCGAAACTGATAGTGCTGCTTTTCGCGATGAATTATTTTTTGAAAATGAACGGGGCGATTCACTCACCACGGAAGAAAAAAATATTTTCTACCTGGTTGATACCATCCAGGAAAACTGGAAATTTAAGCTATTCAAGAAAGCGTTTACTACTGTTGGAACCGGATGGACCCCGTTCAAAGGTTTTGATGTTGGTAATATTTTTACGTTTATCAGTTATAACGATGTGGAAGGTTTGCGACTGAAAGCAGGTATCCGTACTCCACAATTCAGCACCCGTATGATTCAGCCACGGGGTTATGTGGCCTATGGTTTAGGCGATGAGCGATTTAAGTTCATGGGTGAATTGAATTGGGTCTTTCACCGCGATGCCGGGAAACATACCCTTATCGGCACATCCTGGCAAGAGGACGCCGACCAGTTAGGTAGAAGTTATTATGCCATTCCGCTGGATCATTTCCTGACATATTTTCTACAGGTCGCACCTTTTGATACCCGTACTTTTGTAAAGAATAAAATGGGATATGTCGAACGACAATGGTTCACAGGTTTTGTAACACGACTGTCAGTTTTCAGCCAGGCAGTTGAACCTTTTGGCGATTACTCTTTTTCATCGATCAGTGACCTGGGAATTTACACACCGGTAACAGATTTTACGCTTGCAGGATTCCGTTTCAACGGACGGTTTGCTTATGGCCAAAAAGAAGTGCATGCCAAATTCTACGACAGTGAATCTAAATTTTTTATGTTGAAGTATCCTGCTGTTTCTTTCGATTATATACTTGGGCGCGAAGGCCTACTTGGATCGGGCTTTGACTACCAAAAAGCAACGGTGCGCATCGAGCATCAACAAAAACTGAATCGTTGGGGTTACTTTTCTTATTTGGTTGAAGGAGGTAAAATATGGGGAACCGTTCCTTACACATTTCTTTCTATTCCCTTTGGAAACCAGGCCATCCTCACCGACCGGGCTTCATTTAATATGATGAATTACCTTGAATTTGCGGCCGATGAATATGTGGCCATTCACCTGGAACATCATTTTGAAGGCCTATTTTTAAATCGCATCCCGGGCCTACGGGTTCTGAAGTTAAGAGAGTTCCTGCTGGCAAAAGCTTTTGCAGGAAGGTTGTCCGATAAGAATAATGAAAAATATTGGGCGTTTCCTGATCGGCTGCATGCAATCGGGGAGCCTTACGTGGAAGTGGGATTCGGAATTGAAAATATCCTTAAATTGGGAAGAATTGATTTTACCTGGCGATTAAATTATCTCGACCACCCTGATACCTACCGGTTTCTTCCGAAACCTTCTTTTCAATTCAGGTTTTAACTTTGCATACTAATCTGTGGAACTATAATTGCTTTATTGAATAGATGCCGAATGTGGAAATTGGGTTACATTGACTATCAGTTAATTAAGAGAGATTACTTATGAAACAATTAAAATTGAGGATTTTTTGGACATTTTCTTTTGTGATGGGATTGAGTTTTTTCGCCATCCCGGCAACGGCCCAGGAACCCTCGCCAATGTTGAAAATGGCTCGTCAGGAAATGCCGGGCGCCTTTAAAAGTGAAGCCGAAAGTATCGCATTGTATAACAAAATTCATAATGCTCCCAATCCCGAACCACTGTTAAAAGGTTATATCGGTGCCGTAAATATTGCTCGTGCACGCCATGCCCCGATCATGGACAAACGCGGGTATTTAAAAACAGGGATTGCTATGCTGGAAGAAGCCATTAAGGAAAAACCCAATAACACCGAGTTGCTTTTTCTGCGACTGACCATCCAAAGTAAATTACCTTCCTTTTTAGGCTATAATGATAACATTGATGCCGACAAAAAATTTGTACTGACGAATTTCAGCTCAACACCTTCTCCGCTGAAAGAAAAAATCGCACATTTTATTTTAAAGTCGGAGGATTTTACAGATGCAGAAAAGGCAATGGTAAAATAACGGCTCAGGTCACATGAATGTATCAGAAGAATTAATAGTCTTTATCAAATCCAACCTTGTTGATGAAAGTGTAACTGTAACAGCGGATACGCCCTTTGAAAAACTTGGGTTAGATTCCTTTTCCATTATTGAAATTATTTTATTCATTGAACGAAAGTTTGGCCTTACCCTTCCCGATAAGGAACTTACTAAAACGAATTTATTTTCTGTCGCCACACTGGCCGGGTGTGTACAAAATCATTTGAAAGTTTAGCTTTGCAGGTGAGTTCTGCATTGTTCACGGCAGGTTACTTTAAAAAATGGCTCATAATAATTCCAGTTTTATGTTTTCACAACCCGATGTGCTTATAATCGGGGGTGGTTCGGCGGGTATTGCCGCAGCCGCCGGTGCCAGCAGGCAAGGCGCAACAGTAACAGTACTTGAAAAAAATTCTTTTGCAGGAGGCAAAGCCACCGCTGCTTATGTAGGCACGTTATGTGGATTGTATTACCGGAGTGAAAACCCCGAACCGCGTTTTGTGCAACAGGGTTTTCCTAAAGAATTCGCACAACAACTGGCCATTCGAAGTAAGAGTAAGCCGGTGCAGTTTAAAAAGGGTTTGTACTTTTTGCCTTACAACTATTTTCAGATGCTACTCCACTGCGATGAATGGCTAAAAAAAGCAACACAATCAGTTTGCTTTAATGCTACGGTAATTCAAGCTATTGCCGAAAATCAACAGGTTACAGTTGTGGATGCATGGATCGGAAATCAACGAGTTCAATTCAAACCCAAATCAGTAATCGATACATCCGGAGAAAATCTTATTTCCGGATTATTAAATCTTCCTTCCATTCAAAGTGACCAGTACCAGGCAGCGGCGCACGTTTTTGGTTTGTCAGGCCTTCATGAAGTTGATGAAGCCGTTTTAAGTATGAGCTTAATTCGTACCATCCGTAAAGGAATCGCGGCAGGTTTACTGGAGGGTTTTTATGAACGCGTTTCGATCATTCCCGGATCACTCACTAATAAAAGTGTGTTTTTGAAATTACCGCTTCCGGTACACATCGATAATAATTCCAAACTTAGTGGGGAATTGGAATTGCTTTCCCGAAAGGCTATCAATGATCTTTATAGTTTTCTAAAAAATCACAGCGAAATTTTTTGTGATACATTTATTTCTTTTGTAGCACCTGAAGTGGGCATACGAACCGGGCCCCGCCACGAAGGGAAATATGTATTAACAGGAGCAGACGTTCTCAATGCAACCAAACATGTTGATACCATTGCACGTGGAGCCTGGCCCGTTGAATCATGGATGCCGGGTAAAAGTGTTGAAATGGAATTTTTTGAACAGGATGATTATTATGATATTCCCGCAGGAGTGCTGCAATCGAAATTTATTTCAAATTTATTTTTTGGTGGAAGAAATATTTCTGCCGATGACAAGGCAATCGCCAGCGCGCGTGTCATTGGCACCTGTCTGGCAACGGGATTTGCAGCAGGCACCCTTGCAGCATTTAATTCCTTTGATCGCCCAAATGACGATGCCATCGCATGTGCGCAACAGTTAGCTGCATTGCCTTATAAAGCACATGAAAATATCTGAACTTTTTCATCAAGCTGCAGGGTTGTACCCTAACAATGTTGCTATTTTCGATGAGGAAGGAACATTGACTTATTCCGCTTTAAGCAATGCCATTCATAATACCGCTGAATTGTTGAAAAACCATGGAGTAAAGGCAGGTATGGGTATTGGAGTGCATGGTTCCAATAGTCGTTATTTTATCATTCTCGCTTATGCGGTGATGGAGTGTAATGCAGTTGTAATGCCACTTTCTTCACAGCTTAGCGAAATGGAATTAACTGAAACTGTTCATATTGCTCAATTACATGCAATCATCAGCGAAAAAAGTTTTTTTCTTTTTAAAAATTCAATTTCACAGGATATCCGATTCAATGATCAAACATGGCTATTGAGTTTTAATCCTGATACTACTCTGCCATATACAATTGCTTCACACGTTAACCAACCTGCTCTCATACGGTTTACTTCAGGCACTACTGGCGTTTCCAAGGGTGTGGTGTTATCCCATCATACGATTAAGGAACGAATTGAGTCTGCGAATTTGGCGCTACAGCTGGGGCCTTATGATCGTGTGCTATGGGTGCTTTCAATGGCGTATCATTTTGTAGTGTCAATTATTTTATATCTGCATCATGGAAGTGGAATTATTCTTTGCAATGATTTTATGGCGTCATCCATACTGGATCTGATCAATAAACATAAAGCAACATTTTTGTATGCAGCTCCGGTTCACATTCGTATGCTGGGAAATGATACAGGTAATCAACAAATGAATAGCATAAAAAAAATTGTCTCAACCTCAACAGCTATTTCAAAGGAACAATGTAATGCATTTTATCAACGTTTTAAAAAACCTGTTTCACAAGCTTATGGTATCATCGAAATTGGATTGCCGGTAATAAATTTTGAGAAATCTTTTGAAACTCCTGACGCAATAGGTTACGCGGTGACTGGATATGACGTAGCAATCCTGGATGATGATTTCTCAGAGGTTGCCCCGGGTATCACAGGACATCTTGCCATGCGTGGTCCGGGTATGCTTGATGCGTATTTGTCGCCACCGGTTGTAAGAGATCAAATATTGAAGCATGGCTGGTTTATGACAGGTGACCTTGCATCGAAATCAGAAGATGGTTTAATCAAGGTTGAAGGAAGGATAAAGAGTATGATCAACGTGGCGGGCAATAAAGTTTTTCCTGAAGAAGTTGAAGCGATATTGAACCTGCATCCCGGCATCCTGGTTTCCCGCGTAAGCGGCTACACACATTTACTGCTGGGTGAAGGAGTGCAGGCGGAACTGGTAGTTAAACCCGGTTTAATGCACCTGGATATTGAAGCAATTCGTAAGTTTTGCCGCGAACATTTATCTCCACATAAAATTCCGCAAAAAATTCTTTTTGTAAAGGAATTGCCTGTGACTGATAGTGGAAAACTAAAACGGTAGTCGAATTAATTAACTGCTCACCTTTACATAGAGTTTTTCAAACCGTAAAATTCCGTTATCACGGTCAGTTACCATTTTAAGCGGATAATTTTCATCAATGGAAATTGACGAGGCACGTTCAATAAGCGATTGTAGTGCAAGTGTTACCTGCAACCTTGCAAGTGGTGCACCCACACAAAAGTGAACGCCTTTACCAAAACTCAGGTGTTGTTTATTATTAGGCCGCTCCATATCAAAAGCGCATCCGCTTTCAAATTTTTCGGGATCCGTATTAGCTGCCCCTGGTAAAACAATCACAATAGCATCTTTTGGAATGATCACATCAGCAATCGTAATTGCTTTCTTTGTTCTTCTTAAAAATCGGCCAACTGGAGTGTAATAGCGAAGCGATTCTTCAATGAAGTCTTCAATTTTTGCAGGATGTGCTTTAAGTTCCAGCAATAATTGCCGATTGCGCGAAAGATGTACGAAGCAGTTTGAAAGCAGACTCGATGTAGTTTCATATCCTGCAAACAGGATGAAAGCACCTGCCATGATCATTTCAACAAGAGTTACTTCGCCTTTTTTAATGGCTTGTTTAAATACAGCAATCGATGCGGTATCACCAGGTTGTATATCAGCTGACAACTTTTCAGCAAATGCAAGCAGCAGATCAAGCAAAGGTGCAATGGAACCGGGAACGTGTTTGAAATCAGGACGAGGGACTACAAGATTATTCCGGTGCATGCGCAACATGGAAGAGAGCTCGTTCATTCCTTTGCTCCCAATCAACTTACGCAATCGGAACAATTTTATTGAATTTTTAGCGATCGCCCAGCTGATATGAAATTTTTCTGATGCTCCGGGTGAATTGCTCCTCCTGGGACCGGTACCGCCTGTTACAAACAATGCCCTGTTGATGGCGATGGCATCTTCATGAAGTTTTTTAATTGATTTGTTGGATCGGTTTAAACCGAATAATGCGGCCAGTGTTCCCAATGGAACCGGATCAGCCCAGGTTTCAAAAAGTTCTACGGATGTATTGCTGCATAAATTCCCGGTAGCTTCGGTAATTATTTCTCTGATCACCGGTTCCCAGACGGATATATTTTTTTGTGTAAAAATTGTAGCGATTACCGAGCGGATCCGGGCATGATCGGTATCATCCATTAATGCCAGGAAAGGACTCTTTTCAACGGGAATTATTTTGTTACTGAAATTCGCTGCATCTGAAAAAATATTTTTTACATCTTCATAACGGTGTACTACATAAAAATTTGTTTCGTTAGGAAGTTTGTAAACCTGCCGGCTTGCATCATCACGCAACCAATCGTAATAAGGTAATGGATTTTCTCTGGCAAGTGGATCCAGCGCATCAAATTCCTTTATAGAATGATACCGGTGAAAAGGACAAGCATTTGAAGTATCCTTCATCGTATAGGATCGGGAAGTGCAAAGATTAGGCGCAATAAAATTAAGCTATTTTGTAAAGGTGTATATATTCACATTGAAAAAAGTACAATTTTGTTATTTTTGTAACCGGATTATTTTATCATTTTACCCCTGTTAAGTGAAGTAGCAGGGTTTTTAATGAAAGCAGTCATTGCAGTAACATTAACTTTTATGATATTTAAGTAACAACCATGCTTTTTAACTCGTTAAATTTTGCTGTTTTTTTTCCTGTAGTCTTTGTCCTTTACTGGTTGGTATTCAATAGATCATTGAAAGTTCAGAATATTTTATTGCTTGCTGCAAGTTACTTTTTTTATGCATGCTGGGACTGGAGGTTTTTATTTTTACTGGCTTTCAGTACGGCGCTCGATTATTTCACGGGGTTTCAAATATTTAAATCACGCACTCCGGCTTGGCGAAAGGCCTGGTTAATAATTAGTGTTGTGGTGAACCTGGGATTTCTTGGGTTTTTTAAGTACTATAATTTTTTTACCGCGTCCTTTGCCGACCTGCTCACCGGTTTTGGATTTCAGCCCAATCTTACAACCTTAAATATTATTTTGCCTGTAGGAATTTCCTTTTATACCTTCCATGGTTTATCTTATGTTTTTGATATTTACAATAGGAAGATAGCTCCCGTTAATAATTGGGTGGATTATACGCTGTTTGTCAGTTTTTTTCCGCTGTTGGTGGCAGGGCCCATTGAAAGAGCCACGCATTTACTGCCACAAATTCAAGCACCCCGTACTTTTGAGTTTACCCGTGCTGTTGATGGCTTGAGACAGATTTTGTGGGGGTTGTTTAAGAAGATGGTGATTGCCGATAATTGTGCAACGTATGCCAACCTGATTTTTGATAACCCCGGTGAATACAATGGCAGCACCCTGATACTCGGAGCCCTGTTTTTTGCATTTCAGATCTATGGTGATTTTTCAGGGTATTCGGATATCGCCCTGGGAACGGCACGCCTGTTAGGAATCGAATTGTTGCAGAACTTCAGGTTCCCTTACTTTTCGCGCGATATTGCCGAGTTCTGGAGAAGATGGCACATTTCGCTCTCTTCCTGGTTTCGCGACTATTTATACATTCCATTAGGTGGAAGCAGCGGTGGAACTTTAATGCGCATTCGCAATACATTCATCATTTTCCTGGTAAGTGGATTCTGGCATGGAGCAAACTGGACGTTTCTTGTGTGGGGTGCCATTAATGCACTGTTTTTTCTTCCCCTGTTGCTCTCCGGAAAAAACAGGAATAATATGGATGTGGTTGCAGAAGGTCGATTGTTCCCATCCTTTTCAGAGTTGTTCAATATGACAGTCACTTTTATGATGACCACCTTTGCGTGGATATTCTTCCGCGCTGAAAGCCTTACCCATGCAATGGATTATATTAAAGGAATATTTTCCTATTCCATTTTAAAAACGCCGGAAGTTGATGCGATGGGAGCGGTTACGCTGGCACTTACTTTGGTTTTTATGGTAATTGAATGGGTGGGAAGAGAAGGACCGTATGCAATATCGCAAACCGGTAAAACCTGGCCGCGCATTTTCAGATGGTTGTTTTATGCTTTAATTATTTGCCTGACGGTTATGTTCATGGAAACAGAACAATCACCATTTATATATTTTCAATTTTGATGCAATGAAAAAATTCTTCATATACCTGATTTGTTTTTTGTTGTTTACTATAGGGATTTATCTCGTGTTTATCTGGATTTCAGGAAACGCATTACCACTTTATTTACGGAAGAACCTGAGTTATCGGGTTGGAGCGTATGGTCACATGAATAGCAGGATGAGAGAGGTGCGGAATTATGAAAACACCGATGTTCTTATATTAGGTTCTTCACATGCATACAGGGGAATTGACATTCGGTATTTTGAAAAAACCGGAATCAATGCATTTAACCTGGGATCAAGTAGTCAGACTCCACAGCAATCTCTTATGCTGCTCCGTAAATATTTTGATCAACTCCGTCCGCGACTGGTGATTCTTGAAGTATTTCCTGAAATTTTCACCCTCGATGGCGTAGAATCTTCTCTTGATCTGGTCGCAAATGATGTTGTTGACAGGCACATGCTTCAAATGGTGTTGAAAGTAAACCATGTGAAAACTTATAACGCTTTTACTTATAGCTGGCTCCGGCAATGTTATGGAAGTTGGGATGATTTTGTGGAGCCTGTTACAATGGGCAAGGATACTTATATTAAAGGAGGATTTGTAGATCGGAAATCAGAAGAATTTAAATACATCAATCACACACCTTTAAAATTAAATTTCCATAAAGAACAAATTCATGCACTGAATGAGATTGTAAATTTTATTGAAACAAGAAGTTGTCAAATATTGCTGGTGCAAGCCCCGGTAACAAAATCATTTTATCAATCCATGCACTATGATATCAACATGGATAGCTTGATGCAATCACAGGCGCGCTACGTGAACTTCAATGGCAATGTCGCACTCGATGATTCATTGCATTTTTACGATCCTGATCACCTTAACAGGGAAGGTGTTCGCATTTTTAACAAAGCTTTGTTACAATATATTGAACAAGAAAATTTGTTGAATGTAAATGCGGTGAAAAAATAAGCAAGGCAACAAAAAAGACAATATCTAAGCCTTATGACAAAGGAAAAAATAGAAATTAATTATTTTCATCGCCCGCCCGTCGTGGTGCCGGCAACTCAACGGGTTTGATTATTTATTAATTTCAATAAACCGTTCTATATCGCGCACCAGTCCGAAAACAATAATTGTATCCGATTCAATGAGTATTGTTTCAGAATTCGGTACCCCCAGAATGTGACATTCTTTTGAGACTTCCCCATTGTGAACAGTTTCTGTTTCCCGCTTAAGGGTAATCAGGTTCAGGTTGTATTTCATCCTGAGATTGATGTCGCCCAGGTTCCTGTTAGCCATCGTGCGTGGCGTTTTGATCTCAACAATTTCATAATTGTCGGGCAGCATTAAAGAGGTAAGTATATTTGGATTTAACAAACGTTCCGCCACCGCAAGTCCTACATCATTTTCTGGAGAAAGTATTTCCTTTACACCGATTTTTTCAAGAATCTGGCGCTGGTGTTTTCCGTTGGCACGGGCCATAAGCCGGGTTACTTTTAACTCCATCAACTGAACCACACATAACATCAAAGCTTCAAAATCTTCACCGATCGCCACAACTACTGCATCCATATCCTGCATATTCTGCGAGCGCAATGCTTTGATGTCAGTGGCATCCATACAAACAGCGTATGATACTTCATCTTTAATATCCTCTATGTGGTCTTCGGAAGTGTCGATTGCCAACACTTCTGCTCCACGCAAAGCCAGTGTGCGTGCGATTGCATTTCCAAACTGGCCCAGACCGATAACTGCGAATTTATATTGTGACATGTGTTAGGAATGGTTAAGGATACATGATTGATGAATGATAGTATTCTTTTTTAGCAAGACAGTTGTTGTTAAAAAATCAGCCGGTTTTATTATTTGCTGTTTATCATTCATCATTTCTCAAGCGCTTGTTTTAAATCCGCTATCAGGTCTTCAATATCTTCAATACCTACACTTAGCCGTAAAAGTGAATCCAGTACACCCGACTTCTCACGATCTTCCTTAGGAATACTTGCATGCGTCATGGATGCGGGATGTCCGATCAGCGATTCAACACCTCCAAGTGATTCGGCCAGTGAAAATACCTTTGTTGCCGAAGCTACCCGGAACGCCTCCTCCATGGAATTTCCTTTCATGATAAAAGAAATCATACCTCCGAAATCGCGCATCTGGCTTTTAGCGATATCATGGTTGGGATGATCTTCAAACCCCGGCCAGTAAACCTTGTCAATTCTCGGATGATTTTTCAAGAAATGCGCTATCTCCCTGCCGTTGCTGCAATGTGCCTTCATTCTTACATGCAGCGTTTTTAAACCGCGTAAAACCAAAAAACTATCCATCGGCCCGGGTACCGGTCCGCAGGAGTTGGTGATAAACGCCAGTTTTTCATATAGCCCGTCATCGTTAGTGCAAAGTGCGCCCATCACCACATCGGAATGACCACCAAGATATTTAGTGGCGGAGTGCATCACAATATCGGCTCCCAGATCGAGCGGGTTTTGAAGGTACGGTGAAGCAAAGGTGTTGTCAACTACCAGCAACAGTTTATTTGTTTTGGCAACATCCGCGCAAGCGCGTATGTCAATAATTTTCATCAACGGGTTGGTAGGTGTTTCTACCCAAATCATTTTTGTATTCGCGTTAATGTGATTTTTTATGGACGCGGCATCATGCATATTTACAAAATGGAAAACAATTCCGAATGGTTCAAATACTTTTGTGAACATCCGGTACGAACCGCCATATAAATCATCGGTGGCAATTACTTCATCACCAGGCCGAAGGAGTTTTATGATGGTATCCTCAGCGCCCTGCCCGCTTGAATAACACAATCCATGTTTTGCATTCTCCAGCGATGCAATGCATTTTTCCAGTGCAACACGGGTCGGGTTTTTGCCCCTAGCATAGGCATAACCTTTATGCTTGCCCGGAGATTCCTGTACATATGTAGATGTTTGATAAATCGGGGTCATAATGGCTCCCGTTGTCGGATCAGGTTCCTGTCCTGCATGAATTGCTCTTGTACCGAATTTCATAAGTGAAAATTTCAGGCAAAAGTAAAGAATAAACGAGGGCGATTGCCGGGCCTTGTGGTATTTGCATCCCGCAAGGCAGTTATTAACCGGTTACACCATAAACTATCAACGTTCATCGTTTGTTTAACGTTTTATCACTCACCCCTACGGGCTAAACGTTGCAGAAAACAGGAAATAACTGTAAATTTGCCTTTTAGGCCCAATTTATTTAGATGGACATACAGCCTTCAGGACTTCTTAAGAACATTGATATTCCCGCTGATCTGCGTAAGCTGAAGGATGATCAACTTCGCCAGGTCTGTGAAGAACTCCGACAGTATATTATTGATATAGTTTCAGTTAATGGTGGACATTTTGGTGCCAGCCTGGGAGTTGTGGAACTAACCGTTGCCCTGCATTATGCTTTTAACACCCCCTATGATCAATTGGTTTGGGATGTAGGTCACCAGGCTTACGGACATAAAATTCTGACCGGGCGTAGGAAAGTTTTTCATTCCAATAGAATTTATAAGGGCATTTCGGGATTTCCCAAGCGTTCTGAAAGCGAATACGATACTTTTGGTGTGGGCCACAGTTCCACCTCTATATCTGCAGCACTCGGCATGGCAGTGGCTTCACGGCTTAAAGGCGAGAAAAATCGACAGCATATCGCTGTGATCGGCGATGGTGCCATGACCGCCGGACTTGCTTTTGAAGGCATGAACCATGGTGGTGTGGAAGATTCCAACTTGCTGGTAGTACTCAACGATAATTGCATGAGCATTGATCCCAATGTGGGAGCATTAAAGGAGTACCTTACGGATATTGCCACTTCTCATACCTATAATAAAGTCAAGGAAGAAGTATGGAATGTGCTGGGCAAAATCAGCAAATTTGGACCTAACGCCCAGGCTATTATTCAAAAGTTTGAGAATGCCCTTAAGTCTGCTATACTCAAGCACAGTAACATGTTTGAATCACTGAAGTTCCGTTATTTTGGACCCATTGACGGACATGATGTGAACCATCTGGTTAAAGTTTTCAATGACCTGAAAGATATTCCCGGACCTAAAATCCTTCATTGTGTGACAGTGAAAGGGAAAGGTTATGAATTGGCCGAAAAAGATCAGACTAAGTGGCATGCACCCGGTCTTTTTGATAAGATTAGTGGTGAAATATTTAAGCCCAAGAATACTTCACCACAGCCTCCGAGATATCAGGATGTTTTTGGAAATTCCCTGGTTGAGCTGGCGCTGAAAAATGAGAAAATAGTAGGAATAACTCCTGCAATGCCTTCAGGATGTTCGTTGAACATTATGATGAAGGCCATCCCCGAAAGGGCTTTTGACGTAGGGATCGCCGAACAACATGCGGTTACTTTTTCAGCAGGGCTCGCTACCCAGGGACTAATCCCTTTCTGTAATATTTATTCTTCGTTTATGCAACGGGGTTATGACCAGGTGGTACATGATGTGGCACTTCAAAACCTGCATGTTATTTTTTGTCTCGATCGCGGCGGATTGGCAGGTGCTGATGGCCCTACCCATCATGGAGTTTTTGACTTTGCTTATTTCCGGTGCATTCCCAATATGGTGGTTTCGGCTCCCATGAATGAGGAAGAACTTCGCAATCTCATGTACACCGCAACATTGCATAATGGTCCGTTCTCAATCCGCTATCCTCGGGGAAATGGTGTTATGATTGATTGGAAAACACCTTTTCAGCAGGTTGAGATCGGGAAAGGAAGAAAAATGCGTGGGGGTGAAGAAGTTGCTATTCTAACGATCGGTCACCCGGGTAATTTCGCCGTTGAAGCCTGTGACCTCCTTGCTAAAGAAGGTTTTTATCCCGCACATTATGATTTCAGGTTCGTTAAACCGCTCGACCTGGATTTGTTACGTGAAGTTTGTACGTCTTATAAAAAAATAATTACCGTTGAAGATCATTCCATACAAGGTGGTTTTGGAAGCGCTGTCGCGGAAGCTGTACTCGATAACGGTTACCAGGTTCACATGACCCGTCTGGGAATCCCCGATCGATTTATAGAACATGGTGAGCAAAAGGAACTTTATGAGGAATGTGGTATCAATGCCGCTGCCATCATGAATGCGGTCCGGAAATTGGTAGGTTTAGCATACCTGGTGAATGTTTAAGATTGGAGTTTTATTGTTGAAATTCAATAGCTTATAGTTTTAATGATCAAAATCAGGCGAATAATTTCTGCAGTTGTGTTAAAATTCAGGATTTATTCTTAAATTAGTGCTAATTTTTAAATCTTAATTGTATACTCTAAATACCATGAAAATGAAATACATCAGTACACTATTTGTTGCTATTGCTATAATGGCAGTTGGAACAGTAAATGCTCAGACAGCATCTAAATTAAATGGACAGAGCTATACCTATGTGATGAAAGATATCAGCGGAGCCGGTCCTGAAATCATTGATGAAATTACTTTTGGCGTCGGAGAAGCGACATCTAAAGAGTTAGGAAATTCCGGTTACTCAAAAGGTAAAGTGGTTGAAAGAAATGCAGGAGCATCTTCTGATTTTGAATTAACGTTCAAAAAAGCCAATGCTACTTATGTGTATAGTGGAAAAGCTGAAGGCACTACTTTCGACGGAACTATTACCGTTACGGATGCTAACGGTGTTCAAAGCACAATGGCTTTTCGCGGTATGCTTACCGAAGAGTGGACCAACATCCGCACAGAAAAAGAACAAATGCGAATGAAAGAGCAACAGATGAAACAACAGAAGTAATCATACAAATCCATAAAAAAAGCTGTTACATTTTTTGTAACAGCTTTTTTTATGGGTCAATGTTTCTTAATGCGGCGTTGTATTAATTTTTAAA
>JALYQW010000075.1 GCA_030855635.1 Bacteroidota bacterium | reverse complement strand
TTGCTCAATTCGGAAGCTATACATGGAGCATTGCAACCGGTGCATTGGAATATTCAGATAACTTATTCCGTTTATTGGATTGTGAACCGCAGGAGTTTGTTCCCTCGTTTGAAAAGTTTTTATCTTTCGTACACCCCGATGATTTGCAGCAGGTAATTAGTAACGGAGAGCAAACAATGATAACCGGAGAATTGGTTGAAACACCTTACCGTATCATAAGTAAAACAGGAATTACCAAATACGTACGTTCAAGCGGTAAATTTTCAGGAGAGGGTGTCCATCGATTGCTCATCGGTACTGTGCGGGACATTACCAAGGATGTTGTAGCGGCCGAGGCATTGGTAGAAAAAGAAGATTATTTGAACCAGATTATCAACAATGCTCCTGATGCCGTTATTGTAATCAATGAAAAAGATATTATCACTTTATGGAATCCTAAAACAGAAGAAATATTCGGATGGAAAGCGGAAGAAGTTTTAGGATTGAATTTAAGCGATATTATTATTCCTACGCGATACCGTGAAGGTCACAGGGAAGGAATGAATCGCCTTTTGAAAACAGGTGAATCACGGATTTTAAATAAAACATTAGAACTTGCTGCCCTTAATAAAGAGGGAAAAGAGTTTCCCATATCCCTCACTGTTTCGCAGGCAGTGCAACATGGAGTTAAGTTGTTTATTTCCTTTATCAGAGACATCACTCTTGAAAAACATAATAAAGAGGAATTACTTGTTAAAGCACAACAACTGGTAGAAATGAATCAATCGCTTGAATTCAACAACAAACAATTAGAAAACACCAATGCTGAACTTGCATCATTCAGTTATATTGCCAGCCACGATTTAAAAGAGCCCTTGCGAAAAATTCAGGCGTTCAGCAGACGCATTATCGAAGGTGAAAAATTTTCAGATAAAACACAGGATTATTCAACCGCATTATAGCAGCAGGCGAGCGCATGCAAAATCTCATTGACTCCCTGCTTGATTTATCCAGTGTAAATTCATCCGTATTGATTTTTGTATCATGCGATTTGAATACTGTTGTTGAAGACTCAAAAAGCGACCTGCACATAAGAATCAGTGAAAAGCAAGCAATAATTGAACATGAAAATCTTCCGACAATAAAGGGAGTGTGTGTTCAAATTTCTCAACTTATTACCAACCTTATTGACAATGCCATTAAATACAGCCGACAGGAAATTAAACCGCATATTAAAATTACAGCTGCACGCATTCATGGAAACGAAATTGAGAATCCATTAGCAAATATACAACAGGAATATCATGCAATAAAAATTGCCGACAATGGAATTGGTTTCGAAAAAGAATATGCAACTAAAATCTTTGAACTCTTTCAACGGCTGCATGGCAAGAATGAGTATTCAGGAACAGGTATTGGTTTATCAATTGTCAAAAAAATTGTAACCAATCATAATGGTTTTATTATAGCAGAAGGAAAACCCAATGTAGGTTCTACATTCACAATTTACCTACCAACGTCATGAATAAAATATTTTTAATTGATGACGATGAGGATGACCAGCTTTTTTTTAAAGATGCGATAGAATTTATTAATCCATCATTGCAATGCGAGACAGCAACCAATGGAAAAATTGCTCTTGAAAAATTACGAACAACCTCCTATTTACCTGACATTATTTTTCTTGACTTGAACATGCCTGTTATGAACGGCTTTGATTTTCTTATTCAAATCAAAAAAGAAAATGGGTTAAGTAAAATTCCCGTTGGCATTTTTACTACTTCAAACCTGCTCCGCGACAAAGAACTGACAAGAGAATTTGGAGCACAATTCTTTCTCACTAAACCAAGCGACTTTCAGGTACTTCGCAAAAAGCTGCAACAGGTGCTGTCCGCAGAGTTTTCAAGCGATGAATATATATCAATTCCATAAGGACACCAATTAACTTCAGAGACAGTTTTTAATATCGGGAGTAGGATATCCTGAACCTTTTAATTTCCCTCACCCCTCACCCAACGCTGTTTGCCTTTAATTCATGCCCGCTTATCAAGTATTTTTTTTCATTTAAACAATTTTTCCTATTTTCCGACTTACACCAATAAACTTTTTATCATGAAACCTACTTTATTTTCGCGTGGAGGCCTTCTAGTATTTTGCCATTTATTTTGCTCCGTAAGTTATTCCCAGGTGATTCCTGTAGTAAATGATTCTAACATTTCTATTTCCCAGTTCATGGAAGTAGCGCCTTATGCTGTTCGCATTGCCATGTGCCCTGCAGACGATCATTTGTATTATATTACTTTTTTTGGAGACATATACCGCATAGAGGAACCCACTGGTCAGCTGCCATATGATTCTTTAATAGCTACCGAGGCGGACCATGGCATAAATTTTTTACAGGGATTGGCTTTTACAGATAGCCTGATGGTATTATCGGGTAACTACAAGCAATCAGGAGTGGCAGGTTATGGATTGGTATCGAGAGGTCAGATGCAATCCGGAGGTAACTGGAGTTGGTCGAATTTAATGACAACACTACCTTATGCCTCATCGGCTACATTATATGATCATGCAGTAAGTGCTGTCTGTATCACTCCCGGAAAGGATTCAATCATCGTTTGCAGCGGTTCAAGAACTGATCACGGAGAGGTGCAGAATGGAAACGGATTATTTCCCGGCTATCGCGAAGTTCCGCTTACAACAGCAATTTTTAAACTCCCGATAAACGGAAACGGAATTATGTTAGAAAATGATTCCGCCTGGCTGGATGCATCCGGTTATTTATTTGCCCGTGGAGTGAGAAATTCTTTTGATGTAGCCTATGATATGAACGGAAATTTATTTGGTGTTGAAAATTCCGGTGACCGTGACGATTCTGATGAATTAAACTGGTTACAGGAAGGAAATCATTATGGTTTTCCATGGGTAATGGGCGGTAACTTTACAGGTCAGCAGTTTCCTAATTATGATCCGGCTACTGATTTACTGATCAATCATAATTCACTTGCGTGGACGAACAATTATTTTACCAATGACACCACTTATCCCCCTATGCCTGCCGGATTAATAGTTACACCCGGTATAAGAAATCTCGGACCGGATGCTGATATGATTCGTGATCCTGATAACGGTACCATTGTAAATGTGAGCGATTCGGCCGGACTTGAAATCAGGACTTTCACCTCTCATAAATCCACATTAGGATTGGTATTCGACAAAAATGCAGATCTTGATGGTGTGTACAATGGATCCGGATTTGTGTTGGGGTACACCCGCGGTTGTGTCGATTCCTCCGGCTTCATTCCAGGTTATGGTCTGGGTCCTTTTCTGGATCAGGGAGAAGATTTACTTCATTTGCAATTAGCCTTTGATACTTTAGCTAATAATTTTAATGCCAATGTAACACGGATCGCCAATGGATTTTTTGATCCGGTGGATGCTGAAATGGTAGTTAATACATTATATGTTATGGAATTTGGAAATCCCGGAGCCCCTCATACACCTGTCATTTGGAAGCTTGAGTTTCCTCTAAACACAACCAATATAAATTCGACGCCGGTAACCATAAATATTCGTATGTATCCGAATCCTTCCGCCGGCGAATTATACATTCAGGGTTGCCTGCGAAATGACAAAATAATAGTTTATGATTTGTCAGGGAAAATAGTTTTGGAAAAAAATGTGAATACCTCACAACCTACAGTACAATTGTTTTTTCCTGCTTTACCTGATGGCATGTACGTGACCACTATTTTCCGAAATAATTTATCCGTTTTCCGGGATAAATTAATCATTCTCACAAACTGAAAATAACACGTGCAGACCCTTGCTTCAAGAAGCATCTTCAACAGCAAAGTTGTCCGATTCCCGTAACAAAAAATATTTCGTAAACTGAAAAGAAGCTTATACGGAATATAAAAGCGTATGATCAGATGCGTTTGCTTGAAACTTACAAAGTAACACTCGTACTAAGTGGTGATCACTGGGAAAAATCGGGGAACTAAATTTTGAAGTTGTTAATGACTTTTACTTTAAAATGAGGAATTATTTCCATAATATGGGCGTTTTTGAAGAATTTTTACCTCCCCACTGCAATATAATTGATCAAAATTTATAGAAATTGCTTACTATAAATTTTGGAAAGAAAGTTGCACCAGTGTTTATAGATATACTTAGAGAAGATTCAGACAGACTCCATTTATTATGAGAAAATTTTTACTTCTTGCAACTGTTTTCCACTTGTGTTGCTCCTCCTTTTCCTTTGGATTTGCCTTACTCTCCCACCAGGCAATCATTGATGCTACCTGGGAGAAATCCATACAACCTTTATTAAAGAAAAAATACCCTAATGCAACTGAAAAGGAGTTGAAGGAGGCCTACTCCTACTTGTACGGAGGAGCATTGATGCCCGATATTGGGTATTCGCCTTTCGGGAGTAAAATGTTTACCAACCTGGTTCATTATGTTAGAACCGGTGATTTTATCACCAACCTGATCAATGAATCAGAAAACATGAATGAATACGCCTTTAGCCTTGGTTTTTTATGCCATTACCAGGCCGACAAATATGGCCATTCAATGGGTACCAATCTGGCTGTTCCCATCTTGTTTCCTAAATTAAAGGAGGAGCACGGAGATGTGATTGCTTATGAAAAAGGTTGTTCAGAACATACACGTGTGGAATTTGGCTTTGATGTTATTCAGACTGCAAAAGGAAATTATGACCTGGATGCTAAACACAAATTTGTTGCTTTTAAAGTCAGTGAACCGGTTTTGAAACGGGCTTTTAAAAAAACGTATGGTATGGAGCTGAGTGAAATTTTCGGCAGCCTTCCCCTGGCGGTGGAAACTTTTCGGTTTGCCGTAAAGCAATTGATTCCTGAGCTTACTCAAGATGCATGGAGAGCACGCAATGCGTCAATTCTCGTTTTGAATCCGCTTGCCAAAAAGAAATCTTACACCCAAAAATTTGAGAGGAAGAAATATAGAAAAGAGTTTGGCAGACCGGGATTGAAATCCATACTTTTTTCGGTGATTATTGCAATAGTTCCTAAAATCGGTCCCACTTCAGGCTTGAAATATAAAGAACCGGATGAACGGGTTGATAAAATTTTTGATGCAAGTTTCAAAGCTATTGTTGAGAATTATTCAGCATCACTAACCCAGTTGGAATCAAAAAATTTTCGCCTGGATAATATAAATTTTGATACAGGTAAAAAGACCAATCCGGGATCTTATCAGCTCGAGGATGATACGTATTACAAGTTGCTGAAAAAACACCGACGGAATGATTTTAGTGAAACTGGTGAGGCTCTCAAAAAGGATTTTCTTGCTTTTTTTTCAGATCCTGAACTTATCAGCCGGTATAACCGCAAAAAATCGAAGCAAAAAACAATAAACGAATCGCTCACCGCACTCAGCAACCGGTAATATATCTAATTTCAATTCAAGTCAATCATTTAATACTCCTTTAATGAAAAAATATTTATTTGATTACAGTTTTTATAAAGCAGTAATGGTTGTGTTGATAATAACTTTTGGGTCATGTGAAGATACTTTTCAATACAACCCGAATGAGGTAGTACTGTCAGAAGATGAGAAGGATCTGAATCATAAGAACATCAACCGGATTGAAGCAATCCCTCAAAAGGATACTCTCCGTTTCATCCTGATTTCAGATACGCATCACGAATATGAAGACCTGGATGATTTTGTTGATTTGGTGAATTCAAAAAATGATATTGATTTTGTACTTATTTCCGGTGATCTGACCAACTTTGGTCTGCAAACAGAATACAGGGAGACCAATAACAGGTTAAAAAAATTGAAAATCCCGTATGTGGCAGTGATTGGCAACCATGACCTGCTGGGCAATGGCGAAAAAGTTTATAAGGAAATGTATGGAACCCTGAATTTTCATTTTAGATGCAACAACTTTAAATTTATAGGGATCAATACCAATTCGCGTGAATATAATTTTAATGGCAGGGTACCAGATTTATATTTTCTCCGAAATGAACTACGTGATACCAATTCTTTCAATCGTGCTTTCGTAATTGGACATGTACCGCCTTTCAACGATGATTTTGATCCCGACCTGGAACCTGGTTACGCTTTTGTTCTCGCTGAATCAGGCAAGGTACAGTTTGCGGCTCATGGCCATACAGGCGGCTACTCTTTGGTGAACTTTTATAATAACGGTGTTCCTTATGTGCAGGTAGATGATATGGAAGCCCGTTCTTATGTTCTTGTAAGTGCATGGAATAATTCAATCTCTGTTGAAAATATAATTTTTTAAAATGAAAATAGTCTTACTTATCATAATTGGTACGCTGCTCTTACCCTTTGCGGGAAAGGCAGGTAACGAAACAGATTCCACATCTCGATGCCACTGGTTGATCCCTGAACATACTAAATATCAGTTTGCCGGAAATATTGGATTTTTATCCGCGGGATTCGGTTACAGCTATTCGAAGGATAAAGCAGAACTCGACTTGATTTATGGGTATGTTCCTAAAACTTTTGGTGGCCCCTTGCATTCAGTGACCCTAAAAAATACCTGGATTCCTTTCCGGCCAATTGATCCCGGTAAAGGATTTTCATTTGATTGGTTTACGGTTGGCATTCCGGTGACGTATACGTTCGGAAGCCAATTTTTCTTTTTGGCACCTAAAGATCAATACCCGGCGAGGTATTATGATTATTCTTCCGCATTACGCCTGGGATTATTTGTTGGAGGCCGTGCTAATTATGAAATTCAAAATAATGGATATTTTAATTCTGTAGGGATGTTTTATGAATTTGGTACCTATGACCTGTTACTGCATAATTACATTTTCAATATCGGAACCACACGGTTTGTAGATATTTTTAACCTGGCATTAGGTGTGAAAGTAGGCTTTGGAAAATGAAATCTCAGATAATGGATTCTCTTTCTGATGTCAGTTTAAAAGGAGTTCTTTTATCGTATCAAATTCACTATCCCGCTGTAGCGGGATGTTTTTTTATTCCTGCATTTAAAATCTGCAACTACAATATAAATACCTGTAGCAAATCCTTTTCCTGACCATGCCTGTCCCGGCTCATCGGAAATAAATACGTTCCTTCCCCACCGGTCGAAAATAGTCATCTTAAAATGATCCAATTTCATTAATGGATCAATGAAACAAATGTACTCTTCGTTTTTCCCGTCACCGTTAGGAGTAAATGAGTTGGGGAAAAAATATCCGGTACAGGGTTCACTGTCGTCAACAAATACTGTAACGTAAGCGAACAAACTACACCCATTGGTATCCGTGGCCGTCACGGTATAAGTCGTAGTTTCTATAGGTGTTACAACAGGTGTAGCGGAAAAAGGATCATCGATAGTTCCGGCAGGTGACCATGTAAAAGTTGATGGAATACTCGCAATCACATCGAGTCCTGTTGATTCACCCGCCTTTAATAACGTATCACCAAATGCCGTTACTGACAAGTTATCCCGGGTATATATTACTTCAACGCCACCGGGCAGCGAATGTTCGCACGCATTTGCATCAGTAATAGTAAAGGCATTGTAAATTCCCGGTGTCATCCCCGTTAGCACGATGGGATTTCCTGTAAGTCCGGAAATAGAAACCAGTGAGTTTTTATAAAAATAACTAATTGTATAGGGTGGTGTTCCAGCGGAAGTCAAGTTAATGGAAATGGAACCCGAAGTGCTGTCGCATAATAAGGTCGGCGATGGAATTACCGAGGCTAGTACAGGTGAATTTCCTGCTGCAACGATTACGGGTTTGGAAAATGTTTTGCTTCCACCACAAAAATCCGTTGCCACCAGAGTAACGATATAGGTTCCTGCAGCAGGAAACTGATGAACAGGATTCGCATCGGCACTTGTATTTCCGGGTGAAGCCGGGTGACCGAAATTCCATTCCCACGTTTGTCCACAATCAGTAGTGTTATTAAACTGATAAACCGGTTCGCAATCGGGTGCCTGGTTTCCTGAAAAGTTTACCACAGGATAAACATCACTGATTTTTACATTATCAAATGCAATTCCATCTGAATACACCTGTGAACCCGAACCAAACGCGATTCGCATTTTAAACGAAGGCTGGTTGGCAGCCTGTGGAATGCAAAGGGAAGCGGTAACCCATCCGTTAGTTCCGTGAATGTCGTTGGATCCGCATGCACCATTGCCGGATTGCGCACATCCTCCACTCCATCCTGAATTTCCTCCCCCGAATGAGTAATTTACGTTACCACATCCGCCGGAGGTGCTGGTAAGATAACTGATATTATTTTTGTTGTACCAGTTTTGTTCCCTGCAATTGATACTATCTGGAAAAACAAGATAGGTAGAAGAATTATAAGCACCTATATCCTGCCACGAGGTACCACCGTTCAATGAAATCTGAACCTTAGCTCCATCAAACGTTTGTTCACAATGCACGTTGATGTCGAGACTGAGTAACGGAGAAGTTACTCCTGTTAAATCAATAACAGGACTTTCCACGAATGACCTTTCACAACAATTATAATAGTTACCATTGCTGGTTGGTGCCGCTACAGGTAAACATCCTGCAAAAGGCTCTGCAATAGCTGCCCCTGCATCCCCTGTAGCAAAACAAGCCGAGCCGTTGGATGCAATATTTGGTAATGAAGGAATTCCATGTTTCCACGATGGGCGAAAACCTCCTATGACCCAACTACCTGTTCCTGAATTAAAATTTTCATTGTATACAATTACGGTGCTTTGAGCGATGGCAAAATCCGCCATCAATAAATTTAAAAACACAAATATCGCAAGTTGATTATGCACGTTGGGAAAGGCTGGAGACAGGAAGTAAAATTACCAATTCAAATGATGGCTTTTTCTGCAATAGATGTTATTGTAATTAACAGTATAACAGTTATATAAGGTCTGCTGGGGCTGAAAATGCTGCTTTTTAGGCACTAGAGGCAACTACACAGCAACTTCCTGAGATTTAATTGACCGTTGGGCCCTGTTTACCCCTCAATATTCTTATTACGCCAAATTTAGACCCTATTTAGATGTGGGTTTCTTTAATTTGAACTAAAGCAATTAAAAATCCGTCCCATGAAAAGCATGCAACTACTGATAATTATCTTCCTCATAAGCGGCGGAATGGTGATGGCAGGAAATGGTATGCCTGCAAAAAAATTGTCAGATCATATCTGTAACGCGGTGAAATCTGATAACAGTTTTTACTTCAACAGGCAAGAAGAATTACCGAACGAAAAGATTTCCGAATCACTAACAGAGGAGCGTTATTACATGAAATACCGGCTTAATATCCTTAAGCGACCTTTATACGCCTGAGATAATAAATACTCCGATAAATTTTAATAGTAGACTTGAGCGTTGTTAACCGCTAAGGAACCAATTTATTCCTTCACTTTTTCTTTAAAAACTTTTCTGAATTTTTCCAGTTTTGGTTTAATAACAAAAGTGCAGTAGGGTTCATTTCCGTTTAATTCAAAGTATTGTTGATGATAGTTTTCAGCAGCATAAAATTTTACTGCAGGACTTATTTCAGTCACGATGGGATTTGGGAATACGTTTTTTTCATTTAACTCCTTTTTGAGTTGCTCTGCCGATTTTTTCTGGATCTCATTATGATAGAAAATAACTGAACGGTATTGGGTTCCAACATCATTTCCCTGCCGGTTTAAAGTTGTTGGGTCATGACTGGCCCAAAAAGCCTCAAGGAGTTCCTCATAAGTTATTTGAGCAGGATCGAAAACAATTTGAACTACTTCGGCGTGGCCGGATTGGCCGGAACATACTTGTTTGTAATCAGGATTTTCGGTATCACCACCTGAATAACCCGAAACAGCTGAGATAACGCCATTCAGTGATTCAAAAACTGCTTCGGTGCACCAAAAGCATCCGTTGCCAAATGTGGCGGTATCTGTGTCGCCGGTAAATTTATTTTCCATAGTTGATATTGCTAAAATTTGCTGTGTGGGTTCGGGCTGCTGTTTGCAGGATGCCATTGAGGATCCCGCAAAAAGAACAATTAGACATGCGATTCGCATTTGGATTTGTTGTATTATGATCAATTATAAACATTCGAAAACGATTTGTGTTTAACTTTAGTACCTGGAAAAATTGTACTAAACAGGATAAAAATTATATTATGGAAGAATTGAAGCGTAAAGTTGTTGAATCAGCCGGAATAACAGATGCACAGGCAACTATAGCAACAGAAACAGTGATCCGGTATTTAAAGGATAGGGTTCCTCCTATCCTTCATAGTCAGTTGGATAAGATATTTGCCGGATCTTCTCTTGAAGACAGCATTCGCAGCCAGGTAGGAGGATTGGGAAGTGATGTGAAAGAGCGCACCGAAGGTCTGGCAAGGGATCTCAAGCAGGCTTTTGAAGAAGCTTTCAGATCGAAAAAGAGCGGAGAAAAAGAATGATCATTATTACCCTTTCATTTCTCAGGGTGCGGGGAATGGCAATTTATCCTTTCATCCTGTTAAAGCATAAAACGGCCAGAGCTGACAAAGTGCTCATTAACCATGAACGGATACACTTAAGACAGCAGCTGGAATTATTGTTTTTACCTTTTTATCTCTTTTACTTTATTAACTATCTCTATAACCTTATTACCACCTTTGATCATCAGACGGCCTATCGTAATATTATTTTTGAACAGGAGGCCTACGATCATGAACAGGATGGAGAATATTTGAAAAAGCGCAGGTTATTTGGTTTCCTGGATTACCTCTGAGAGAGTGCAAAAAAAAGCTGCCATTATTTACGGCAGCTTTTTAATATGAGTAAATCCTATCAGAACTTATAATTGAAACCAATAGCCAGCACCTCCTTAAATTGGGTCCGTGGTCCCACTTCATCAATGTCTCCATCATCATCCGTATCTTCTGTAATAATGGTATTGTCGTCATAAATAAGCTGAGTAGACAATGTTGCAGTGATATACTGGTTTACTTTCATTGCAAACAGTATTTCCCAATTCACATCCACATTTTGAGGATCTTCAAGATAGTTACTGAAGAGTTCAAGCTTGGTTTGGAAATTCACATTTTCAAGGATATCTTTTTTATAAACCGCTTTTAGCAGGGCTCCGAATTCATAACGGATATTTTCACCATCTTTAATCTTATTTCCAAAAAAACCATATTCAGCAGGATCCACCCCATAAGCGCCTGCATCAGCTAAATCCTGGTCATTCACGATTATTATTCTTCCTGTTAAGGGTGCGACAAGCATGCTAAAATTATCATTGGGTTTGTAGTCGAGACCTAACGCCAGTGTGATATAAGCCGGCGAAAGAAAATCAGATATTTTATCAGAGTCATTAGGGTAGTTGTATCCACCGCTGAATTGTGATTTAAAACCGAGCATTGCTGCGTAATACCAATCACCGAATGCATGCCGTCCGTATTTTGAAGAAAGGTCAATCTTATCTTCGCTTTTTATCGGGTTATCGGAGCCATTCTGAGTGAGTCCATAACCTAAATCAATAGTATTATCCCAGGAATTTTCGTCCTTTTTATAATTCGCGTAATAATTGAATATTGCCATACCGGCGATTGAATTTTGTCCACCTGCTGCCCAGTTACTAAAGCTGGCCTGTGTAAAATTCAATCCTACAATACCCCCTCGTTTCCACGAGGTATCCTGGGCAGTTTCCTGTGCATTTATTGACAACGTTAGGCTGGCGAATGCTGCAATTAATAAAATTTTCTTCATAAAATTAAATTTAGTGGTTCATAGTAAAACTGAAAAAGTTTTTAAATTAAGTAACGAATTATTTCTTCAGCAGGTCCCTTATTTCAACAAGGAGTTTAACCTCGTCGGATGGAGGTACTGGAGGGGCGGGTTCTGATTTTTTCATCGAATTAATTGCTTTAATGACCAGGAAAACGGCAAATGCTACCACGATAAAGTCAATCAGGTTGGTAATCAAAGCACCATATTTTACAGCCACCTCGGCAACAGCAGGTATAACGGTTCCGTCTGCATTTTTAATTTCATCAATACCTTGCTTTAACACGATCTTCTTATCGCTAAAATCGACTCCACCGGTTAGCATACCCACCATCGGCATAACAATGCCATCAACAAAGGAGGAAACAATTTTTCCGAAAGCAGCACCCATTACAAAAGCAACTGCCACATCGACAAGGTTTCCACGCATCGCAAACTCTTTAAATTCCTTGACGACTCCCATAGTTTTAAGATTAGATGTTGTTTAAATAATAAGTGGATCAATCATGTGTAAACCCGATGAGGGACAAAGGTGCATGATAACCTCGAAAATATCAATTTAATTTAATAAAAACAATTAACCCTAAAACTTTAATACCGGATTATAACCCATCTAGTTAAACTAAATCATCTTAGCAACTTTGTCTATAAATTGTATGTTATATAACTGAAAATACCAACCGCCTTTCTTTAACAATTCCTGGTGGGAGCCTTCTTCTTTTATTTCCCCATGGTCAAGCACAATAATGCGTGTAGCATTCTGAATGGTTGCCAGCCGGTGTGCGATTATGATTGAGGTTCTGTTATGAGTGAGTACGCCGGTGGCTTTGGTAATCAATGCTTCACTTTCTGAATCTATCGAAGAAGTGGCTTCATCAAGTATGAGAATGGAAGGCTGCACCACATAAGCCCTCATAAAAGCGATAAGTTGTCGCTGACCCATTGATAAAAGGGCACCCCGTTCTCCTACTTTGTAATCAAACGATGCAGGCAACGGCCTGATAAAATTCCACGATCCGGTCATTTCAGCAGCATCCTCTATCATGCCGTCTGTGATTTCGGGATCACCCAGGGTAACGTTATTTTTGATGGTATCCGAAAAAAGAAAAACATCCTGAAGTACCACTGCAATTTTCTTGCGCAGCGTGTCTACACGATATTCTTTAATATTAATTCCATCTATGAAAATTTCACCCTTGTTAATTTCATAAAACCGGTTGATCAAATTTATAATCGTAGTTTTCCCCGAACCGGTTGCCCCAACAAAGGCAATGGATTCGCCTGCTCCTACTTTAAAGCTTATATTTTTCAGCACCCATTCTTCCTCATTGTATGCAAACCACACATTTTTAAATTCCACATCGCCTCTTATATTTGCTGCATCCGTAGTGCCCTGTTCAGAAGTTCCGGAAGGTGTATCGAATACTTTAAAAATCCGTTCCGAACTCACCATGCCCATCTGCAACGTATTAAATTTATCGGCCAGTTCGCGTATCGGTCTGAACAAAAGATTTATGTACATAATAAAGGCAACCAGCATACCGAAAGAAGCTGTTCCCTGCATAACATCACCTGCTCCCCACCATACGATGAGTCCGATTGAAATAGCCGATAAAATTTCAACCACCGGAAAAAATATACTGTAGTACCAAACAGATTTTACATTGGCTTCACGGTGTTGTTTGTTTATAGCTTTAAAACCGTCCATTTCTTTTTGCTCGCGATTAAACACCTGGACCATGCGCATCCCCGTAAGGTGTTCCTGCACAAAAACGTTTAAAGCAGCAACTTGTGTGCGCACATCGTTAAATGTTTTCTTGATATTATTCTTGAATACATTGGTTGCAATCAGCAAAAGTGGAACAGTGCTTAAACTGACCAGTGTTAACTGCCAGTTAATGTAAAACATATAGGTAATTATAGCTGCCAGTTGCAGGATGTCGCCAATGATAATAATCAATCCATCAGAAAAAATATCAGCAATGGTTTCCATATCCGAAATGGTACGTGTTACCGGTGTACCTATAGGTGTTTTATCGAAATAAGGAATAGGAAAACCAAGGATATGGCGATGAAGCCTCACCCGCATGTCGCGAACTACGTTTTGCCCCAGGAGGTTAGTCTGGTGATTGTGAAAAAATTGTAATAACGATTGCATCAATAACATGAACACCATCAACATAGTCATGTTCAGCAATCCCTGGCGGTCGTTGCCTTCAATAAAAGTATCGAGCGTAATTTGAGTCAGCCAGGGTCGAACGGGGCCGAGTATCGCCAAAAGAACAGTTAAAAATACCGTCAGGCGAAAGATGCGCTGGTAAGGCTTTACAAAGGCAAACACCCTTGTGAGTATGGGAAAATCATAAGCGCGTCCGGTGATTTTACTCATGAGTTCAGGCAGGGAAAGAATTTGGACGAGTGGATTCCAGAAACGGGTAATCAATTTGCGAAAGATACAATCCGCATGCAGGAACCGTAACTCCTGCTTCACTCCTGTTTTTTAGTTCAATAATTTCCATGATCCGGTGGGGAGGAATTTTTGAAGCGCCTATTTCAAGCAGCGTTCCAACAATCGCCCTTACCATTCCCCTTAGGAAGCGGTCGGCGGTAATAGTGAAAACAAGCAAATCATTTCGGACCTCCCAATCTGCACGGGTAATATCACAAATATTCGTTTTAACCTGCGTATTGGATTTGCTGAAAGAACTAAAATCTGTTTTTCTCACCAGAAAATGTGTTGCTTCGGTCATTCGATTGATATCAGGCCGGGACACGCTGAACATTGTATAATCTTTCAGGAACGGGTTCTTTGAAGTGGAAATAAAATATTCATAGATTCTCCGGCTTGCGTCAAACCGGGCATGTTGATCATCGGCAACCGGGAACATGCTTTCAATGGCGATGTCATTGGGAAGGATGGCATTTAATGCATACACTATTTTTTCATACGGAACCGTTATAACATCTGCATCAAAATGAACATAAAATTGTTTGGCATGAACGCCGGTGTCGGTTCGGCCGCAACCCGTTGTGGCGGTTTCTTTATTAAGGAGAATTGAAAGAGCGGCATTCAGCTTTTCCTGTACAGAAACAGCATTTTCCTGCACCTGCCAGCCCGCATAGGCTGTTCCTTTAAAAGATAATTTAAGGAAAAAGCGGGGCATAGTATTTTTTTAGAATGAAGGTGCAAATTTAAAAAGATAAATCCAACCGCGGGGACCCGGGATTGAACGGGGTAAAATGAATATATTTGCCCTTCGTTTGTAATCTTTCGAACAACTTTAATTTTTGTTAACAGGCTTTGTATCAGGGAATTTTATTTCAACAGAGTCTTCATAAAAATTTCATTGTACTGGGGCTAATATTGAGCCCGTTTTAATAAAAAGCATCTTATGACCGACATCAGGGAAATCAACGAAAAAATTCAGCAGGAAAGTGCATTTGTAGACCTTTTAACTCTCGAAATGGGGAAAGTCATTATCGGGCAAAAATACATGCTCGAACGATTGCTGATAGGACTTTTATCCAACGGGCACCTTTTGCTTGAAGGAGTTCCCGGACTGGCAAAAACACTGGCCATCAAATCGCTGGCTTCGGCTATACATTCCAAATTCAGCCGCATCCAGTTTACCCCCGATTTGCTTCCCGCCGATCTTGTTGGTACCATGATTTACAATCAGAAAAAGGAGGAATTCACTGTTCGCAGAGGACCCATATTTTCCAACTTCATTCTGGCTGATGAAATCAACCGGGCTCCGGCAAAAGTACAGAGCGCATTGCTGGAAGCCATGCAGGAGCGTCAGGTCACAATTGGTGATGAAACTTTTAAACTCGAAGAGCCTTTTCTCGTGCTTGCCACACAAAATCCAATTGAACAGGAAGGTACATACCCGTTGCCTGAAGCCCAGCTGGATCGGTTCATGTTGAAAATAGTCATTGGCTATCCTTCCAAAGAAGAAGAGCGTATGATTATTCGGCAAAATTTAAGCCCTGAGGCAATTAAGATTAACCCTGTAGTTTCCAACCTTGAAATTTTAAAAGCCAGAAAAGTGGTTAAGGAAGTTTACATGGATGAAAAAATAGAAAAATATATTCTTGATATAGTTTTTGCCACCCGCTTTCCAGCGGATAATAATCTGGGAAAACTTACACAGCTGATCAGTTATGGCGCTTCGCCAAGAGCAAGCATCAACTTAGCCCTGGCATCCAAAGCGTATGCCTTTATAAAACGCAGGGGTTATGTTATTCCGGAAGACGTGAGAGCAGTTTGTCATGATATATTGCGTCACCGCATTGGGCTTACCTATGAAGCAGAAGCTGAAAATATTACCACTGATGAAGTGGTTAACCAGGTGCTCAACGCAGTAGAAGTTCCATAGCGTTTATACGGTTCCGTGATCAGGAAAACCAACCAGTAGCATTCCAAAAATCAATTATAGTTCATTGGAAACAACAGCGCTTTTAAAGAAAGTCAGAAAAATTGAGATAAAGACACGTGGGTTGTCGAACCAGATTTTTTCGGGTGAGTACCACAGTGCCTTTAAAGGCCGGGGTATGGCGTTCAGCGAGGTGCGTGAATACATTCCGGGTGATGACATACGCAGCATCGACTGGAATGTAACTGCACGCTTTAATCATCCCTATGTGAAAATTTTTGAGGAAGAGCGGGAGTTAACTGTAATGTTGCTTGTCGACATTAGTGCCTCCGGTGATTTTGGTACACGAAAGCAGTTTAAAAGAGAACTTATAACCGAAATATGCGCCGTGCTTTCATTCAGCGCAATTCAGAATAACGACAAAATAGGTGTGATATTTTTTACCGATCGCATCGAAAAGTTTATTCCACCCAAAAAAGGTAAATCCCATATTCTGAGAATTATCAGGGAACTCATCGATTTTAAACCAGATGGTATTAAAACGGATATTGGACTGGCATTACGCTATTTTACCAATATGATCAAAAAACGGAGCATTGCTTTCCTGATATCGGATTTTATTGGAACAGGTTTCAATGACCCGCTTAAAATTGCTTCGCGCAAGCATGACCTTGTGGCTATACGAATTTATGATCAGTACGAATCTCAAATGCCTGATATTGGTTTGATCCGATTGCAGGATGCAGAGACCGGTGAATTGCTTTGGGTAGATACAGCAGACCGCGGCGTGAGGGAACGCTATCACCGCAACTGGGCGTTGAAACAACAGGAGCTGGATTCCGTGTTCGCACGCAGCGGTGTCGACCAGGCAAAGATTGCTACAGACCAAAATTATGTGCAGCCACTCATAAATTTATTCAAAAAAAGAGAAAAGCGACACTGATGAATTTTTGCATGCCTTTCTTTTCAGGAACGAGAAAATCGCACGGTCAAAACGGGTCGGGAGTTTTAGCTATCCTGTTGGTTTGCTCATTATTTTTTCCTGCCAAAGGAGTGGCTCAAAAAGTCAATGCCCAGGCAAAAGTAGATACTGCCACCATTTTGATTGGTGATCAGTTTATGCTTAGCCTTGAAGTAAATCATCCCTCCAATATGCAGGTGATTATGCCTGCAGTTCCTGATACTTTCGCTTTATTCGAAAAAGTTAAGCAGGAGGCTGTGGATACCATAGTGCAACAAAGCGATAAGAGTATTACCCTTCGGCAACATTTTAAATTTACATCTTTTGATTCAGGCTATCATGTAATTCCACCTTTCGCTTTTCTGTACCGTATTCCCGGTGATACTACATTGCAGCGTGCTGAATCAGATCCCATACTGATTAGCGTTCAGACCATACCGGTAGATACTACCAGGGCAATTAAAGACATCAAAGGTCAGATGGTCATTCCCTATTCCTGGAAGGATGCTTTACCCTATGCAGGAGGATTGTTGCTTGCAGGCCTGATCTTCCTGATTGTGTTTTACCTGTATAAAAAATTCCGTAAAGTAAAAACGGTTCCGGTTATACAGGTTCCTAAACGTCCTGCACATGAGATAGCATTTGAAGCCTTGCAACAACTGGACGAAGCGAAACTGTGGCAGCAAGGGAAATATAAAGCTTATTTTACCGGGTTATCAGACATAATCAGGATGTTTGTTGAAAATCGTTGGTCGGTTTCAGCTATGGAAATGACCACTGAAGAAATCATACATATGCAAATCATTTCTAGACAAGAACCCGCAGTTTTTGAGCAGGTAAAAAACCTCCTGGAATTGGCTGATCTGGTAAAATTTGCGAAAGTAATTCCTGTGCTTCATGAAAACGAACAAAGCATGAAGCATGCTGTTGCCTTTGTTAAAGCGAATCAGCAAACCAATGAAGTGAAGGAGGTCGAAGCATGATGAAAGGAGCCGAGTTCGCCAATCCTGAATATCTCTGGTTGTTTCTGCTGCTGCCGGTGATGGCAGCCATTCATTGGAAAATCAGAACACGCAGGCGTACCGATGTCCGTGTACCTGATATTTCAACTTTATCAAATTACCGACCTACACTTCGGCAGCGTATTGGATGGCTTCCTATCCTATGCAGGTTCCTGGCAGTTGCCATGATCATTTTTGCATTGGCAAGACCCCGGTCGTCGTCGAAAGGTTCCAACGTTACTTCCGAAGGGATTGCTATTGTTTTGGCAATGGATGTTTCCACCAGTATGCTTGCAGAAGACCTCCGGCCAAACCGTATTGAAGCTGCGAAAGAAGTTGCAGCAGAATTTATTTCCGGTCGCCCGAATGATTTGATCGGTATGGTGATTTTTAGTGGTGAAAGTTTTACACAATGTCCGATAACCAGTGATCATTCGGTGTTGCTGAATCTGATGGATGACATAAAAAGTGGGGTGCTTGAAGATGGAACAGCAATCGGGGAAGGACTTGCAACTGCCATTTCACGAATAAAAGATAGTAAAGCAAAAAGTAAAGTGATCATCTTGCTTACGGATGGAGTGAATAATAAAGGTCAGGTATCCCCTGCTACTGCCGGAGAAATTGCCAAGACTTTCGGAATACGTGTTTATACGATAGGTGTAGGAAGAAACGGTACGGCCCCCTACCCTTTCCAAACTCCCTTTGGAGTACAATATCAGAATGTGCCTGTGGAAATTGATGAAACTACCATGCAGCAAATTTCAGATGCCACTGACGGACAGTATTTCAGAGCTACGAATAACAACAAGTTGAAAGATATTTATGCAGAGATTGATAAGATGGAAAAAACTAAAGTCGAGGTAACGGAATTCAGAAGATATACTGAAGAATATTTTCCACTTGCACTCCTGGCTGCTGCATTTTTCATTCTCGAAATCACCCTGCGACTCACATTACTCAGAAGTTTACCATAAATGTTCAGACTCGCTAACCCGGAATATCTTTATCTGTACGCACTCTTGCCGGTGTTCGTGATTCTGTTTGCCTTATTGCGCAGGTGGAAAAATCGCTCGATGCGGAAACTGGGAGAACTGCCGGTAATTTTAAGATTGTTTGAAGATGTTTCTTCTTCAAAACAGTTTTTGAAATTTACTTTTTTGATGATTGCCTTTTGCAGCCTGGTATTTGCATTGTGCCGTCCGCAACTGGGTTCCAAGCTGGAAGAGGTAAAGCGACAGGGCGTTGATGTAGTAATTGCGCTGGATGTATCCAACAGTATGAATGCGGAAGACATCAGCCCCAGCCGGCTTGAAAAAAGTAAGCGGGCCATTTATAAACTTATTGATCAATTGCAGGGCGACAGAATTGGTTTGATCGTTTTTGCCGGACAAGCTTACGTACAGCTTCCGATTACTACGGATTATGGTGCGGCAAAGTTGTTTCTTTCCACTGTAAGTACCAATATGGTTCCTACGCAGGGAACAGCCATTGGTGCAGCCATTGAAAAAGCTGTTGCTTCCATTGGTGATTCCGCGCGCCATAACAGTGCAATCATAATAATGACCGATGGTGAAAATCACGAGGATAATGCCGTGGAAGCAGCCCGTGAAGCTTCCGAAAAAGGTATTTTCGTGCATACCATTGGAATGGGTTCTCCCGACGGAGCTCCTATTCCACTTAAACGCGGTAATACCCGCAGCGGTTTTTTGCAGGATAAAAATGGTACTACTGTAATTACCAAACTCAATGATATTGTGCTACAGGAAATTGCGGACGCAGGTAAAGGGAAATTTGTGAGAGCATCAAACTCTGATGATGGAATTCCGTTAATAATGGGAGAGATAAGTGCAATGGAGAAAAAGGAATTTGCAGCCAAACTGTTTACCGATTATGAGGACCAGTTTCAATACTTCCTTGCACTTGCACTCTTATTCCTGGTATTCGATTTCCTGGTGTCGGAAAGAAGGAGTGAATTTATTGCAGGGTTGAATTTGTTTGGGGAGAAAAAAAGTCATAGGTGATAAAATCATAGGTCATAAGTCATAGGTGAAAAGTCATAGGTCATAAGGGATAAATGATAATTGATATCATAGGTGATAAGTGAAAGTGATTAGTATAGTGATAATTGTAGTTTAAGCTTAACAGGGAGTAAAATGAAAATAAGGATAGTGGTATTTTTTATTCTGGGAATGATTATCATCCCTTCTGTTACTTATGCTCAAAACGAACGTAAGGAAATCAGGGAAGGAAATGATAAATATGAAAAGGGAAAGTACAGTGATGCAGAAACAGATTATCGCAGGGCACTGGAAAAAAACCGCAGCTCTTACCCCGGCAATTATAATCTTGGCGGAGCTTTATACCGTCAAAAGAAATTTGATGAAGCTATTCAGCAATACCAGCAAACCATAGATAAATCAGAAGATCCTGAAGAAAAAGCCCAGACCTATCACAATATGGGGAATGCATTGTTACAGGCTCAAAAATATGATGAAAGCGTTCAAGCCTATAAGGAAGCACTCAAATTAAATCCGGCTGATGCCGATACCCGTTATAACCTTGCTTACGCCCAGGCCATGTTGAAAAAGCAACAACAGCAACAGCAACAGAATAAAGATAGCCAGGATCAGAACAAGGATCAGCAAAAGAATAAAGATCAGCAGCAACAGGCAAAAGATCAAAAGCAGGATAATAAGGAACAGGACAAACAGGAACAGCAAAAGGAACAAGCCAATAAGCAGCCGAAAATCTCAAAAGAGGATGCTGAACGTATTCTCCAGGCTTTGAAAAATGATGAACAGAACCTGCAGGAAAAGCTATCGAAAAAAGAAGGTCAACGCATCAGAATTGATAAAAACTGGTAGGAAATGAAAGCTTTTGAAAGTCATAAAACACTATTTTTTTCAGGTTGCGCCTGGAAGGTACTGTTTATTTTCATTCTTTTTTCCACTCACACAGCAGCGCAGAAATTTACAGCAACTGTAAGTAAAAACCCGGTAGCAGCAAATGAGCAATTTAAGTTATCGTACGAATTGTCTGCGAACGGATCGTCTTTCCGTCCCCCGGCTCTGAATGATTTTTTGGTGTTGTCAGGCCCTAACCAGTCTACCAGCATGCAGTATAGCAATGGCAATATGTCGCAGTCGATAACATTGAGTTATATTCTGCAGCCTAAAAAAGAAGGAACTTTTAAAATTGAACCTGCAACAATTGAATCCGGTGGTAAAATCATATTGTCGAATATGGTTTCTGTCAATGTCGCAAAAGCAACTGCCCAGGGAACTCAACAGGGAAATCAGAATCAGGATGAAAAATCTAATATTTCCAGTAAGAACATATTTTTCAAGGTCTCCATTGATAAGTCAAATGTTTATCTCGGTGAAGCTGTTGTTGCCACTTACAAGTTATACACCAATGTTCAGGTTGTGAATTATGGCATTAACAAAGTGCCTTCATTTAATGGATTCTGGACCCAGGATATGCAAATGCCTCAGCAGCTTTCGCTGGATAAAACAGAAACCATTAATGGCATCACCTACAGGGTTGGAGAAATCAAGAAAGTAGTGTTGTTTCCGCAACAAAGCGGAACACTCACGCTAGAACCCATGGAAGGAGAATGCATTGCCAGGATCCAGGTAAAACGCAACCGGTCGGGAAGTCCATTCGATATTTTTAATGATCCCTTTTTCAATGATCCATTCTCAGGATTCGGTGGAATCAGGGATGTGAAATTTGCGGTAAAAAGTGAGCCGGTGAAAATTACTGTTAAGGAACTTCCCGGCAATGCCCCGGCTTCTTTTAACGGTGCCGTTGGCAGATATACTTTAGATGGAACACTTGACAAAACAAAACTTAAAGCAAACGACGCGGTATCATTCCGGCTTAAGCTAAGTGGAAGGGGAAATATAAAACTCATTGAAGCACCTAAATTTGACCTCTCACCGGATATTGAAAAATATGATCCTGAAATAACCGACAATATCACTATCAACGAGCGGGGCGCCTCAGGTACCAGGGTTTTCGAATACCTTATGATTCCCCGTCACCAGGGGCAGTATGAATTTGGACCAGTAGTATTTTCTTATTTCGATCTCGACAAAAAATCTTACGTTACTCTTTCCACTCCCAAGTATAAACTGGATGTGGAGCGTGGCAAGGATGGCGGGGCGGCAACGGCTGTTTCAGGTAAGGCCGATTTCCAGGTGCTGGGACGAGATATACGTTTTATTAAAACTACTGTTCCGGTTTTTAAATCAGAGAGAGACGATTTTTATGGGACTGTGTTGTTCTGGCTATTAGTGGCAGCGCCTTTTGCCGGCTTTATCACGCTGGTGGCCTATCGCAAAAAACAACTCGCCGACAACTCCGATTTGTCAGCAGTTAGAAGTCGTAAAGCTACAGGTATGGCACGCAAGCGGCTTGACATTTCAAGCAAGCAATTGAAATCGGGTAACCAGGCAGGATTTTATGATGAAGTCAGCAGGGCTATTTGGGGATATATAAGTGATAAATTAAAAATTCCGGTGGCGTCGTTGTCTAAGGATGTAGCCGTTGATAAACTCAAACAATCAGGAGTTGCCTCCGAAACCATTAATAGCATGGTAGCTATTCTCGATTATTGTGAATATGCACGTTTCGCCCGTATGGAAGGTGGAAAAAGTGCCGATGAGGTTTACCAGGAAACAGTGTCGGTGATCACCAAAGTTGAAAGTGAATTAAAAGCGTGAATATATGAAAAAAACAATTTTTTTATTGCTTTTTTTCCTTTCGGGAAACCTGTTACGGTGTGAAGCCAAACAGGAAAAGGAACTGTTTAACCAGGCCAACAAACTGTATATGGATCAGTCTTATGAAAAGGCTGCTGAAGCCTTTGAAAAGCTGATTGCCACTGGTAAAGTTGCTCCCGAAGTTTATTTCAACCTGGGGAATGCTTATTATAAAACTGGTAATGTGGCCGCATCAATTTTGAATTACGAACGCGCCAGGCGATTACGTCCCTCCGATCCCGATATTGCCTATAATCTTCGAATAGCCAATTTGGCAACGATCGACAAAATTGAACCAGTACCCCAGTTGTTTTATGAAAAATGGTGGGATGATTTTGTAAATGAAGGATCCCTCAACGTTAGGGCGTGGGTAGTGATTTTGCTTTTTTGGCTGTCATTGGCTGTGGTGGCAATCTATCTTTTTTCAGGCAGTGTGTTCAGTAAAAAAATTTCCTTTTTTGTTTCCATCCTGCTGGTGTTATCAGGTGCATTCACCTGTTATCTCACCTATGCCCAGCATCGTCATTTGAACAATCATAAAGCTGCAATAATTTTTTCAATGAGCGCTTACGCGAAGAGTTCGCCGGATTCAAAAAGTGCCAACCTTTTTTTATTGCATGCTGGCACCCGTATCGAGGTGCTTGATGAGCTCCAGGGATGGAAAAAAGTCCGTATTGCAAATGGTAACGAAGGATGGATTGCAGCCGATGCCATCGAAATAATTTAAATTGCTTTGAAAGTCCTGCTCCTGTCGGATACACACAACTACCTCGACGAAACAATCTTAAAACATTGCAGGGAGGCGGATGAAATATGGCATGCCGGTGACTTTGGTACCGCTAAAATTTCTGATTCCTTAAATGCAGTAAAACCATTACGCGGTGTTTACGGAAACATTGATGGTCAGGAACTGCGAAAAATGCATCCCGAACTGCTTTTCTTTACAGTGGAAAATGTAACCGTATTAATGATGCATATCGGTGGTTACCCAGGATCGTGGTCACGGAACACGGAAGAACTTATCACCAGGTATCAGCCCCATGTTTTCATTTGTGGTCATTCTCATATCCTTAAAATCATGCGCGACCCCAAGCATAAGAACATGCTGTGTATCAACCCCGGTGCTGCCGGTAAATCAGGCTTTCACCAGATGCGCACTATGGTGCGAATGACGATTGAAAAAGGGAAAGTGAATTTGTTGGAGGTGATTGAAATGGGAAGGAAGGAATGAAATGTAGAATGTAGAATGTAGAATGTAGAATGTAAAATGTAGAATGAAATGTAGAATGTAGAATGTAGAATTAAATGTAGAATTTAGAAGGAGGGAATTAGAGAATGCGAAGCCTCTTCTTCATGGGGAGAATTTTAGATGCGACTTTTTTTAGCGGATTCGATTTGCGGCTTTTACCATCATGTCATCTTTTCTTATGAACCGTCGGGCGGCCAGTAATAAAAATACTTGTGCGGCTACCAGGTAGACTCCCGGAAGATAGTGTGCGGTGATACTCACCGGACCCATAGCGTCGGAATAATAAAATATAAGTATTAATTGTACCGCGGCAAGCAAACCTCCTAGCATGCAAAGCCGGATTTGTGCTGTGCGGTTCTTGAAAATGAAAATAGTATAAAGCGACATAACCATTAATAAGAGGTTAACTATAAGAACCGGATAATTGGTTGCCACTACAACCGGTGCAGCTGGTCCGTCTGCTTTTGATACATCAGCTAACAGCATCGTATACTTTGAAGTTTCTCCGGTCGTAACATCGGTAACGGATTTTTCGCTGAGCGGAATAAAAAACAGTGCAATTGACAGGATTACTACGCCCAGTAAAAACAATGTTTGAATACGTTGAATCATAATAATGGAAATTGGTTTTCAAAGATACTAGGAACCGGATAATATTGCCCTGTAATGAAACTAAAAAGGCCGGGAAACGTTAAAAAGAAAGAAATTCACAATAATATTTGGTGGATCAAAGTTAAACAGCTATTATTGCACTGTTCTTAACTGAATTATTGAAACCAGTCTTTTCGTTTCAATACTTTTTTAGTGACAAAAAGCCCTGACTATCTGATTATCAATTATCTGTTGAAAATTTACACATTATTTTCAAAACCCTTCCGGGGTTCAAATCCCACTTAAATCAAATTATTTTCATGTACGACATTATCACTTTGAATGAAAAACTCCTCCCGGAGCTCAAAGAAATTGCCAAAAAATTAAGTATTCCCGGTGTTGACAGCCTTAAAAAGCAGGATCTCATCTATAAAATTCTTGATCATCAGGCCCTGAGCCCGGAAGTTGTTCCCGATAAAAAATCAAAAACAGAAACTGTGCCCCAGGAAAAAGCCGTTGAAAAAGTGACTGCGAAATCGGTCGAGAAACCTGTTGAGAATGAAGTTGAGAAAGTTGAAGCTGTAAGCTCTGAAAGTCCGGATGGAAAGCGACAACGCAAGCGAATACCGCCACCAAAAACACCCGGAGCACCGGAAAACGGCTTTCCTGAATTATTTCAGGTGCCCGCCGCTTTTGTAAATGAACCGATGAGCATGCCCCCGGTAGATAATATGCCGATTGCTCAAAAAAGTTATACCCCTCCTGCCCCAACTTTTCAAAATGATGCCCCCGTACGATCTGAGCCAAATTTCAACAGGGAACCAATTGCTCCCCGCGATGGCATTTCAAGAGAACGAAAAATCGCCGAACCCGTTTATGAATTTGATGGAATCATAACCAGCGAAGGTGTGCTGGAGTTGATGCCTGAAGGATTTGGTTTTCTCAGGTCATCCGACTATAATTATCTTGCTTCACCCGATGATGTATATGTTTCGCAATCACAAATAAAACTGTTTGGTCTGCGTACCGGTGATACCGTACAGGGAACAGTCAGACCCCCAAAGGAAGGTGAAAAATACTTTCCCTTAGTTAAGGTAAATCTTATCAACGGCCAGGAGCCTGCTGTGGTTCGTGACAGGGTTCCATTTGAACACCTGACTCCGTTATTCCCATTTGAAAAACTTCGCCTGGCTGGTGATAATGCAAGTTATTCGGCCCGCGTAATGGATATGTTTACTCCTATCGGGAAAGGTCAGCGTGCATTGATTGTTGCGCAACCTAAAACCGGTAAAACAGTATTGCTTAAAGAAGTCGCTAACGCTATTGCAGCCAGCCACCCGGAAGTATACCTTATCATTCTGCTTATTGACGAGCGCCCGGAAGAGGTAACTGACATGGCACGCAGCGTACGCGCTGAAGTTGTTTCGTCTACTTTTGATGAACCTGCAGAGCGGCATGTAAAAATTGCTAATATAGTTTTGGAAAAAGCAAAGCGAATGGTCGAATGCGGTCATGACGTAGTCATACTGCTCGATTCCATTACACGACTGGCACGTGCATATAATACCGTTGCTCCTGCTTCCGGAAAAATATTATCAGGTGGTGTGGATGCTAACGCTCTTCATAAACCAAAACGCTTTTTTGGAGCCGCACGTAAAATTGAAAATGGAGGCTCTCTTACCATCATTGCAACCGCACTTATCGACACCGGTTCTAAAATGGATGAGGTGATTTTTGAAGAGTTTAAAGGTACCGGTAACATGGAGCTTCAACTCGATCGTAAATTATCGAATAAACGTATCTACCCTGCTATTGACCTGGTGGCTTCTTCAACCCGCCGCGAAGACCTTTTACTGGATCGCGAAATGCTTCAGAAAATGTGGATCCTCAGAAATCACCTGGCAGATATGAATCCTATGGAAGCCATGGAGTTTTTACTCGATCGCATGCGTGGAACTAAATCCAATGAAGAGTTCCTGGTATCTATGAATTCCTAAGTTGTGAGTGGAGCCCACTGCCTACTGCCTACTGCCAACTGCCTACTGCCAACTATAACACCATCAAAGATTTTTGAAGTCGCATTCCCTTGTCGGTTTTAATTTCGAGCAAGTAATACCCGGATTTTAATTCAGATAACTTCAATTCATCGTTGGAAATGAAAAATGATTGATGCAATATCTCCTTTCCTGTAATATCCCGAATTTTCAATTCCACTGCTTCATTCATTTCCCGGTTAAACCGGATAGTGAATTCTTCCCGTGAAGGGTTGGGAAAAATTACAACAGTTGTTTCTTCATTATTTAATTGTTCCAATCGGTCTACAGGCGGTAGTGGCGGGAAACAGACAATGCTGACTTTTGCAAAGTTTGAAGTTCCGGAACATCCGCTCGAATCAACTGTCAGGCATTGGTAGCGTCCTGCCGTAGAAGCCCATAATGAAGCACCGGTTGCACCGTTTATAATAATGTTATTCTTATACCATTGATACGAATCCAGTGGAAATTGCGCAAACAGGTGTACACTGTCGCCCTGGCAAATACCTAAGGGACCCGCTGCAGTTAAGATTGTCGGATAAGGAAGCTGGTTACTGATAGTGATTGATCCGGTACCGGAGCATCCATTTGCGTCCACAACCGTAACACTGTAAATTCCTATTCCTCCTACATTCGTTGTTTGTGCCACATCACCGGTACTCCAGAAATAAGCGGAATATCCCGGGCCTGCATCCAATGTAGTAATTTGTCCGGGGCACAGTGTTGAATCTCCCGTAATAACCGGTATTGGACCTGTGTCAATAAGAGCATTCCCTCCCACTGCACCCTGACAAAATGCATCACTGTAACTGACTAAAAAATAATTAGTGGTGACGACAGGATTCACCGTGATAATTTCAGGATTTGAAGTAGTGGAATATGGTCCATAGACGTTGACTCCATCGTGATACGAGTATGAGTAAGGCGATGATCCTGTAAACTGAATTGTAAGGTCGGTACTGCTGCCATTGCATACGGAATTGTTTCCGCTGATTGTAGCAAAAGGCCCAGTTACCTGGATGGTATCTGAGCCTGCACATCCATTAGCATTTGTAACGGAAACTGTATATGTTCCCTGTGAGGATACCACAATCGATTGTGTAGTGGATAAGGTATTCCATAAATAGGAAACAAAACCCGCTCCACCGTTTAAACCTGAGGTCTGCGGAAGGCACAGTGTGGAATCACCGGTAATAATTGTAACCGGATTCGGATTGACTGTTAGTACTCGTGTTGAGGTTCCAAAACACCCGTTAACATCCGTGACTGTAACAGTATAAGTGCCGGCAATATTAACCACAATGGATTGTGTTAACGCTCCATTTGACCAAAGATAGGCGCTATAGCCCGGGGATGCAGTAAATATGGTAGATAATCCCTGGCAAATACTGTTATCACCTGTGATCGTAGGTGTTGGATTTGGGCTGATTGTAACTGTTATTGATGCTGTAGCAGTGCAACCGGGAAAATTGGAAACAATTACCGTATAAGTTCCCGCACTTAAAACATTTATTGCCTGCGTTGCAGCACCTGTTGACCATAGATAGGTTGCATAGCTGCCAACAACCGATAAAATAGTAGATTGGCCGGAACATATGGTTGTGGTTCCAACAATAACGGGCACCTGGGGAGGATTCAACAAAAATATGCTGTCTGAAAAATCAGTTATGCACGATGAAGTGATGGAATATTTATACCAACCCTGAAGTGTTGCTGTATAAGCAGGTCCCTGTGCTCCGGCAATTAAGTTGTTGTTCATGAACCAGGAAATGGAGGTAGGAAAAAAATCATAAAAATCAGAAGGTACACAAAGTGACACGGAAAGTTGACAGAACGCGGTATCATTGGGATATGGAGCAGGTAACTCTGAGGAAAATAAACTGCCCGGAAGGTTCCTGATGTTTATGCTATTGGATGTGTAAGTGGAACCCGAAAGATCTGTGGCTACACAAAAATACTTCGCAGTAAAATCTGCACTAAACGAAGTGCCGGTTGCGGCAGGTCCAACTTGTACAGGAATTATTCCGGAACAGGTATTGGTAAAATAATGCCAATTATAATTCCATCCCGGTTGTGGATTATCGACCTCCAGCACTACACTGGTGTTGCAGACATCGGTTGCTCCATTAGGCGAAATGGTTACCTGAGATTTTGAGACCAGGCTGAAAAAAATAAGTATAACTGTTATGTAGGAAAATCTTGTTTTCATTGTTGCCGGGTTTAAAAATATCAAATAGCTACTCCACCAATGTGAAGTTTCTCAAAGCTAAAAGAAAAAAGCCGGAACTCCTATTTTAAAAGGTTTTCAATTGAAATACCATCAAAAGTCCCTGAACTCATCATTAGCAGCACCGACTTTCCTGTAAAGTTGGCTTTGATAAATGCTTCCAATGCGTCAGGATCGTTAAATACAGAAAGGTGTTCATCCGCGAAAGCGTTTTTTACCTGCTCAACGGAAATAGGAGCCAATTTTTTATGGGCAATAGTTTGAGGATTAAAGTAAACAACCGGGTGATCGGCTGAGCTCATACTACCTGCATATTGTTCGAGAAAATTTTCACTCAGGCTGCTGAAAGTATGCAGTTCCATGCAGGCAATAATTTTCCTTTCTGGGAATTGTTCACGGGCTGCTGCTACAGTGGCTTTGAGTTTGGAGGGCGAATGAGCGAAGTCGCGGAAAATTACCTGGTCGGCAGTTTTTTTTACCAGTTCCATTCTCCTGCCGGCACCTGTAAAACTGCTTGCTGCGTTATAAAATTCCTTATCCGCTACTCCAAGTAATTTACACACTTCCCGTGCGCCTTCGAGGTTCGATAAATTATGCAAGCCAAACACCTGTAAGGGAAACTCCTCACCCTGGCAACGAACAACAGAAATGCCGTCTTTAATAAAATAATCGGGCGAGCCATAGGAAATTTTGTTGACCTCTTCGCGGAGTGTGGTGGCAATTTTTTGAAGCTCTGCGTCATCTCTGTAATAAATCAATGTCCCACCTTCCGGTAACTCGTCAGCAAATTTCTGGAATTGTGATACGTAGTTTTCAAATGTAGGGAACACATTAATATGGTCCCATGCTATACCGCTCAATAATGCAATATGCGCTTTGTAAAGGTGAAATTTCGGACGTCGGTCGATGGGAGATGATAAATATTCATCGCCTTCTAAAATAATGTATGGAGCGTCATCTGAAAGCCGTACCATGGTGTCAAATCCTGCCACAGTAGAACCAACCATGTAATCGAAATTTTTATTCAGCGCTTTCAGCACATGCAGGATCATTGAAGTGATGGTAGTTTTGCCGTGCGATCCTCCTATTACAACCCGGGTCTTATTTTTTGACTGCTCATAAAAATATTCCGGGAAAGAATAAATTGATAACCCCAGTTCCTGTGCTTTCAGCAACTCCGGGTTATCAGCACGGGCATGCATTCCCAGGATCACCGCATCGGGACGATTCATTAATTTTTCAGGATACCATCCCTCCTTTTCCGGTAGCAATCCCACCGCCTTTAACCTCGACTGCGAAGGTTCTTTAATTTCATCATCAGAACCTGTTACATGGTATCCCTTACTGTGTAAAGCCAATGCCAGGTTGTGCATGGCAGCCCCGCCAATGGCGATGAAGTGAATGTGCATTTTTGGGATTATAGATGAGAAATGATAAATGATTAATATTGGATAGGCTTTTTGAAGGACATGTTACCCGAAGCATCATTTTATGAGAAGGCGGGAATAATTTCGTGCTTCCAAAAGTACCAAAACATCGAACCTGTTAATGGTAGTCCGGAATTTTTTAATAACAACGAAAGTCGAATCCTTCTTCTCTCCTGAAAAGCCAGACCTGTTTTCAACGAAGTGTGATAGCGTTTGAAGCTTTGGAGGACCTGTTTACTTCCTATTTATCCGTCAATCTTTTATTTACCAATAAAAAAACGAATCGTTAATATTGCATAATAATTTTATCTCTTATTTATCATTTTAGCATGAAACTACATTCCATCAATACCGGGTATTTCAAACTGGATGGGGGCGCCATGTATGGTGTTGTTCCCAAGTCGATCTGGAACAAGCTGAATCCTGCCGATGATAATAACATGTGCAACTGGGCCCTGAGATCTTTATTGGTTGAGTATGATAACAAACTCGTGTTAATCGATAATGGTATCGGTGATAAACAAGATGAAAAGTTTTTCAGTCATTATTACCTCCATGGTGATGATACGCTTGAAAAATCGTTGCATAAAGCCGGTTTTGGTATGGATGAGATTACCGATGTATTTCTGACACATCTCCACTTTGATCATTGCGGAGGTAGCATTCGCTGGAATAAGGATCGCACCGGTTATGAGCCTGCATTTAAAAACGCCACCTACTGGAGTAATACCGAACATTGGGAATGGGCTACAAAACCCAATCCGCGTGAAAAAGCATCTTTCCTTAAAGAAAATATTTTGCCAGTCAGCGAAAGCGGCCAATTGAAACACACTACCGACGGAGCTGAATTGTTTCCGGGTTTTAGAGTGAAATTTGTTCACGGTCATACAGGTGCCATGATGATTCCGCATATTCAATACAAGGATATTACTTTAGTTTATATGGCTGATTTGCTTCCTTCAACAGGACATATACCCGTTCCCTTTGTGATGGCTTATGACACAAGACCCCTCATATCACTCGACGAAAAGGCACAATTTATAAAGGAAGCCGCTGCAGGCAACTATCACCTTTTCTTTGAACACGATCCGGTGCATGAATGCTGTACGGTGAAAGATGTTGAGGGTCGCGTAAAGCTCGACCGTACATTTCCGCTATCTGAAATTGTAGGATGATTGATTTGCCGGCAGCTGAAATGCGCCTTTTTCTGCAACATTGAAAGTCGCAATTCCTTTCAGGCGCAGGTCTTCCTCAAGTTTTTTTACCTGGTATCTTTTACAGGAACTGTCAAATATCACCAACACCGGGCCTAGCACCTGTATTGCTGACCCGGCATCCACCGAAAGGTGCCCTCCAAGTATTAATATCGACTTGTTTTCAACTGTTAACTTTCCGGGAAACCGCTGGTTTTTCTTAAAATCCTTTGCAATGTAAATTGTAAATGGCAATCTTGATTGAATGCGTGTTACATAACCGCTTGACAAAAGTTGGTGATGGGTAGTATTAATAAAACTACTTATGAGGTGTTCCCCTGCAGCATATTTAAAGGCCTTTTCGTCGGTTAAAGAATCCTTCAGCACTGTAGCTGATCTTCCAAGAAGTAGTGAAGTTATTGATTTGCCATTGCTGTCGTATACGGTGAGTTGCTCATTGGATGCAGCGTTCCAGTTCAGGAAAATTCTGTTTGAAAAGAGAATAGTCAACAACAACATCCACGTAAACAGCCAGGTTCGTGATTTGTACACCAGCCATACAGGAATAAAAATCAGCAACAGGTAAAGAATAATGGTTTCAAAAGCACTCAGGTAAATATTTTCAGTAAGCGCTCCCGGTAAATTACCAATGGCAATAACCAACCAGTTCAAAGCCTGTATGCCGTATGAAGTTACTGTTCCTGTTACAATACCTGTGTAAGGAATCCAATCGGTCACCAGCAGGAGTAATCCGCTGTACATAACTGCTGTTGATAACGGAATGATCAGCAAATTCCCGATAAGGAAATAATTGGGAAACTGGTGGAAGAGAAAAAGGCTTAATGGAAACGTGGAGAGTTGGGCTGCCAGAGAAACAGAAATAAGTTCCCACACTTTGTGAAGAAATTTATTGGGTGCATTCCATAGTGGCAAAATTAAATTATGCAGAAAGATGATGCCGCATACCGCTAAAAACGACAATTGAAATCCTGCACTTATCAGCAGGTACGGGTTAATTATAAACATGAGCATGCATGAACTGCATAACAGGTTATAAATGGAAGCTTCACGGTTGATCCAATTCCCGGCGATTACGAAACTGATCATGGCCGCTGCGCGGATTACGGATGGTGAAAAACCAGTGACCATGGCATAAAACCAGATCAATGCCATGAGTAAAATATAACGCAGATGACGTAACAGCGGATATTTTTCCATCCACCCCAGCATCCCGGCAAGGATAACATAAATGAGCATCACATGCATTCCTGACACACACAACACGTGCAACACACCGGCACCTTGCCAGAATCCTTCCAGTTCCGGATCAAGCCAGTCTTCGTAACCCAACAATAACGCTCCCGCTACACCCAGGTCGGCTTTGCCCAAATGCCGTTGCAGTTTCTCCAGCATCAAATCCCTTAACATCCTGGCATACGTAAATATGGTTTTTTGCACAGGTGTGTCAAGCATCTGATACTTGTTTGCCGGAATATAAACGCTGTGCCAGGCCCCCTGGCCGGCATAAAATTCACCCGGATCAAATGCTTCCGGATTCGAAGGTGCTTTAATGTTGGAAACAGTTCCTGCAAACAATAACTTGTTTCCCGCATTTCCAGGGAAACTGTGTGTGGTATCCTGCAGGTAGACTACCACCTTGCCATTTGTTGCCTGCCATTTTTCGGGCATCTGAACGGCACTAATGGCAGCAATAAAGCGGTATCCATTTTTAGTTCGCACAGGTTCGGAGTGGATTTGTGCAATAAAACAACCGGAATTTTTAAAATCTTTAAAATGAGTTCTATGATTTACACCCTGGTGCAACCACGTCAGCAAACCACCCAGTCCGAAAAAGCAACAATAAAACGGAATGCCCGCCAGCCACCGCTGCGCATATTTTCCACTGGCGAAATTTTTTAGTGTGAACCAAACCGATAATACAAATCCTATCGTTGAAAACGCCGCCATGGTAGTAAGCGTGCCATTGGATTTAATAACTGCAAGAATGCCAATTGAAAACGGAATGACTACCCTGAAAACGGGGAACCTGCTGAAAATTTTCATGCAACGAAAAGTTGTTAAAAAAGCAAAGCGAATTTAAAATTTATAAATGAAAAATAAAAAGAGTTTAAAAAATTTCCACACGCCTGACCGAAATTAAAAAATTCCGGAACTACTGCATCCTTTTTGTAACATTTACCGTCTCTGTAAACTGGCTTTTTATTATTATACCTTCACTTTAATAATTCTATTTAAATCATTTTAAATCAGATTATTATATAATATATAAAACCTTACCAAGTTTTATAAAAAATAATGTATTATTTTTGCTGATACTTAAAATCAAAAACCTAATATATAAAATGAAAAAACAATTACTATTACTGGCTGCTTTAAGCCTTACTGTGATCGGAGCTTCGGCACAGGGAGTCTGGACTCCCCAGGCTACCGGCTTTCCGATAATGTCAACCGGCGTATTTAATGTGAGTGTTGTTGACTCTGCTACCGTATGGATTTCCTCCTATGATGGATCCGGTGCAGCTGCTGATATCCGCGACTATTCTGTAACAATTGATGGCGGTGATACCTGGATTCCTGGTGTAGTTCCTGCTCCTGCAACACATGCATGGTCGATGATCTTTGGTTTGGATGCTTCTACTGCATGGGCAGTTATGTACAATGCTGTTGCCGGAAGCGGTGGCGGTATCTGGAAAACTGCTGATGGCGGAGTAACCTGGAATCAACAAGGTGTTGGCACTATCTACAACGCTACCTCCTTCCCTAACGTAGTTCATTTCTGGAATGCTAATGAAGGTTTCTCTATGGGTGACCCTAACCCGTCAGCATTTGAATTGTACACTACAACCGATGGCGGAACCACATGGGTTCCTGTTCCTTCGGCAAACATTCCAGCCCCGCTAGCCGGTGAGTATGGAATCGTAAACCATTATGAAGTTATCGGTAACACGATCTGGTTTGATACCAATAAAGGCCGTGTTTACAAGTCAACTGACAAAGGATTGAACTGGACAGTTTCCTCAACAGGACTTACTGTTCCTGCAAATGGTGCTATTGATATTGTATTTTATGATGCCTTGAATGGTTTTGCAAGGTTATATGCGGCTATCACAGGTACCAACACCGTTAGAAGAACCTCTGATGGAGGTGCTACCTGGAGTGCAGGTACCGTTACCGGAAATATGTTCGGAAGTGATCTTGCTTATGTACCCGGAACTGCTTCACGCATTGTTTCTACAGGAGCTGATGCTACCAATGGTTTCACAGGATCTTCTTTTAGTAATGATGGTGGTTTAACATGGACCGACATTGAAACAGGTACACAACGTACTGCATTAGGTGTTTGGGATATTAACACTATGTGGGCGGGTGGTTTTACTACGTCTCCTTCATCTGATGGAATTTTTAAGTTTGAGCCTTTATCTATTGTTGCCTGCGGTGACCCAAGCATCAACTCCGGCGTTATTTCAGCACTTGATTCAACCATCTGTTTTGGTGATACGTTATTTGTTTCTACAATTGGCGCAGCAGCTCCAACAGTTGGAACTGTTTTCGGATGGAGCATGATTGTTTCATCAGGTGACATCAGCTTTAATACCGATCCGCTGTCACAGCCTGGTATCCTCGGTGGTACAGGCGTGCTGTTCCCGGTTCCTGCAACCATTAATACTACACTTATTAATTCCGGTGCTCCGTTTGTTCCCGGAACTTACTATTTCACTCCAGTTGTTTACGGAAATGCTACCGGAACAGGAACTAATATTACCAGCTATGTCCTGGATCCTTCCTGTACCTACACAGGTCAGTCAGTGATGTTTGTTTTGTATCCTGATGGTGATCCTGCATGTTTGGTTGGTATTAACGAGCCAACTTCCTCTGTGCTTTCGCTGAATGCCTACCAGTTCAATGATAACCAGATGAGTGTTAATTTGATTTCAGCGAAACAAAGTAATGTGGAATTGAATGTTTATGATCTTACCGGTCGTGTTGTGATTTCGAAAGAGCTCAGCGTTACCCAGGGTCCAAACAGTTTTGTTCTTGACATTGCTACGCTTGGAACAGGTGCTTATGTTATCAGGGTTAATGATAACAACAGTTTTGTGACAAGCAAGCTGGTTAGGTATTAATACCGTTTAAAACCGTTGCTATAAAACAGGCTGCCTTCTTTAGGGCAGCCTGTTTTGTTTTAGATATTAACAGCAGCTCACCCCTAAAACAGAATTCCCTTACCAAGGGAAATCTTATATTTGCAACCTGCTTATGACAAACCTGATAGTAGGAATTACTGTTGTTTTATCAATAATGGCACTTTACAACCATAACCTGATGCAGCGGCTTATTTTCAACCCGTACATGATCACCGAACGCCGTGAGTGGTACCGGTTTATTACTTCCGGCTTTATTCATGCCGACTGGATGCACCTTATTGTGAATATGCTGGTGTTATGGAGTTTTGGAAATGTGGTGGAACGCTATTACGAAGCCATTTTTGAAGAGAAGGCTGTTTTTTATTTCATATTGCTTTACCTGGGCGGACTCGTTATTTCAATTGCGCCAAGCTATAAGCGACACATGCACAATGCCGGTTATAATGCATTGGGCGCTTCGGGCGCAGTTGCCGCGGTGTTGTTTACCGCCATTTTATTTCAACCGCTTGAGAAAGTTTATCTTTATGGAATCATCGGTTTGCCCGGAATTTTTCTTGGCGTGGCCTACCTGGCTTACAGTTATTACATGGATAAAAAAGGCGGCGACTTTATCAATCATGATGCACATTTTTGGGGAGCGGTTTTCGGTGTGGTGTTCACGGTGGCGCTAAAGCCCTCTGTATTTTTACATTTTCTTGATCAGCTTTCTTCCTTTTAATGATGTCAAACAAAGCCATATTCCTCGATCGCGACGGTGTTATCAACGTGGATGTATTGAATTACACCTGGAAAATAAAAGATTTCAAATTTGTGGATGGGGTTTTTGAAGCCTGTCGTGAATTTCAGAAGCGTGGCTATTTGCTGATCGTAATTACCAACCAGGCCGGCATTGCCAAAGGGCTGTATACCCATAAAGATGTTGATGTGCTGCACGACTATATGAAAGCCGTTTTTGAGCGGGAAGGAATCACCATTACCGAAGCGTATTATTGTCCGCATCACGAGACGTTTGGCAAGTGCCTTTGCAGGAAGCCGGGATCGCTGCTGGTGGAAAAGGCTGTTGCAAAGTTTAACATTGACCCCACACGCTCCTATTTCATTGGTGACCGTGAACGCGATATACAGGCCGGTGAGGGTGCCGGAGTAAAAGGTATATTGATTGAAGTGAACACCGGGCTGCAACAGGTGATTCATGCGATTCGCTGATATGAATTCCGGTTCAAATTTTTATGAAATAGTTAACGGCCGGATGGTGGAATGCAACACCCTTTTGTTTGATGCACAAAACCGTGCTTTCCGCTATGGAGACGGCGTTTTTGAAACCATTTGCGTTCGTAATAAAAAACCCTTGTTCCTGTCCGATCACTGGTCGCGACTGGTGAATAGTTTGCAACTCCTTGGAATTCCGTTGCCGGGAAATTTAAATAGTGCGGCTTTGCAGCAATCAATAGCTGATTTAGTGCTCCGCAACAAGCAGCAACATTGTCGCATGCGATTGATAATTTATCGTGTAGCAGAAGGCCTGTATGCGCCGCTGAATTCAGATAGTGCGTGGCACTTGTCGGTAACAGGCAGTATTGCTGCGGTTTATAGCATCGCTCCAAACGGCCTTTTGGCAGATGTCTTTGAAGCAGATTATAAGTCGCGCGGCATGCTTTCGAACCTGAAAACATTGAGTGCTTTACTTTACATCGCAGCAGGCATGGAAGCATCCCGAAAAGGAATGGATGACCTGCTGATAAAAAACGATCTGAACCATTTTGTAGAATCCACCAACTCTAATTTGTTTCTCCGTAAGGAAAATCATTTTATCACACCACCACTAACCGAAGGTTGCCTCGATGGTGTGATGCGAAAACAAGTTATACGGCTATTACTTGAACAAGGATTGAGTTTATCAGAACAACCCCTTTTAGAGCAGGATCTCAATGATGCTGAAGAATTGATCCTGACCAATGTGATACGCGGAGCTGTTTCTGTTGTGAGTTTTAAAGAGAAACAGTACTCAAACAGGTTTAGTGGGATGATTAATGAGTGGTTGAATAATGATGTGATTTGAGAGATTACTGCTTGCCGTATCGTTTAAAAGTAACGTATTCTTAATTAGCTTTTTCAGAGAGCTCTAACCACCGCATGGTTTTGAGATCGATTTCTTTCAGCACTTTTCCATACTCAACTGATGCAACTGCAATGGTAGGTGCTTCAGTGGTTCCGTCGGAGAGGGTTTTTTCGAGTTTGATTTTTTTCTCTTCCAGGTTGGCGATTTCTTTTTCCACGGCTGTGAGTTCTTTAGTTTCCTGAAAAGAGAGTTTGTTCTTTTTTTCCTTCACAGGCTTCACCACCTCTTTTACTGAACGCAGTTGTTCCTGTTTTTCACGAAGGTCCTCCTTCATCTGATCACGGTAATCAGTATAGTTGCCATTGATATCTTTCACATTTCCTTTCTCCTCGAGTACAAAAATATGATCCACCAAACGGTCCATAAAATAGCGGTCGTGGGTAACAAGAAGCATGCAGCCCTGGTAGTGTTGAAGAAAATCTTCAAGCAGGTTCAGCGTCACAATATCCAGGTCGTTTGTTGGTTCATCAAGAATGAGGAAGTTCGGATTTTTGAGAAGCACCGTCAATAAATACAATCTTCGTTTTTCACCACCGCTCAGTTTCGATACAAAGGTGTGTTGCTTTGAACCCTTAAACCGGAAATGATTCAGGAACTGGCTTACTGCCATATAATTTCCATCACCGGTTTCAACATATTCTGCAATATCCTTAACCACATCAATTACGCGTTTGTCTTCTTGTAAAAGCAAACCATCCTGTGAGTAATAGCCAAACACCATCGTCTCCCCTGCTTTAATGCGTCCTGCATCCGGTTTAACCGTACCCATTATCATGTTCAGCAAAGTGGATTTTCCCGAACCATTTGGCCCCACAATCCCGATCTTTTCACCTCTTTTAAAAGTATGCGAAAAATCTTTCAGCAACACTTTTTCCCCATAAGCTTTACATACATTCTCCAGCTCCAGAATCTTACTTCCCATGCGCGACATTTGCATGGTGATTTGCATTTTTTCATCGGGTCGGGCGGAATTGGCTTTTTCCTCCAGTGAATAAAATGAATCGATACGTGCTTTTTGTTTGGTACCTCTTGCTCTGGGTTGCCTGCGCATCCATTCCAGTTCCGTGCGGAGCAAGTTATTGGCCTTGTCAATTTCACGGCCCTCTCGAAATTCCCGTTCCGCTTTATTTTCGAGGTAATAAGCGTAATTGCCTTTGTAGATATGGATCCTGTCGAAATCAAGTTCACCAATGGAATCACAAACATTATCGATAAAATACCGATCGTGCGAAATTAGCAGCACGGTTTTATTCAGGTTCGATAAATAATTTTCCAGCCATTCAATCATTTCCAGATCGAGGTGATTGGTAGGTTCATCCAGTAACAATAAATCGGGTGCTTCAATGAGTAACCGAGCTAATGCAACCCGTTTTTTCTGTCCTCCTGAGAGACTGCCGGCAAGCTGTTCCAGGTCGTGCAATCCGAGCCGGGAAAGTATTTCGCGGGCACGTGCTTCATAATCCCAGGCACCCAGCGAATCAATAAGATCCATCAGCTGCTGGAGGTGAACAGGATCAGCTTTATCACCCAAATCCAATTGAGCTTCATAATCACCCAAAGCTTTCAACACGGGATTGGAGGAATCGAAGAGGGTATCAATCACCTTCGAGGAAGGATTCAGGTAAGGGTCCTGATCAAGATAGCCCAGGGTAATAGAGTTGCGGATGCTAATGGTACCGCTATCAGCAGTTTCCAGGCCGGACAAAATTTTCAACAGGGTTGACTTACCGCTTCCATTGGCGGCAATGAGTCCCATTTTCTGATTCTTCTGGAGAGAAATGTTGATTCCTGAAAAGAGTTTTGTTTCGGTAAAGGCTTTCGAAAGCCCTTCTGCGCTGAGGTAGTTCACGATGCAAAGTTACAAAGCCCGGTGGTGTTAAAGGCTTTCGCCGGAAGAAATTGCGATGAAGAATTTGAAACCAAGACAGTTATTTGCCGTACCATTATCAAAAATGCATTACATGAAGCAATTAATAGTGTTGATGGGTATTATAGTACTGATGATGGCTTCCTGCTCCGAAAAAATCGATAATACGGGTACTTGTACTGACGGGGTTCGGAATCAGGGGGAACAGAGTGTCGATTGTGGCGGTCCCTGCCCAGCAAGTTGTCCTTCCTGCGCTGATGGCATTCGTAACCAGGATGAGGTGGCGGTTGATTGCGGCGGATCATGCGATCCCTGCTATGCCCGTTTATCGGCTTCGATCAACGGCATGAACTGGACTTCCACATCCAGGAATGCATTTATTTCGGGACCGGGTACGATACGGTTTTATGGCACCAACCAATCCAGCAATATCACCCTTTATTATTCGGGCCCATTCAGGGCGGGTACAATTCCTGCAGGTACGCAGTTCCGGGGAGAATTCCGCGATTTACAAGGAAATGTTTTTCTATCCAATACAAACGGTTCCATCACTTTTTATGAATTCGACACCACAGCTAAATCTGTTTCAGGAATTTTTGCCTTTATGGCAACCGATACGATAAGCGGTACTTCAAAAGCTGTTACCGGCGGGGTTTTTAATGTGCTCACTTATTGAGGTTCGACTATGCTTACCATGAAAATAAGATGCGGCTCGACTCCACTCGCCTGGTGATTAGAACCTGCAATTCTTAACAGGAGCTTTCTCCACCTTTCAATGATCAGGTGATCGTTTACAAATGCTGCGGGACGTATCTGCGAATGTGATAAATACTTCTTTATGGAAATTTTATTTCTTTTCAAAAAACATTTTTCGAACCTGGGTTCCGCTTTGCGTATGCAATCGAACAAAGTAAATACCTGAAACATATCCATTCATACTGATCTTTTCGGTCATGGTATAATCAATATTACCGGAATCGTGTGATTTTATTATCCGGCCTGATACATTACTAATTGTAATATTGGAACCTCCCATAAGAGCATCACTACGAATTATAATGATAATATAACAGGAAGAGTCATTGGTCATAGGGGAAAAAGGGAAAGTCATAGGTTATTTCACCCATTCACTCATTTTTCCATTCCACATTTTAAATTCTCTCAATCCTCCATTCTTCTTTCTGCAGCTGCAACTGGTAATCAAAACAATAGAGTAAAAATTTTCCTTTACCGAGCATTTTCAAACCGGTTAGTGCTTCGAAGTTAAAACCACAGAGTTCCAGTTCTGTTTTCCCGATTTGTGTGAGTCCGGAAGCTTCAATTTTACTAAGTATGGAACGGTTTTTTCGCGCTGCGGTCATGCGGGCTTTTTCGGCGGGCGACTGACGGTTCGATTTCCGGTTGTGAAATTCATTTTTGCAGGCCTCGTTGCAATATTTTTTGTCAGCCCGTCCGGTGACTCTCTCACCGCACGACACACACATTTTTTCCATAGAAAAGTAAGTTTAAAAAGTTTAAATAAATGTTTATAAACGCTTATACCCGGTTGAAAACAGGTAGAATTAAAAATCGTGATTATACTTGCAATGTCAATTTTTCAAAACGCTTTTAAAAATGGCAGGTTATCAAAGTACCAAAAAATTATTTCTAACAAAGTTAAAACTTTTCTTATCAAAAAATTTTAAAATCATGAATTTAAGAAACAAAGTTACGTTAATCGGAAACCTGGGCATGGACCCGGAAGTGAAGGACACGGATGGTGGCCACAAACTGGCCAAGGCTTCATTGGCCACCAACGAATCGTTTAAGAACAACAAAGGAGAAAAAGTGACTGAGACCATGTGGCACAACCTTGTCGCCTGGGGCAAAACGGCCGAGTTTATGGGGAAGTATCTCCAGAAAGGTAGTGAAGTAGTGATTGAGGGAAAACTCATAAACCGCAACTACACAGACAAAGCCGGTGTGAAGAAGTACATTACTGAAGTCCAGGTAAATGACCTGGTCATTGTTGGAAGTAGAAAGTAATCGCACCGTATCAGCCTTTTTAGCCATCCTGACGAAAGTTGGGATGGCTTTTTAATTTTCAGGTTTTGAAGTAACAAAAAACAATGCAGCAATTTTATTTTATTGCGCTGCCTTGAAAAGAATAGAACATAGCTCCCGAAATGAGGGTTTCGGTAAATTCATTACTAACCAATCACATAACTCTCTAGGTATAATTTTATATATCAATAATCTTGTTTATATTTACAAATACAAAATACATGAATGTTCCTTCATCTAAGAATCCATTCATTTTAATTTTAATGCTCCTTCTTCCTACTTATAAGGCAGAGGCTCAAAACCTGGTGCCGAACCCGAGTTTTGATCACTCAAGGATTGATAAATCTCGAATCTACTGAAAAAATAAATTCTATTGAGATCTATAACACAACAGGAAAAAAAGTTTTAAAGCAGTACCTGAATGAGTATTCTCAAAAAAAGCCAATTGATATTCAGCAATTAGAAAACGGATTTTATTTTATAAATATTTTCTTCCAACATCGAATTTTATCACAGAAAATTATATTATTAAAATAAATTCGAATGAAAAGGGAGATGGTCAAGTGGAATTTATTCATATACCCTGCTGATTGACGAGCAGTTAACAAAACTAAAAAAATGGTGAAGGAATAGCTTGTTTTGTTCTCGGAATAAACTCTGCTGAAACTGTATATGTTGGAAGTCGTTCCGGAGAAAATAATTGAGGTCATTAGGTTTCTCATCTTAAAAAAAACGCAAAACTCAGAGGTTGGTGGCTTTCAATAATTAGTTACTGCCATACTACCCTTCTTCATTGGATATTAATCATTGAGAATTTTTTATTACCGTATTATTAAAAAATCTTGTACTTTCACTGTCAACGTATTTTTCCTCTGCAAACTTAATTCATTAAATCATGAGATATCTTTTTTTAATTATTGTAATAGTTTCAATCAACATCGGGGTATTGTATTCGCAAAACCTGGTGCCGAATCCGAGTTTTGAGGATACATTGGCGTGCCCAACAACTGCCAATCAATTGAATAATTGTGCATTTTGGAGTGTCGTTTATGAATCACCTGATTATTTCCATGAGTGCGATTTTATTACTGGAAACACTTCGGTTCCATATAATTTTGCGGGGATTTCAATACCCGGCAACAGGCTCTGCCTATGTTGGATTAGTTACATTTACTGAATCTGGTTCAAACATACGCGAAATTATTACTTGTGAGTTGCTAAGCCCATTAGCGGCTGGGCAAAAGTACACTGCATCTATGAAAGTCAGTTGGTCGGGTGCCATAGCAAATCTTGCATCAAATAATATAGGATTTTATTTTCAACCCAGCTTTATTCTCCAGGCACTTCCTATCCCGTAAATAACTTTAGTCATATTAATTCAAATGCAGTTCTTACAGATTCATTGAACTGGACAACAATTTCAGGGAGTTTCGTGGCAGATTCAAGTTATCAATATCTGCTTGTAGGAAACTTTTTTGATGATTCAAATACAGACACAATACATAATCTTCCATTCTCTGCCGTTGCGTATTATTATATTGATGATATTCTGGTAATACATGATACCTTAACCGCCCTCGTCGATTTGGCTGATAGTTTTGGATTGAAAATATTTCCTAATCCATGTAAATATAATTTAAGTATTTCAATTAATCATACAGATATTTCAGAAATAGAAATTTTTGATGTACAAGCCAAAAGAATAAAATATATTGCTGAAATAATAAACGTGAAGTTGTTTTGAATCTTTCAGAATTAAGTTCTGGAATATATTTTGGAAAAATAAAAACCAATAATAAAATTCTAATCATTAAAATTTTAAAAATATGAAAGCAAGCACCACTAAGTATAAAATTCTTGTATTATTTTAATTATACCAATTTACGGAACTGGTCAGATAACGATTCCATCAAACACTTATTCTGTGGCAAATGACTTTGTAGGCTGGAATTCAACTGCAGGCTCACCACCTCTCAATATCAAAACGGAACTAGCGCAACCGATCAACTTTTACACCTTTGCAGGCAATGGAACATTCAATAACTTACGAATGACAATACTTGGAACTTCGGGATACGTTGGTATTGGAGCAGCGTCCCCCGCCTTTCAATAGGAAGTTGCAAATGACATCAACCTCATACCCGGCACTTTCCCTAACTCGGGTTACCGCTGGGAAGATGAAGTTATTTTAAAAACCAATATCACCACTGATAATATTTTTCTTGGCTTTAATGCTGGCCGATGGGAAACAAGTGCTGCTTCCTGTACTTATCTTGGTGCGCATTCAGGGGAATTTCACAGTGGTTCTAATGGCGGCAACACTTTTGTAGGCTGGAATGCTGGATTTGCTGGTTTAAATACCGGCGAAAGTGTATATGTTGGAAGTCGTTCCGGAGAAAATAATGGAGGTCAAAATAATAGTTTTTTAGGCGTCTCAACTGGTCAAAATTCTACAGGTGATGGAAATGCATTTTACGGTAATTTTTCTGGTAGATTGAGTATTGGAGATAATAATGCATTCTTTGGCGATGGAAGCGGTGAAAATAATATTGCTGATTTAAACACATTTATTGGATCTGGAAGTGGAAATTTAAATACAACAGGTAATAACAATGCTTTTGTAGGTGGAAATTCAGGTAGCATGAATACCACCGGACGAAATCTTACTTTTCTGGGATTTGAAGCAGGTTTAAATAATATCAACGGGGCAAACAATACTTTCGGAGGAACGAGTTCCGGGCACGATAACACTACCGGAGATGAACTTACATTTTACGGTTTTGAATCAGGATTTTCAAATTGGTCGGGTAAATTGTTCTAACTGTTTTACTTTGGCATCCCAACAGGGTTTTGAACAACAAGTGGGAATAGGTTTCACCAATCCTTCTACGACTGTTGTTCCGGCTCCTATACCACCTGTACCTCCTTTACTTCCATCACCTCCTGCCACTCCTGCCAAACTCTATGTAAGTAATTTTAATAACGGGCCTACTTCAGCTTATTTTGCCGGACGTGTTTATGCAACTGATTTCATTACGGTTTCAGATTCCAATTTGAAACAAAATATAACACCTTTAACAGATGTAAATGATATTATCGATCAACTTGAAGCAAAAACTTATGATTTTAAATTGAATTCTTATCCTCAATTAAACCTGCCAGTGGGTGATCAGTTCGGATTTTTGGCACAGGATCTTGAAGCGGTTGTTCCCAGCCTGGTAACATATATTGCACATCCATCAGAATATGATAGCAGTGGTAATATGATTACACCACAAACCAATTTCAAGTCGGTTAATTATGCCGGTTTAATTCCTGTTTTATTTACTGCCATCAAACAACAAAATGCAAGAATGGATTCACTGGAAGCAGCTTTACTCAATTGTTGTGCAACCCCAGTTATTACTCCGGGAAATGAAAATAGAACAAGCATTCAATTGTCAAATAAATCTTCCATTATTCTGAATCAAAATTCTCCAAATCCATTCAAGGATAAAACCGAAATTACTTACTCCATTCCATATTACGTTCATTCTGCTACGATTTTGTTTTATGATTTTTCCGGAAAAGTCTTAAATTCATTTGATATAACTCATAAAGGTGAAGGTACTCTAACAGTGTACGGAGACGACCTTGCAAGTGGAATTTATTCTTATACCCTGCTGATTGACGGAGCAGTTAACAAAACTAAAAAAATGGTAAAGGAATAGCTTGTTCTGTTCAGTATTTAACTTAGGTTTCATTATTTACTGCACAACGCTCTGAACCGGAAAAACATGAGTAATACTATCCCCGCACCAAATTCCATCTTTAGTTCCTATTTTCGCACCGGGAGAATTTATTTATGGATTTTAAAGCCGTCATCAGTGACCAAAAGGCAGGAAGTTTGCAGGTGCTTACCACCCTGGTGGCAGGTATTCGTCCGGGCCGACTGGAGTCAACGGAATTTGCTGTAAAACGAATCCGGGAACTCATTAATCTGATTAATACGAATGCGGACTTACGGGCAGTGTTGCTGATCCATTTTGCTTACCTGAATTCCGTTACCTCCTCCACTACACTTTTTACTCAATCCGGATTAATTTCTACCGGAGGATTTTTTTCAGATGTGGTTCAGAAAATCAAGCATTCCATGCTTCCTCCTCTAAAAAACCCCCAGGGACTGGAGACGGCGCTCAATACCATTTTTAACAAGCCATGGGATCATAAATGGGTGAATGAAATTCCCAATGAAATCTGGCTGGAAATAGTTAATAAAATTGATTTTAAGATCCGGCTGTTGCCCGATGGACCTGAGTTGAATGAAGTATTGAATTCGATCCTGATATTGAGTCATCGCATCGTGGTGCTGGGACTCGATCCTTTGCTTGTTGCCAAGGTGCCCGGCATCAGCACCCTCGATTCCCCGTTCTTCCACCAAAACCAGGAAATTACGCTTTACGTGGAAGCACTTCGTTCTATGAAAGTGCTTCCCGGAAATGGAACAGAAGCTTACCTGGCCATACTCAAAACGCTCGCACATTGTGTCGAAAAATTGCATTATGTGCGCTTAAATAAGGATCTCATCGGCGCAAGCATGGGTCTCACATATCAAATCATTAAACTCGATCAGCATGTTCACCGGCTCAAGCTTTTACTTAAGATACTCCACGAGACGCATAATCAGCAGGAATATGCCGTAATCCGTTTATTTAAGGAACTGGTTTTTCATGAGAATACCCGCGACAGTATTTTCCGTCAATTTTCTTCTAATATTGGACTACTTGCCTTTCAGGTTACCGAACATGCAGCCAAAACCGGTGAACATTACATTTCAAATGATCGCAAAGAATACTGGGAATTTTTTAAGTATGCCATGGGTGGAGGTTTTATAGTGGCCTTAATGGTGGTAATAAAAGTTGCAGGGTCCCACATACATTTGCCGCCATTTATACTGGCTCTGTTCAACGGACTGAATTACGGAATCGGTTTTCTTGTCATACATTTCGCAGGCTTTATTCTGGCAACCAAGCAGCCCGCTATGACGGCAACCCTGCTGGCGGGTTCGTTGGAAGGTCATGCAAATGACAACATTGGAATATCGAATCTGGCCAAAATGATTGTTAAAATTTCGAGAACACAGTTTATTTCCTTTGCGGGAAACCTGGTGATGGTTTTTCCGGTTGCCTGGTTGTTGTCGTATGTTTTTACACTCACAACAGGAATTCACCTTGCCGGTGAAGAAAAAGCCACAATTATGATCACTGAGCTGCATCCTGTTAATTCCTATTCGGTTTGGTATGCTGCTATTGCAGGAATGTTGCTTTTCAGCGCTGGTTTGATCTCCGGTTATTTTGATAACAAATCAGTATTTAACCGCATTCCGGAAAGAATTTTCGCCCATCCCTTGCTTCAAAAAATGGCGGAGCCACGAAGAAAAAAGATAGCTCATTACATTGGTGAAAACCTGGGCAGCCTTTCGGGAAATTTTATTCTTGGATTGCTGCTGGCTTTTATGCCTTTTATCGGATTTATCACCGGATTGCCGGTAGATGTCAGGCACGTAACTTTCATTACAGGAAGTTTCGGATTTGCCACTCAAAGCCTTGGAAACAAAGTTGAAACAGATATGATTTTCTGGACACTTTCAGCCATTATACTGATTGGGTTAACCAACTTTATTGTCAGTTTCGGGTTGGCTATTTATACTGCAATACAAGCACGGAATGTCAGATTCCGGCAAACGTGGAAGCTGGTCAACCTTTTAACCGCATGGTTTTTTACCTACCCGCTCGACTTTTTCTTTCCTCCTGTTAAGGAGCGGTCGGTTGAACTGGTTGAAACAGAGGTGACAAATCAAACGGATGAATACCCCTGACGGTTTTCCATCGTAATTGTATCGTTATTTCATACTTTAATTCATCTCATCTTCATAATACTTCCAGTACTATTGTGCCATTGCTATTGTTTGCTAAACCGGAGTAATATGTCGGAACTAACTCAAACAATTAACAATATTGTGATTATTAAGCTTGAATACAGCCCTGCACCAGCGGGGCTTTTTTTATATCCGGAATGTAAAAGCGGGAGTTTCTTTTTTAATTAAATTGCCGATAATCGATTCGCTGGTGATGCTGGAGTAACGAAGCGTGAGGTTGTCCTGAAAAACAGCATCTGAAAGTTGCGCTCCTTCGGGAATAAAACCAAATCCTTTATAACGACCTTTCTCTACCCAGATGAACCCTTTTTCCTGCTCCGTTCTGCCTTTTGAAAAATACACCGAAGCACTTTTATTCTCCTGATCTTCTTTAATCATCACATCAAAATTCCGGTTGTGATCATCAACAGCAACATTTTGACCCGATGGCAGTCCACATAAAAAACTATCCAGTGCGTAATGGTTCACTCTAGCACGGATATATTCGGTAGCTAAATGATATTGGTGAAAATACAACGTGAAACAATGTTGTTTTCCTGCCCGTGTTATTCCCATGCGCCATTGATTGCGCTGATCCTTGTAATGCACAATTCCGTAACGGGAAATAGTTTTCTTCTGAGCTGAATTCAGCCCCGGCCAGTAATGCCTTATCTCATGGTCTTCCAGCAAAGCAGCCAATAGTTCATTCCCAGTTTCCTGGAACCTGATTTCTTTTATTGCAGAAGCGGTGGCAAGAATTTTCAGACTGTTGCCTTCTCCCCTGAAATGAGACAGTACCCTGTTCTTAATTTTGGCGGCTTTGCCAATGTAAACAGGCTTGTTATTTTTACCTATGAAATAATAAACTCCCGGTGTTGCCGGTAATTTTTTATAAACGGTTTCCCGGAGGTGGACCGGGATCAGTTGGGATACTGTGCGTGTATTGAAAAGTAATTCGAAAAAGTCATGCCCTTTTTCATCTGCCATAATAAGAAAAATAGCAGCAGTTGCTTCCGCATCAGGAAGAGCACGGTGCGGACGCGTGTTGATAATATTAAAATGCTTACACAAGGAAGCCAGTGAATAAGACCGCAAACCGGGATGCAATAATTTAGCGAATTCTGCAGTGCATAACGTCTTGCGCGTAAATGCTATGCCGGCGCAACGCATTTCATCCTTTAAAAAGGAATAATCAAACTGAACATGTTGTCCAACTATTATACATCCTTTTGTAAGTTCATTCAATTCTTCAGCAATCAAAGCAAAATCACCGGCATTTGAAAGCAGCTTATCATTAATGCCTGTGAGCTGTGTGATGTTTGCCGGTACCGGCACTCCCGCATTTACAAGTTTGCTGTAAGTAGCAGTCACCCGGAAATTTTCAATGATCACCACTCCTACCTCAGTGATCCTGTCGGTGGAAAGGTTTAACCCCGTGGTTTCAATATCAACTACAGCAAATTTCATGGCGGAACTTCAAATTTAGAAATTCCGGAACAAAAAAAAGAGGTTGTCGTGTGACAACCTCTTTTTTTCTGTTCTAACTATCCGGTATTACATGACAACCAGCTTAATAGTTTTTGTAACATTTTCACTTTGAAATTCAAGGAGGTAAATTCCTTTGTTGTATGAAGTAAGATCCAACTGGTATTTGTTAGTCCCATTCATCATGTTAATGGCTTTCTGCATCAGCAATGACCCTTTCACATCGGTAACCTTTAAAATTCCTCCGGCCTGATGTAGTGATGATACGTTGAGTGTGAACAAGCCTGAACCCGGATTTGGATAAATGGAGATCACTTGTGCACCGGATTGAATATCTGCAATGCCGGTTGATGATTCATCAAAATTGATGTTGTCAATATACAGGGAATTTCCATAGCCGGTGATATTTACAAATTTCAACTGGATATCGCTTCCAACATATCCTGACAGGTCAAGGGTATCATTTCGCCATTGCGTGGCATTAGCAGGTGTCCACAATCCGGTTTGATCACCCGTAGTAGCCAAATTCGTTCCCTGTTTGAAATAACCTGTTGGGAAGAATGTAATTCCGCAGTCAGTAGAAATATCTATGCGGAGCGCATCTTCAAATGCTGCAGAATAACGGGCATGTGCTACATCAAACGTTACGATTGGTGCAATAGCTCCTGCCAGGTTAACTCTTTCAGTAAGCAACCCGTCTTCCTGACCTGCCGAATTGTAACCGAAATTATTAATATATGATGCGTTGGTAGGTATTCCACCGCTTCCGGGTATTGGTCCAACACTCGTCCAGGTAATACCATTGTCAGGATTTTCAATTTCCCAGTTTAATGGAGGAAATATTCCGCTTTGGAAATTTTCAACAAGCGGAGTTGCACTACCTGAACCAACAGTGATGTATGCATTTATAGTCACATTACTACTGCCAAATCCATTGGAGGCGGTTAAGGAAACATCATACAATCCTAATACGGTGAATTGTACCTGTGGATTTTGCGAAGTGGCGCTTGTGCCATTCACATAGGAATAACCGGTAGCAGGTGTGATGGCCCAGGCCCACGCGTTCGGACTGTTTTGACTAAGATCGTTAAGTGTAATGGTTTCGCCCACGCAGATATTAGTAGCACTTGCTACAAAATTAGTGAGAGGGGGTGAATTAACCTCGTAAATATTTATAGCATCAATAGCAATGTCACTGGTATAGTCATTCCCGGTGTTGCCACGGAAACGGATGTTTATAATCTGACCTATAAATGGGGCCAGGTTCACTGTAGCCTGCTGCCAGAAGTTCCCCTGGTCGCCACTGATTACAGGCATGACATCGTTTGTCCACACATCGTTTGCATAAACATCCAGATGCAAATCACCCATATCAGCACCCGACATGTGATACCAGAATTGCATTTCAGGAGTGGTGGAAGTTGTTAAATCAAAACATGGTGAAATGGCAATGGCTTCTTTATTAAAACACGCCGACGCTTCCAGGTATAAATAATTTCCTGTTGTAGTGCCGGGGCTATAATCCAGGTCAGGACCGGTATTTGCCGATGGCGTTGAACCTTCACTGGTTCTCCAGTCGATGTCATCCACATCCAGGTTCATCTGGTTCTGCCATCCGTTGGTGAGCCCGCATTGTGTTTGTTCACAATTGTTGGCAGTGGCACAATTTACAAAAGTTTCGAAGTTTTCAGAGTAAGGAAGTGTTACCAGCAAGCCCTGATATATTTCGATCGATTTGGCAATGGTATCATTGTATTGATTCCCGTCAGCAACATAATCAGTCCAGACTTTCACATCGTAAACACCTATGACTGAAAAATCATAAGTAGCAGTGAAACTATAAATTGTATTGGTGAAGGGATTTAAAGTTATCGTAATAATTTCTGAAACAACCGGTCCGTTATTCACTGAATAAAAAACAGGAATATTGGTAAGTGCACTTAATCCTTCGTTCCCAACATCGATGGTGATGACGGAATTAGAAAGATCCTGACAGTTTTGCAATGTTGCAGCTGGTGATACCAGTTCGGTTACGGAGGCATCCAGGGCAATCGGGCAACTCTGTACTCCTGGTCCTTTAAAGATTGCGTTGGCACGACGACCTTTTGTATTATCAACAGTATATGCTTTTACACTAAACCAATACGATAATGTAGGATTAATTCCCGCTATAATAACAGAATTGGTAGATGAATATGCAACAGAGTCCATATACAACGTACCCAGCTGGCTGATCTCATAACCTATTGCGTTAGGAACAGCATTCCAAACAAGTCGAATGGAATCAGGACACGCCCAGTCCACCGTAATGTTTTGGGGTAACCCAATAATGCTGAAAGCGTCCGAACTTTGTCCGCTCACAGCGCCTCTTGTAACACGAACCAGTGCCTGGCCTGTTACAGTATTTGGAATGGTCCAGTTAAAATAACGCTGAGTGGCAGGAATATTTGCCGAAAGTGATGTCCAGTTAGATCCAAGATCCGTTGAATATTCTACTGTAAAAGTTCCTGAATTTCCATAAGCATCCCAACGAATGGATTCCATTTCACCTGGAACAAAACCTTCGTAACCTATAGGATATGTTACGCTCACAGCTTCATTCACAAATTCATAAACGATAAAATATTTCTGCGGTCCCTGTGGTACCATAAAACCGGCAACATTCACAGAATAGGATCCTGCAATAGGATCATCAATTGTAACCTGCTCTGCGTTGTTCAGGTCATCAACACCCGGTACAGCAAGTGCATTCAGCGTTGCCGCCACAGGAGCAGGATTTAGCAACCAGGGCAAATAATTTACAGCTCCTGGATCTATTACCTCAAGGTTCAGGTCATTCACAAGTGCTTTTGCAGCCAGTGGATCACCTTCAACATCTGACCAGTACAGCATGACCCGAAGTTGCTTCGTATTGGCGGGAACCGTTATAGTATGATTAATTGTGCTTCCTTGTGTTATCACATCACTCTGGTATCTTCCATCTTCCAGCGTGGTCACTGCCCTGAAGGCGTTCACTCTGCCCCACCCGTGTTTATAATCAGGGCCGGAGTTGCCAAGATCCTCAGCAGTATTCAGCATGCAGGCCTTGATAAGAGCACCGTCAGCAGTCTGCCCGCTGTTGAGATCACGGTGTGCCTGGTGCAATTGTGTTATAATACCTGCTACACCGGGGCATGCTGCCGAAGTACCGCCACCTACCTGGTAGGTATTGGGTCCATCCGTCGATATCTGATCAATTCCATTGGCACAAATATCCGGCTTAATCCTTCCATCCTCTGAAGGACCGCGGCTGGAACTGTTTTCAAGCACATCGAGATAATTCAGGTTACCGCAGGCAACCACGTTCTTCCCTTGCTTATAGCCACCTGTTATATTTCCCCAGGTTGCACCGGCGCCGTAACCACAATCACCTCCGCCATTATTTCCGGCAGAATAAACATGCAACAGTGTTGGATTTTCATTCAGTATCTGGTCACCGGTTTGTGTATCGGTAGTATAATCATTACAGCCTTGCGAGTAGGAAGTAGAAGTAACAAGCACACCTTGGTTTTGATTTAAGGATGGTGAGTTAAGAATGTGGTTGTAGGGGCCAATATCATAAATGTAAATAAATGCACCTGTACCCATTCCCATATATCGTGGATTCAGGTTTCCTGAGCCCATAAGGATACCGGCAGTCATATCGCCATGTGTACCGTTACCGTTTGCTGCAGAGGTATTGGTTTGGTCAATACGTCCTTCATAATCAATATGGGGTCCAACAGGACCGTCATCGGCAAGTGCTGCGGAAACACCTGTTCCATCATAATGCCTGCCCATGGGTGAGTAAGTGTTGATGGTGCTAGAGCGGTGAAGACTGCGTGCCCGTTCATCATCCGGGGTTGACTCTGGGGCAACTGCTTCTACTCCGCATACAAATGGCAATGCAGCAATTTCCAGTAAACGTGATTTATCAGTGCGGATTTCAATCCAGTTTCCATAATCATAACGTTTTACAATTGTGATTCCGGCAGTTTCCAGTGCTGTATTCACTTCAACAGCATCGAGAGTTTTATAATACCTTACAACGAGGTCAATATTTTTGCCGGATACTGCATGATCGGGTAGATTTCCGGAGGCAAGTTGCTTTGATAATTTCCAGTTGGCCTGGAAAGGAATCACTGCCCGGGCATTAGCATTGGTTAATGCAGTAAGATTTGCCTGATGGCTGATAATGGCCATGTAGGCGTAGTTGGGAAAATAAGAAGTGAGCCGGATACCTGCAATTTCAAGTTGCCGGCGCTGCTCAACAGATGGAATAGCATTGAACTGGATAATTCGGAAGTACTGATTTGAGAAAAGTTCACCCGGCTGTAAAGCAGGATCTGCAATAAACGATTCAATGTTGGGTTGAATGGGAATGCGACCTGTTTTAAAGAGGAGGTCGTAATTTCCGGTTGCACCCGAAGGGCAAATCAGAGTAATAAAAAGGCAAAATACTAACGCAAATCGTTTCATGAAAGAGGTAGTTTTAAGAATCATTTAGGTTGGATTTTATATGAGGGATGTCTAAAGTACTAGGAACATTTGACAATCCCAAGTTACCTTGGTTTTTTTATTGAAAATCCTTTATAATTCAGGTTTTGAGGCTGAATATTGCACAAAACAGGGCTTTACCCTTTAAAAATTTCCAGCTTTAAAGTTTCTCCATCAAAAACACCATAGGTATTATAATTCAGCCATTCTCCCAGGTTGACATACCGGCTTTGATCGCCCACTTTGATATCAAGTGGCAGGTGACGGTGTCCGAAGATGAGATAATCGTAATGTTTTTTTTGCAGCAATTCCTTGCTGTAAACCACCAGCCATTCTTTTTCTTCTCCCAGGAATTTTTCATCCGTTGTGCCGGTAGCAACACGGCTTTTGCGCGAAAAATAATGGGCAAGCGGAATCCCGAAATTCGGATGTAACCGTGCGAAGAGCCACTGACAAAACCGGTTGGCAAATACTTTTTTTATGAATTTATAACCATGATCACCGGGCCCCAGTCCATCGCCATGTCCAATATAAAAATGTTTGGTATTAATAACCCTGGAAACGGGTTCCCTGTAAACGGTGACACCAATTTCTTTTGGCAGGTAATCAAAAACCCACATATCGTGGTTTCCGGTGAAATAATGAAGTGTGATTCCCTGGTCGCTGAGCTCAGCCAGTTTCCCCAGCAGGCGAACATATCCTTTTGGAACGGCATGCTTGTATTCAAACCAAAAATCAAAAACATCGCCCATCAGGTAAATTTCCGAAGCATCTTTCCTGACCATTTCCAGCCACCGCACGATTCGTTTCTCACGCTCCAGGCTTTTCACTTTATCGGGTGCGCCGAGATGAAAATCTGAAATAAAATATATCTTTTTTCCGTGACCTGTCATCTGATGGTTTCAAGGTAGCGATTACGAATCGCGTAAGGCGTAATTTTGTTGATATTAAACACAAAGCGAACCTGTTCAATAAATTCAATCCGGTTGAGTTCAAAAGTTTTGTTAATGTCATCGGAATAGAACAAAGGAACATAAATTTCCAGCACATTGCGAAACAGTTTTACTGCAATCCCGCCTTCATACATCACTGCATTGTCGAGATCGGAAAATACTGTTGTAATGCCCTCATAAGTTCCAAGGCTTCCAAATAAACTCACCGGCACGGGCAAGGGCAGATCGACATCAACATTCAGTGCAGCCAGCCATTTGTTACTCTGACCCACGAAGGTGGGTGTTTTGAAACCACCATCCCTGACAAGGAACTGTTGCTTCCATAAACCTCTCACATCACTGCGACCAAAATAATATTCTTCATACAGGTAATCATGTCGTCCTTCCCACCCGCTCATCCTTACATTATTGTTTAGCGTATTGGCCCTGCCGTTATCCAGAAATCCCCCGGCAAAAAAACGTATATCCACACCTTTTTTAAACCGGGTATAAGAAAAACGGTAGTTAAATTCCGCCGAAAGTTTGCTGTAATTGTTTCCCTGTTCCAGCCGTACCATCCCTGCAAAAGGATCTACAACACGGGTATTGGTAAACCGGTAAATCAACTGATTAATGTTCCGGTACGTATCATTTTTGTTTGGCTTGTAAGCAGAATCAATAGCATCGAAACTATACTCCAGCTCATCCCGCCACAGCGAAACGTTCAGGAAACTCAGCTGGTGTTGAAATTTGGATCGTAAATTTTTGCTGCGGAATTTTACCTGTAATTCCGGTGCAAATCGTGTATAATGCAATACGGAGGTTGCGGAACCCTCAGTGGTATTAAAGGAATTAAACTGATCGTAGGCAAATCGTTTTGCATTCAATACCAGGTTGATTTCCTTAAAGCATCCCCGCAAGGGCCAGACGTGATAAATTGCAGTACCGGTTCCTGCGAATGTTGCATTTTTAAAATCATAAAGAGGCACTAAAGTATATTCAAATCTGGAAGGTAGCAGCCCAAAATTTGACACAACCGCACCACCCATTATTCCGTTGTAGCGGTTCCACGCTACCATTGGTAACAGTAACAGTGATCCGGTGTGATCTGAAGGAGTTATTTGTGGAAAAATCCTGACTTTATACTTCTTAGCTTTAGGAAAAAAGGTGCGGTTACGGTAATAGTTTCCATGTGATTTTAACATTTCCTGATAACCCGGATTGAGACTAACGCCCCTGTTCATAGTACCCCTGACCGTTATTTCCTGTTCGCCGAAAAAACCTTCATACCATACGGAATGCAAGGAATCGACTTCAACTTTGAATGGTGCAGCAATGGTTCCGTTATTCCTGATAGTAAGTGTTACGGTTTCGTTTTTGTTTTCCGATTTTACGATTTTATACCTTACCGGTTCAATAGAATTTAAAAGACCGTCAAAAAACCAGTCCAAATTTTTTTGTGTTACTGAGGTCATTATTTCTTTGAAGTCGTCGGGTTGCGGGTGTCTGAATTTCCAGGTGTTGAAATACGTTTGCATGGCCCGATCAAAAACTTCGGTTCCGAGGTAATCTTCCAGGAAATCGAAAGCCAGTGCGGTCCTGGTATACATAACTGATCCGTAATTCAGGTAGGTAAATTTTTCAGAAGAGGTGGTAATGGGCTGATCAGAATTATCAAACGCGCTCAGTTTGTATGCAAACCGAAATCCTTCCCTCATAGTTATGTGTGTGGCGCCTGCAAGGGTGCTGAAAGTAAAACCACCTTCCACATCATTTTTGCCAACCGCAGAATCTCCGTTGTACCTGATATCCACATACTCCAGTTCATAATAGGAATTTATACCCTCGTCCATCCATCCATGCTTGCGTTCATTGGAAGCAAGCAGTCCATAAAACCAGCTGTGTCCCAACTCGTGAACAATAACATCTTCTAAAGCAAAGGCATCGCCCGATTTTCCTATTACAGTAATCATAGGATATTCCATACCTCCCCCTGCCGATATGGTTCCGTCAACTGCCGTATAATGATCATAAGGATAAGGTCCGATGCGTGAAGAATAATAACGGATACCCTGTTCGATATACTTTAGGCTTTGTTTCCATAAGGAGGGTTCATTATTGGTGAAAAAAGCCCATGCTTCAATTATTTTACCATCGTCGAGCGTAAAATCTTTTTTTAAAACATGAAAGCGTTTATCGGCAAACCAGGCAAAATCGTGAATACTGTCCTGGATAAACGTAATGGTCTTTAGTTTAGATGCTGATAGAGGATAAGCAAGCGCGGTATCGAAAACTGCAATCTGCGAAGTAGCTATGGCTTTCTCCAGTAACCAGTCTCTTTCTGTAGTTTCCTGCAAGCGTCCCGTGGCAGCCACCACGTAATTTTCAGGAAGGGTGATGGCCACTTTAAATGAGCCGAATTCAGAATAAAATTCTCCCTGATCGAGATAAGGCATTGGGTGCCATCCGTTGCGATCATACACAGCAGGTTTGGGATACCATTGCGAAACCTGGTACGATTGCCCGATAAATCCCATCCGCGAAATTTTCCCGGAAGGAATTTTAACACGAAAGGGTGTTGCTATTTCAGCCTCTTTCCCGGGAAGCAACGGTTCACGCAGCATGATTTGCGCTATGTCACTGTGTTGAGAATCGAATTTCATATCCACCCGCTGTCCATCCACAGTGAATGCCAGTTGATCTATAAATCCACGATCTTCCTTCCTGGCAAAATAAAGTGATGTATTCCCTGACTCCAGCAATTGCCTGCTGAGCGCACTACTTCTGTCACTATAGGCATTCGGCCATAAATGCATGTAGATGAAGGTTAATGTATCAGGGCTGTTGTTCCGGTAACGGATGGTGATTTTACCGTCCAGCATATTGCTACTATCATTGAGTGAAACCGCAATGTCATAATCAACCCGCTGTTGAAAATACCCCTGCTGTGCCCTGGCCGAATAGTTAGGGAAGAAAATTAACAGTAACAATCCTGAAGCCACCGCGACCCTTTTCGGGAAAATATAAACAAGTATGTTGCTGGCTTTTAAACGCATATCCCGGACTTACCGGCAAAAATAACATTAATTTTTTCGATAACTGCTTCCTGGTTGTGCCAATTAGCGTGAATTTATGTCTTATGTGACGAAAGTCATTTATGGACAGTATACTTCCCCGTTAATTTTAATTTCAAATACAATCAAGTGTAGTACCGATCTTCCCTTCTAAATCTAAATTTTAAATTATAAATTCCCTTATTCCCCCATTCTCCATTTCCTCATTCCCATTCTCATTCTCTCATTCCCCCATTCTCCATTTCCTCATTCCCATTCTCATTCCCATTCTCATTCTCTCATTCTCATTCTCATTCCCTCATTCCCTTATTTTCATAAATTTGCCCAAATCTATATTTCCTCCCATGGCAACTCCGAAATCATTCCAAATCTTCTTTTTTTTATCACTTTCAGTAATAGTATCCTGTAAAAATGATTCCGGTTCAGTAGACCAAAATAATGAAGCGGGCAAGGAAGTAGCTATTACACCATCAGGTCCTCCTGAGGCGGGTTCCAACAACGGAGACACCTTAAATATCAGTGGAAAATTTGTGCTCTTTTTTGGTCCGGTTGAGATGGCTGACAGTACACAAAAATTTACCGAATCAGAATTGAAATCATTTAAGGAAACCGGATTTAACCTGATCGATTCTTTATCGGGTATGAACGATATCAAAGCGATTTATTCCACTGCCCCGGTTTTTAGGGTGTTTTCCTTAAATGGAAATGTTATGATCATTTCAAAAAGCGGGTTAAATGAAGAAGCCGGCATGCTGCTTTCCGACGGTAACCAACCTCCTACAATCAAAAAAGGAATTCTCAGTCAGGGAGATTACTTTGAATTGATCAAAAAATATTTTTTTCTGAAATAACAAACCGGAAAGCTTTAATTTAATTTGAATAATTTTGTGGGGCGGGTTTGCCCTTCGCCGTTAATAAATATCTTGCACGGGCAATAAACACTCTATGTGCGGAATAACCGGAATTATAGCTTTTACTGACCCGGGAATCTCATTCCTTGCTAACATCGACAAGGCTACCCGCTGTCTCTCCTTGCGAGGCCCTGATAACGAAGGGATTTACCGTTCGGGAAATGTGGTATTTGGCCACCGGCGGTTGTCGGTAATCGATGTTTCAGAAGCCGCCAACCAGCCTTTTACCGATACGGGCGGACGTTATACGATTATTTTTAACGGGGAATTTTTTAACTACAAAGAACACCGTGATGCGTTGCTGGCAAAAGGTGAAAAATTTCAGACGCAAGGTGATACGGAAGTGCTGTTACGATTATACATGCTGGAGGGGCCGAATTTTTTGCAGAAAATAAATGGATTTTTTGCTCTCGCCATTCACGATAAACAGAATAATACTGTTTTTATTTCCCGTGACCGGATGGGCATTAAACCCCTGTTCTATTATTCCGATGCTGATAAACTGATATTTGGAAGTGAGTTAAAAGCCTTAATGACTGCAGGGATTCCCAAGGTTCCCGACCGCATTTCCATCCTCAACTACCTTCAGTTGAATTATATTCCCGGACCTCATACCATTTTTGAGCAAGTACTTAAACTAAAGCCCGGTCATTACATTTACCTGGACCTTAAGGATGAAAAACCTGTTATTAACGAAATTGAATATTACCGGATCCCATCCCGCGAAAGCTTTAGTGGAACTTATGACACAGCAAAATCGGAATTAAAGGAGTTGCTTGATAAATCGGTGCAGCGTCGCCTGGTGGCTGATGTTCCCCTGGGTGCTTTTCTCAGTGGCGGTATCGACTCTTCTGTGATTGTAGCATTGGCTTCGCAACACACCAAACATCTTAATACTTTTTCAATCGGGTATAAGGATGAACCCATGTATGATGAAACCAAATATGCGAAACTGGTTGCTGAGAAATATAAAACCAACCATACCGTATTTTCTCTTTCGAATGATGATTTGTTCAACAATCTTTTTTCTGTATTAGATTACATAGATGAGCCTTTTGCCGATTCGTCGGCACTTGCAGTGAATATTTTAAGTATGCATACCCGAAAGCACGTTACGGTAGCCCTTTCGGGAGATGGTGCCGATGAAATGTATGGTGGTTATAATAAGCACAGGGCGGAGTGGATTATCAGGAACCGCAGGCTTTTTACTATCGGTATGCGTATGGTTTCTCCCTTGCTGCGATCCTCTGAAGGAACTCGGGGAAGTACGTATGGAAATAAAATCCGTCAGATCCATCGCTTTGCGGATGGTGCTTCGCTTACTGCTGCCGACCGCTATTGGAGATGGTGTGGTTTTTTAAATGAGAAGGATGTGGATGCCATGATCGATTTTACATACGACTCCTTCAATTATTTCCGCAGGAAAAAAGAATTACTCAAACCATTCGGCAAAGGCAAATCACTGAACGATGTGCTTAATATGGATATGCACATGGTATTACCGAATGATATGCTTGTAAAGGTTGACTTAATGTCGATGGCCAATAGTCTGGAAGTAAGAGTACCTTTCCTTGATTACGAAGTGGTAAATCATGCTTTCAGTCTGCCGGTGGAATTCAAGATCGATCAGCACTCCTCTAAAAAAATTCTTCGCGAAACCTTCCGTAAAGAACTGCCTGCAGAATTATTTAACCGCCCCAAACATGGCTTTGAAGTGCCGATGCTGAAATGGATGCGCACCGACTTGCGTAGTTTGATTGAAGATGATTTGCTGAGCGCAGATTTTATTGACCGCCAGGGTTTGTTTAACATTTCAGAAATTAATTTTCTAAAAAAACAATTGTTTTCGGGCAACCCGGGTGAAATTGAAGCGCGTATGTGGGGACTGATAGTTTTCCAGTATTGGTGGAAGAAATATATGGATTAGGTCATAGTGTTAAAACAGTTTCATGCCTAAAGTATTACGGATTATTAACCGCCTCAACCTGGGAGGTCCTACTTTTAATGCCGCTTACCTGTCACGCTACCTTGCTCCCGAATTCGAAACGCTTCTGGTGGCAGGTATCAAAGAAGCCGATGAAGAAAGTTCCGAATTCATAGTTGAGAAAATGGGGCTGAAGCCGGTGTTCATTCCCGAAATGAAACGTGAAATTGATTTTAGCAACGACCGGGAAGCCTATAGGAAAATAAAAAAGGTGATCAGTGAATTTAGACCCGATATTGTGCATACGCATGCAGCTAAAGCGGGTACATTGGGACGTCTGGCAGCCAGCCACATGAAGGTACCGGTTATATTGCATACATTTCACGGGCATGTATTTCATTCTTATTTCAATCCTGTTAAGACCGCGATATTTAAAAATGTTGAGCGTTACCTGAGCCGCAGAAGTACCAGGATTATTGCCATTAGTGACATTCAGAAACAGGAGTTGTGTGAAATTCACAAAGTATGTACTTCGAGGCAAACAATTGTTATTCCATTGGGCTTCGACTTAAACCGGTTTCGTGAGAACCAGGAGCAACTGCGGTCACAGTTCCGCAATGAATATGGAATTGGAGCTGATACGATCGCCATTGTAATCATCGGCCGCATAGTTCCCGTAAAAAATCATGAATTTTTTATCCGCTGCTTTGCGGAGGTTAAAAGCCGGTTTGATAAAAAACTTGTAGGTTTTATTGTTGGGGATGGCGATGAAAGAAAAAAAATGGAGGCTCTTGCCGTATCTCTGAATTTAACAGTGTCAACTCCTGAAAACCGGGCAACCGGTGCCGACCTGGTATTTACTTCCTGGATTCACGACATTGAAAGACCGCTGGCAGGGTGTGATCTGGTGGCCATGACCAGTCTAAATGAAGGAACACCCGTAAGTCTTATTGAGGCCCAGGCAGCCGGAAAACCAATTGTCACCACCGAAGTAGGCGGTATTGGAAATGTGGTGATTCCCGGACAAACAGCGTTATTATCACCTTCCGGAAACCGCGATCAGTTTGTTTCCAATATGCTCATGGTATTAAATGACAATCAATTGCGTGAAAAAATGGCGGTGCATGGTTGGCCTTTTGTGAAATCTAAGTTTCATTACAGCCGGTTGGTTGAGGATATGCGAAAACTCTATCAACAGCTGTTAACCGAGCATCGTTTTGGATGATCCGGCAGAAATTGAATTTCAATAGGTATTTTTAGTTAATTTTGTAAGAAATATAAAACGGTGATTTATGCGTAAATATTTGTTTCTCTTATTGTTGACTCCTTTGTTCTCATGCAGGCTCAATCCGAGTATCATGTTTAAGACAGGGCCAGATTATCCTTATAAAGTAGATCAGACGATAGGAAATGTGGAATATCGCCTCGCTCCTAATGACATTCTGGGATTCAGTGTTTTTACCAATGATGGGTTTAAACTCATTGACCTCACTACCGGAATTGGTGGTGGAACCCCCGGAACAGGTACTATGGGAGCCGCAACCAATAACAGTGCTACCACAGCAATTCAGTTTAAGGTTGACACCGACGGGCAGGTTAAGCTGCCTATCATTGGTAAGGTAAAAATTACCGATCTCACTATTCGTGAAGCCGAAAAATTATTGGAAGAAAAATATACTGTTTACTACAATAAGCCGTTTGTAATGTTGAACGTTCTCAACAGGCGCGTGATGGTTTTTCCCGGTACCGGTGGATCCGGAACTGTAGTGACACTTGAAAATGAAAATACAACCCTGATCGAAGCACTCGCCCTTGCCGGTGGTATTACTGAAACCGGTAAATCGAATGTAATCAAACTTATAAGAGGTGACACACGAAACCCTCAGGTTCACCTCATTGATCTTTCAACTGTTGAAGGGATGACTCAAAGCAATATGTTGCTCCAGGCTAATGATATTATTTATGTGGAACCTGTAAAACGTGTATCTCAAAACGTGCTTGCTGAAATTGCACCCATCGTAGGAATTATAACCAGCCTTTTATTACTCTATGAAATTGTGATTAACAAGGATTAATAAAGCAGGGTTTAATGCCGCGTAAAAAAATAACCCCGCTCAACGAAGAGTTTGACTTCAAGCTGTTCGTTACGATTGCAAAAAAAAATGCCATCTGGTTTGGTATTTTTATGTTTGTTTCCGTCATGTTTGCTTTTCTGTACCTGCGGTATACCGCTCCTATTTATGAGGCTGCTTCGGTCATTAAACTATCGGAGGAGAATAATGCAGGGATGTTGCTCGGTAAGCAGGAAAATATGTTCAACGACAATACCAACCAAATTGCCGGCGACGTCGAGTTGATCCGTTCCAAGATTATCGCACAGCGAGCCATTGAAAACCTTGACCTTAAAATCAGCTATTTTGCCAAAGGAACAGTACTCGATTACGAATTGTATACCGGATCACCATTTTCAGTCCAGGTAAATATCAAGGATTCGAGCATTTACCAAAAACCATTTTTTCTTGAGTTCGAGGATATCAATACGTTCACGCTCCGGTATACTTATCAGGGTGAAAAACAGGAATTAAGCAACAATAAGATAAAGCAGTGGATCATCCTGCCTTTCGCGGATTTTAAAATTGATATTCGTGATTTTGATAACATTTCGTTTCAACAAAAACAATTCGCTCAGAACGCTTATTATTTTATGATCAACAACCAGATGCTGATCATTAATAAAATAGTAAAGGAACTGTACATTCTCCCTTTGAACTATGATGCGAAAACAATTATAGTTAAACTCAAGGAAAAAAATGCCAACAAAGCAGCTGATATCATTAATAACATTGTATCGGAATTTATTGCTTATGATGTGGAGAAAAAAAGCGAGGCTGCCAATAACATTTTGAGCTTTATCGATACTACCCTGCTTCAGGTTAACAATAGTTTGAGTGAATCGGAAGACCGGCTTGAAAAATTCAAAACCGATAATCGACTTTTCGATCCTGACCTGGAATTGCAGGAAGTAAGTGTTAAAATGAGTTCCCTGGAAGACAAGTTTGCAGAGGTTAATTTCGAATTGTTTCTAATTGAAAAATTGAGGAAAGAAGTTTCGGAGAATAAGGATGTGAATAATTACCTACTGCAACTTATTGGCCTGAACGAAGAAGGTAAGGTAAATGCAGCCTTCGAAGGATTACAAAAACTGTTGAGTGAACGCGATCAGCTATTGTTGCAATCGACCGATCAGACTGAAATTTACAAGATGTATGAGCAGAAAATCGGCACTCAGAAGGAGCTGCTGGTAATCGTTATCAAAAACGAAGAAGAAGTCCTTCGCGAAAAGCTTCTCAACATAAAATCACAGCTGGCTACCAACGATGTTAAATTTGGTGGGTTACCCCAGAAACAGGCGGAGTTTGGTCGGTTGTCGCGGGTGTATGGAATTAACGATAAATTTTATGGTTTGCTCCTCGAGAAAAAAGCAGAGTTTTCAATTACTCGTGCCGGGTTTGTTCCTAAAAACATCGTCCTCGAAAGTGCCTATGCAAGCAGTTTTCCCATTTCACCTAACCGGCCATTGGTGATCAGTGCAAGTTTGATTATCGGCTTCGTGCTCAGCTTCCTGCTCATTGTTATAAGATACCTCCTTCATGATGAAATAGGCACCCTGGAAGACATTGAACCTTATTCCGATGCAGCGCTGCTGGGTATTGTTCCCAAATATAAAAGGGAGATTCCTATTTCACAGTTGCTCGTTGATAAAAATCCAAAATCGGTTATTGCTGAGTCGTTCCGATCCATTCGTACCAACCTGCAGTTTATCTCTAATGAGGATACAGCAAAAGTGATTGCAGTGACTTCAACCATTTCTGGGGAAGGAAAAACTTTTAACGCCATCAACCTCGCAGGGGTGATTGCCTTCTCAGGAAGAAAGGTGGTGATTTTGGATCTTGACATGCGCAAACCCAAAATTCACCTGGGCTTTAACGTGGAAAATAACAAGGGTATCAGTACGATCCTTATCGGGAAGGATAACTTTGAAGACTGTGTCATCAAAAGCTCTCTCGAAAATCTTGAGTTCATCACTGCAGGTCCCATACCTCCCAACCCATCGGAATTGATTATCAGTCCGAAAATGGATATTTTGCTCGAAGATCTGAAAAAGATCTATGACATTATTATCATTGATACACCTCCTGTAGGAGTAGTTAGTGATGGCATCCCAATTATCAAAAAAGCCGATTACCCGCTCTATATCCTCCGTGCCAATTACTCTCGCAAAATGTTCATCAACAACATCAATAAACTGATGGATGACAGCAAGGTAAGCAAGCTTGCGTTGATCCTGAATGGTGTTGACTTGTCACGACTCAAGTACGGTTATGGCTATAATTACAGTTATGGTTACGGATATGGATACGGTTACACGTATGGCTACGGATATTACGAAGAAGATCAGAAGGATCCTACCATTTTCGATAACCTGAAAGGTATTTTTATACGCACAAAAAAGAAGCACCAGTAATTTTTGATTTATGAAAGTTACCACCATGCCCATTGAAGGTGTATTGATTATTGAGCCTTCCATTTTTTCAGATGAAAGAGGGTATTTTTTCGAATCGTATAATGAACCGTTATTTCACAAGGCGGGCATTTCAGCCAGGTTTGTTCAGGACAACCAGAGCCAATCGGCTAAGGGCGTTCTCAGGGGCTTGCATTTCCAGAATCCGCCATTCGAGCAAGGCAAACTTGTGCGTGTTGTTAAAGGTGGTGTAATAGATGTAGCCGTTGATATTAGGAAAGCTTCACCGACTTATGGAAACTATGTAGCAGTAAATCTTTCGGCCGACAACCAGAAGATGATGTGGATACCACCGGGATTTGCCCACGGATTTGTTACGCTTGAAGATGATACCCTGTTTCTGTATAAATGTACTAATGTTTACAACAAGGCCTCAGAAGGTGGCATCATATGGAATGACCCTTCCCTTCACATAGACTGGGGGTTTGAAAATCCGGTTGTATCATCTAAAGATTTAGAATTAAGATCATTTGAGAACCTGATTTCAGTTTTTTAATTATGTTTGCAGACAAAGACACATAAAATTACCTGATGGGTCAACTTATACAAGAAAATTATCATCTTATAATTTACAGCGCTTTTTTTATCAGCTCTGTAATCTTTTCATTCCTGATGAATAATCTCTTCCTGCGATTTTTTAAGACGTTGGGTATTCGCAACAATAATGATGGAACTATTATCCGCTGGGGCACCCTTTCAAAACCTGCTGTTGGAGGAATCACATTTTATATCCTCTTCCTGCTCTCGGTGGCCTCCTACTCTATTTTCTTCAGCCCGAGCCAGGTGTTCTACAACACTAAATTCATAGGGCTTCTGTTAGCTATGGCACTTGGTTTTATTGTAGGTTTGGCCGATGATGCCTACGACACCAAGCCTTTTATGAAATTCTTTTTCCAATTCGCTTGCGGTGTGATTATGGTGACCTCCGGAATAAAAATCAAGCTGTTCGAACTCGAAACACTCAATGTGATCTTTACTATTTTTTGGGTGGTTGGAATTATGAACAGCATAAATATGCTGGATAATATGGATGGCATCACCACCATCGTTTCAATTGGAATTGTGTCATGCGCCATGCTGATCATCCTAATAAATCACGATTATGAGAACATGCACCTGATCATCCTGGTTGGAGTGTTGGCAGCGCTTATTACTTTTTTACATTTCAACTGGAACCCGTCGCGAATGTACATGGGTGATACCGGCAGCCAGTTCCTGGGTGCGTTTCTTGCAGCAATAGGTGTTATGTATATCTGGAACGACCATTATTCCTATTCCCTCATTTCACCGGCCCGGCAGTTTATAGTTGCCATCATGGGCTTTATTTTACCGGTGATTGATACTTCGGTAGTTGTGTACAATAGAATCTCCAAAGGTCAATCTCCCTTTGTTGGTGGAAAAGATCATACAACACACAGTCTTGCTTACCTGGGTCTTTCTGATAAACAGGTGGCAATTACCTTCATGTTGCTGTCAATGGTATCAATTTGTATCATCTATTATATTGAAAATTACATTCTCGACTGGTCCCATTTCTATACACTTATCTTCGGGCTCTATTTTTTCAGTTTACTTACTTTTTTCTTTATAATTTCACGGAAAGCAGCCGCTAAGCTCCAATCCACGAATTCGGTTCCATCTTAAATCAATGAAAAAGTTGTTGTTTAGGTCAATGGTAACATGGCCGTTGGTTGTTGTTTTGATAATGGTTCTTGCCGGAAACAATTGCTACGGTCAGGAGGAAGTGACGGGCATTACAACAATGTTTGAACGAAAATTCGTGAATTCCGCTGGCGCTGACAGCATTTCCAGGGATACTATTGCGGTTCAACCACTCGTTATTTCAGAGCAATCCCCGGTAAACCATAATAAAAATCAATTGTTAAATCCAATGTTGCAGCGGTTGGCAACCTCAGTAAATGATACTGTATATAACAACATCAGGCCTTTGAAAGAATACCACCTGGAATAAAGCCGGGTTTTCGTTATTATTAGCATTTTTATGGAATTTCAACTCGAATCAGAATTCAAGCCTACCGGAGATCAGCCGGATGCAATACGCCAGCTCACTGAAGGTGTTGTAAGAGGAGATGAAGCACAGGTGTTGCTTGGTGTTACCGGCTCGGGCAAGACTTTTACCATTGCCAACGTAATACAGGACACAGGGCGCCCGACCTTAATTCTCAGTCATAATAAAACACTGGCAGCTCAACTGTATGGTGAATTCAGGCAATTTTTCCCCAAGAATGCGGTGGAATTTTTTGTGTCGTATTATGATTATTACCAACCTGAAGCCTACATTCCAACTACCAACACTTACATTGAAAAAGACCTTGCCATTAATGAGGAAATTGAAAAATTACGGCTGAGTACCACTTCATCGCTTCTTAGCGGGCGGCGGGATATCATAGTGGTATCATCTGTTTCCTGCATTTACGGTATTGGAAATCCTGTCGATTTTCACAACGGTATAGTCAGAATCAATAAGGGCCTTAAAATTGCCCGTAACAAATTTCTGCATCAACTTGTTCAGGGACTTTATTCAAGAGCAGCTGCTGAGTTCAAAAGAGGTAATTTCAGGGTGAAAGGTGATACGGTGGATGTATTTCTCGCTTACGCGGATATCGCTTACAGAATCACTTTTTTCGGCGATGAAATTGAAACGCTGGAATCGATTGATCCCTCATCCGGCAAACGGTTGGAGTCGCATGAACACCTGGCAATTTTTCCTGCCAATATATTTGTGACCAATCCTACCCGACAGTTGAATGCTATTTGGGAGATACAGCAGGATATGGTTAAACAGGTGGAGTATTTTAAGGAAAGCGGCCGTTCTCTGGAAGCAAAACGTCTTGAAGACCGTGTTACTTTTGATCTTGAAATGATTCGTGAACTGGGATATTGTTCCGGTATTGAGAATTATTCCCGCTATTTTGACGGCCGCGTGATCGGCTCGCGTCCTTTTTGCCTGTTGGATTATTTTCCGAATGACTTCCTTATGGTCATCGACGAAAGTCATGTTACCATTCCACAGATACGCGCTATGTACGGTGGCGACCGTTCCCGCAAAACCAATCTGGTGGATTATGGCTTCCGGTTACCATCGGCACTTGATAACCGGCCGCTGACATTTGATGAATTCGATTCAATGCACCAGCAAATTATTTACGTGAGCGCCACGCCGGCAGAATTTGAAATGAATGAAAGTGACGGAGTTCTGGTAGAGCAGGTAATTCGTCCTACCGGCTTGCTTGATCCGGTTATTGAAGTGAAGCCCTGCATCAACCAGGTGGATGATCTTTTAGAGCAAATTCATAAGACAGTTGAAAAGAATGAAAGAGTGCTCGTGACTACACTCACAAAACGGATGGCCGAAGAGTTGGCAAAATATTTTACCAAACTGCATATCAAATGCCGTTACATACATTCAGAAGTCGAAACCCTGGACCGCGTTGAAATTCTCAGGGATTTAAGATTAGGAAAGTTTGATGTGCTGATTGGAATTAACTTGTTGCGTGAAGGACTTGATCTCCCGGAAGTGTCACTCGTGGCAATTCTTGATGCTGATAAGGAAGGATTTCTGCGATCGAATCGTTCACTTACGCAAACTGCAGGCAGGGCGGCGCGTAACCTTAACGGGAGGGTGATTATGTATGCTGATAAAATTACTGCTTCAATGGAAAAAACCATAGATGAAACCAACCGCCGAAGGGAAAAGCAACTCAAATACAACGAAGACCATAACATGATTCCTACTGCACTCGTGAAGTCGCATTCGGATATTTTGAGTCAGTCATCGGTAGTTAAAACACGGTCGGGCAGTGATAACTATTACGTTGAAGGAGAAGTTGCAGATATTGCCGCTGATCCTGTGGTACAGTATATGTCGAAGGAGGAACTTAATAAGTTACTCGCTGCCACACGTAAAAAAATGGAAACGGCGGCTAAGGATCTTGACTTTATGGAAGCAGCAAGGTTACGCGACGAAATGTATTCTTTGGAGAAGTTGGTGAAAGAAAAAATCGCCTGATGTCTCCTTCGCTTTTCATAATTTCAATTACCTGTTACCTGCTTTCGATGGTTTCCGGTTTAATTGCCGCATTTTTTATCAAACACATATCATCACGATTTATCAATACCCTAATTATTTTTCATATCCTGGTTTTCATTACCTGGTTGTTTTTCAGAAACGATACTGACACGTTAACCGATCCCGGCAATTCAAATTACCTGTTTCTTGCTTTTTTTTGTTCCGGAGTATTTACTGCAGCTATGCTATTGCGTTCGGTTTACCCGGTCTATTTTAAAATATATTATGGAATTTACCTGTTATCACTCGTGGTTTTTGTGGTTTCTCCATCAAGGGTTTTAGGGTTTGTGGCTTCCGGAAGTTTAACGGCTGTGAACCCAGCGCGAATTCACATCAGCGAAAATTATTACCTGGTGGAACAACAGCAAAGCACGGGTTCCGGAACGGAAACTTACTATAAAGTGGTTCGTGAGATGGGGATGTTCCACAAAACACTTTCGAGGGATGTACTGCTTCCTGCAGATACCGATTCCGTGAACCTGCTCGACAGTAACTTGAATGAATTGATACGTATCAGGGTCTTTTACAGGAAAGACAATTCACCGCAACATTTTGATTTGGACATAGTGACGGGAAATCACCGGGATGACTCAAAGGATTTGAAACAAATCCGAAATTGACATGACAGTTACAGGAACTGGGCATAATGAAATGCTGATCATCGGCCAGGGATATGCCGGTAGCTTACTCGCCTGGATGCTCATCAAAAAAGGTTATCATGTTACGGTAATCGATTCCACACCTGAATTTACATCCACGAAAGTGGCAGCTGGAATCATGTTGCCCATAACAGGACGGCGCCTTGCCAAAACCCACCTTGCCGACCGAATCTTGCCTTTTGCACACCAAATTTATCGCGAAATAGAAACTGCTACGGGCAGCTCTTTTTTTATTGAAAAGAAAGTGTTGCAGGTTTTTTCATCTCTCAGCAACCTCAATGAATGGTATGCACGTTCATCAGAAACAGAAATGGATTTGTATTGTGATAAAATACTTTCCAAGGATCAGCTTCATAAATCTGTTACCAATTCTTATGGTGGAATTTTGCTAAAGCAAAGTGGTTTTGTGGAGCCTTTATCGTTTGTTGACAGCATGCGTTCTTTTATTCAGGCTAGGGGAAAATTCATTCAGGCCGATTTTGATATGGCTCAACTTGAACTTACAGGTACAGGTGCATCCTGGAATGGAAATCATTATTCAAAGGTTATCTTTTGTGAAGGTTATCATGCAATGGTAAATCCCTATTTCAGCTACCTTCCGTTCAAGCCTGCTAAAGGAGAAATTCTGGATTTTGTATCGGATGAATTGCAGCAGGATTATATTATCAGTAACAGCGTATATATTCTGCCGTTAGGGAATTCCCGGTTCAGAACCGGAGCCACCTATGTTTGGGACGATCTTACTGAAAAACCCACTGAACATGGATTAAAATTCCTGACTGAAAATCTCAAAAACACAATCAATTGCCCGTTTGAAATTACTGGTCATAAAGCCGGCATCCGCCCTGCCATTCGTGATCGTCGCCCGTTGGTTGGGTTGCATCCTTTGCACAAACAGTTGGGTATTCTAAACGGGCTGGGAACAAAGGGCGCCATGCTTGGACCTTACTATGCCAATCAACTGGCACTGCTTATAAGTGAAAATCACCCGCCCGATCCCGATGTGAAAGTCAGTCGTTTTGATGCACTTTATCAAGCGAGCTGAGCCGCTGCAGCAATGGCGGATGTGAATAATAAAAAAACACATAGGCAGGGTGCGGGTTAAGGTTGCTCAGGTTGTTTACCGATAGTTTTTTCAACGCCGCTTTCAACGCTGATCCATCATAGGTTTCGGCAGCATAACGGTCGGCTTGGAATTCATGTTTACGCGAAAGATAATTGACCAGCAAACCCACCATAATGGAAATGGGACTGTACAGTATGCCGAATGCCAGGAGCCCAAGTTCAATGGTATGATGTGTCCCTCCCATTGCAGTAGTAATTTCGGAACTCTCCATAAACAGGGAAAAAAGGAACAGCATTACACCCAGTTGCAAAACCGATAGCATTACACCCGATTGAACATGTTTAAGTTTATAATGACCGGTTTCATGAGCCAGCACCGACACTAATTCCGGAAGTGTATGCTTTTCTATCAGCGTATCGAACAGCACAATTTTTTTTCTTTTTCCCAGTCCGCTAAAAAAAGCATTTGCTTTTGATGAACGTTTTGAACCATCCATAACCAAAACATCACTCATCCCAAACCCGGTTTTATTGCAGTAAGCCAGAATCGCATCCCGCAAGGGGCCTTCCTGCAAAGGTTTTAACTTATTGAACAAGGGTAATAGCCACGATGTATAAAACATAGCCATGATTACCATGATAAAACTAGCCGCGACCCAGGTGTAAATCCAGAAATGATCTTCAAAGGTTTCATACAGGTAAGAAAACAAAACGATGAGACCGCCAAGAAGGAAAATCCCGAGCAGGTAACTTTTGATTTTATCAATAATAAATAATCGCGGAGTTATTTTATTGAATCCAAATTTCTCCTCGATAACGAAAGTCTTGTAAATAGAAAATGGCATGCCAAGTAGTTCACTTGCCACTGCGATAACGCCAAAAAACAATAAAGTAGCTTGCACAGGTGAACCGGTGACAGAAACTGCCCAGTCATCGAGTTTACCGAATGTCCCTATCAGCAACATCACAAGCATCACGAGCATACTGAGCGTGTCGGTAATGAATGAAAGTTGTTTGTTAGCCTTATCGTACAACTGCGCTTTACGATAAGCTTCCGCATCATAAATATCTTTCAATTCATCAGGTAATTGATCCGACCAGCGTTTTGAATTCATATGATCCAGCCATCGTTCCAGAACATAACCGGCGACGAGGATGAGAATAAGTACTTGTAATAAAGTCATTGAAGATTTTTAATATCCGCCACTTCGTTTTCTCATAAACCACTCAATGGTTAGTAACAATAAAATTAGGCTGAAAATGAGTTTCAGGTTGATCACTTCATCGAGCCGCTTCTGACTATATGAAACAGACCGGATATCTTCTTTGTTTTTAATGTCCTGTGCAATTTGTGACATGGAATTTCTAAGGAAGAACTTACCCCCTGTTTTATCGGAAAGGGCACTCAGTAATTGATGATCGGCGATAGTTTCTGTTAATTCCACCTGAAGGGCACTGATAGTAAAGTTCCCATTTTCGGTATAGGTATTTTTTCCCGATACTGTAGTTGCAGTAAAGGAATAGCTTCCTACCGGCAGATAACCTGCTTCCAGTGAATACGATTTTCCGGTTCGGGAAAAGGTGAATGGATAATTATTTTTGTTCCCGTCGGTAATGGTTATTCTTGCTTCATTAACATTAACCAGTTCACCCGATTCATTGTAAAATTCCGCATCCATTACAACAGGTTCATTCTCATTGTAAGCGTTTTTATAAAAAATACGGAATGGAGTTTTCTTTTCAGTGGTTGCGAGGTATTGAATGGTTTTAGTGAGCAAAGCAGTAACCGCCTCCGTGTTGTTAAACTCGTAATGTTCTCTCAGGCGCCATTTCCAAATGCCTTCACCTGTGAACACTGCTGTTTTTTGTTCTCCAATGGTTCCGAAATACAGTAAAGGCATATTGGTTTTAACAGGCCCGATGCGTTGATTCATCAAAACCCCAATTTCACGTTCCCGGTTATACGTACCAAAAGGACTTATCAGCGGGGGAAAGCTTCTGATTCTTCTTAAATACTCTTCCTCAAGGGTAAAAAAACTGAAATCATTTGCTGGTTCAGCAAACACTTCGGTGGCATTACCATTATTTTCTGTTACTGAAATTCCGGTATTCAATCGGTTGAATACTGGAATTCCTGATTGTGATCCCAAAACAAATAACGTAGGCACCTGCTGAGCTTCCAGTTTTTTCAATAACTCGGTGGCAGGCTGATTTACCGATGGGATCTGGTATAAAATAGCCACATTGATGCTGTCGGTACGACCATTAAAATCAGCGAACAACACTGATCTTACCTGATAATTGGGATTGCTTTCGAGCAGACTTTTAAATACTGCAATATCAGGATGAGGTGAGTGGGCAACTATCAGTACCTGCTGGCGGGAATCAATTACCTCCATAAAGAAATCACGCTGGTTGTTTACGTAATTGGATTCGCCTTCTAAATGGGAGACTTTAACCACATAATGATTTATGCCTTTTGCACCAGCTTCGAGAAATACCGGGAACAACATGTTATAACGACCGGTTGGAATGGTGATGCTTTTTGTAAACACCTCTTTGCCATCCTTGGTGATCGAAAATACCACAGCCTGCCCTGCACATTGCCTGGCATCAATTGTAATTTCTACCGGAAATGTGTTTCCTGAAAAAGCAGAACGGTTATGACTCACTTTGCTAATGAGGAGGTCTTTCCTGACGGTGGTATCACCCAGCCCGATGGTGTAAACAGGAACTTTTAAATCCTGATAAGTATACAAAGGGTTGGAACCTTTGTTAAATATTCCGTCACTTGCCAGTATTACCGCACCCAGGTTGCGACCTGCATACCGCGAACGCAATTCTGATACCGGATCCGATAAATCGGAAATACTTCCATTAAAATTATAATCTATTCCTTCCTTAACATCTTCACCAATACGAAAAACCCTGACATCAAAATCCTTTTCAAGTTCCTGCTGAAGCGCATTTACCGCTATGGGATAGTCGGTTTTAAGAGCAGCACTATCGCGTACTGCCATCACCGAACGCGATTGATCCTGGAGGAAAATAACCAGCGGCCTTTCCACTTCTGTAAACAGTGTTTTAATGAGCGGAGACAACAGCAGGATAGCAAGCACTGTTACTACACCAAAACGCATTGCCGCCATCAACAAGGTTACCCATTTACTGATTCCTGCAAAGGTGGTTTCATTGCGATACAATATCCACGCATATAAAAAACCTGCAAGAGGGCAAAATATCAGCATCCAGGCCGGTGCTTCGGTAACCAGTTGAAAATTCAAATTTTCTTTTTTAAAAATTCCAGAATTGAAGTACTTGCCTGATAAACATATGTGTATAAATACTTAAACGCGATCAGGTCAAAAGCCCTGCGGCTGAAAGAACTATATTTCAGGGTGCTAATATACTAAGTTCACAGGTGTGTTATGAGTTAATCGGATGATGAACATACTTATCTTTGCCCTATGCTCATTCAAACGAAAAATATTCAAAAACATTACGATAAGGTACATGTGCTGAAAGGAATAAATATGGAGGTGCAGAAGTCGGAGGTGATTTCGATTGTGGGCGCTTCCGGTGCCGGAAAAACAACCCTCCTGCAGATCCTGGGTACTCTTGAGAAACCCGACAGTGGCTCCGTGATAATGGATGGAACTGACCTTGCCCGGCTGAACAGTTCCCGGCTTGCTGCTTTCCGGAATAAGAATATCGGCTTTATTTTTCAGTTTCATCACCTGTTGCCGGAATTTACGGCGCTTGAAAATGTATGTATTCCCGGCATGATCGCACACCGCAACAGGAAAGAAGTGGCAACACAGGCGATGGATCTTTTAAAGTACCTTAAAATCGATCAGAGAGCATCCCATAAACCTTCCGCTTTGTCGGGAGGTGAACAGCAACGCGTAGCCGTTGCCAGAGCGCTTATAAACAATCCTTCAGTTATTCTGGCAGATGAACCATCAGGTAACCTCGATTCTGCTAATGCAAAAGAATTACACGCGTTGTTTTTTTCTTTAAGGAAGGAATTCGGACAAACTTTCATCATCGTAACTCACAACGAGGAACTCGCAGCCATGGCTGACCGGAAATTACATATGAAAGATGGCTTAATCGAAGAATGATTATTCTGTTACCCTTATCAACGGAGTTGTCTTTGCCGTGATTTCGCCAATAGCAGTATAAGCAAATTCCTCAAAATTCGCTGCTTTCATCATTGCGCAAAAATCGGCAACTGCATCAGGTCGTACCGCTATTAACAGACCACCGCTGGTTTGCGGATCTGCAAGCAATAAACGGTTCTGTTCCGAAACTGCACTAATATTTTGACCATAACTTTTCCAGTTCCTGTTGGTGCCTCCTGGGAAGCAACCTGCATCAAGGTAAGCCGCAACAGGCTCAAGTATCGGTACCTTTTTCATCCAAATGTGTGCCGAGAGATTGCTTCCTTCGGCCATTTCTGCCAGATGCCCCAGTAATCCGAAACCGGTAACATCAGTGAGTGCAGTAACACCTTCAAGTTTACCTAATGCCACACCAATTTTATTCAGCGTGGTCATGCTTGCTATTGCAGTTTGAAGATCGGTCTCTTTGAGAATTCCTTTTTTGGATGCTGTGGCTAGAATTCCTATACCGAGTTTTTTAGTAAGAAATAACCGGTCTCCTTCTTGAGCAGTATTATTTTTTTTAAGATGCGGGATGGAAACAATTCCATTTACTGCGAGGCCGAAAATGGGTTCAGGTGAATCGATACTGTGTCCACCGGCAAGGGCAATCCCGGCATCAAGACAGGCTTTCTTGCCTCCTTCAATTACCTTGCCCGCAACTGCAGGGGGAAGTTTATCGACCGGCCAGCCCAATATTGCGATGGCCAGCACCGGCCTTCCTCCCATTGCATACACATCGCTAATTGCATTGGTGGCAGCTATACGGCCAAATTCAAAAGGATCATCAACAATGGGCATAAAAAAATCAGTCGTGCTGATGAGTGCTTCCCCGTTGCCGAGATCAAGAACCGCTGCATCATCCCTGCTGTGATTACCAACAAGCAGGTTTGGAAAATCAGTTGCAGTTTCATTGTTTTTCAGAATTTCACTAAGTACAGCCGGTGATATTTTACACCCGCAACCGGCACCATGACTGAATTGCGTTAACCGCCACACATCGGGAAGGATTGAATCTTTTAACATAATTATTTTATGACCGCCTTTTCAGCGAATTGTTCATCTGCAAACTGAACCAGTTTTGCAGCAAAATCTTTTTCATCAGTAGCTACCAGGTCAATAGGGAAACATTTGTGTATTTCACGCTGTGATGTTCCGTAAGCATACAGTTTATCATAATATCCCAGTACAATTTCGAGCCATCCGCTCAGGTCACCTTCATCAAGTAAACGTAAAGCTTCTTTCAGGTGCTGCGGTCCCAGGCGTTTGCCGATTTTTTCAGTAGTAGATGCAAGAACTTCTTTTGGAAAAACTCCATACTCTTTCATGATTCGCTGCTGCCGGCGTTCATCTCCGATAATAATATCAACTAGGTTGGAATTCCGAATTATTTCATACATGACAGCAGGTAACAGGCACGAGCCAATTGAACGGCTTTCATTTTCTATCCACACAGGTTGTTCCGAGTCGAACCGGTTCCAATGCATGGCAATCAAATTTTCAAAATATTCATTGGATGGTTGCGCCCCCAGGCCCAGTCCTCCGAATGCTGAACCTTTGTGGTTGGCCAGTTCTTCAAGTTGCAACACTTGTCCGCCGTTTGTTCTGATTGCATTCAGGATATCGGTTTTTCCTGAACCTGTTGGTCCTCCCAGGATGATCGTCCGTAAAGGCTTTTGCATTACATGAGGAACCCAATTGCGAAAAGTTTTATAACCACCTTTTAAAATCACCACTTTAAATCCGTTCATCTGCAACAGCCAGGTCATAATCTGGCTTCGCATTCCACCTCTCCAGCAATATAAAGCTATTTCTTTACGCGGAGCAAACTTCAGTGATGAAGTTATAATCTCATGAAACCGCGGTCCCACCAACCGAAATCCTGCCAATACAGCAGCTTCTTTACCTTGTTTTTTATAGAGGATCCCTACTTCCTTTCTTTCTTCAGTGGTCAGTAAAGGAACATTTTTCGCTCCGGGAATATGGGCGTGCAGATATTCCCCTTCACTGCGAATATCAAAAAGAGGAACTGTTCCTGCATCTGCAAGTTGAATAAATTCAGAAATTTCCAAAGCTGTAACACTCATTTCCGCAAAGATACAGAGTATCACCTGAGTTTTAATTGTGGATGTGTATACGATGTTAGTAAAAAAGAAACAGGCACTTGCGATGCCTGTTCCATATTTATTGTTTGCTATTGCTCCGTTAATTTAAAGCGGGATCTTCGGGGAAGTTTGCCATCATAGCGTATTCTTGTCCCATGCTTCTGAGCACTTGACTCCAGAGGCACTTCGGATCATCATAAAAGGTAAACCGTTGGTTAAATTCCGTTACCAGCCATGATTTTTCTTCTACTTCATGATCCAGTTGAGTTGGATCCCATCCTGAGTATCCGGCATAAAACCGGATCATATTGGGTTGCACTTTCCCTGAGGCAATCATCTGGCGTAGCATATCATAATTTCCACCCCAGTAAATGCCTTCAACTATTTGCTTGGCACCTTCCAGTTCAGGACCGATCGTATGAATATAAAAGAGGGTGTCGGTTTCTACCGGGCCACCGAAATAAAGAGGTGACTGAAAATCAGGAAAATCTTCCACTGCGTCATTAATATTCACTTCCGTTGGCTTATTCAAAATAAATCCCAGGGTGCCTGAATCATCATGTTCACTTAATAAAACAACCGCCCTTTTGAAGTACGAATCTGCAAGGAAGGGTTCGGAGATCAGGAAAACGCCCTGGTTTGGTTTCATAATTGAGTTTTTCATAGCCTTCGTGTTTTATGTGCGCTTTATATATTTAACGATGGTAACAAATAAGGTTGTTTTAATTTTCCCGGAATTATTACACACCGTATATCGATATTGGCTTGAGTACATCTAAAATAATGCCATAGTGTTCCCGTAAAAGTGGTACGAGGTAAGGTTTTAATTTACCAATCGAAGCGTTTTTGGGAAGATAAGATAGTGTAATTCAAATAGATATAAGATGAGTTACTAATGCCAATATTCCGTAATTTTGTCGGTCATATCACCAACCGTATGGACCCAATCAAAGATTACCTTAAAAACTTACGGACGGATTACAATCTTGACATTTTTGACACAAAAACTGCCAATCCGGACCCTTTTTTACAGTTTGGAACCTGGATGAAAATGGCGGTCGACAATAATTTGAATGAGCCTAACGCGTTTAACCTGGCCACTGTTTCCGCACAAAACAGACCAAGCAGCAGAATTGTATTGCTACGAAACTTTGATGAGGCAGGCTTTGTTTTCTTTACAAATTATAACAGTCATAAGGCTAGTGAACTGTCTAATAACAAATGGGCAGCTATCAATTTTTTTTGGGCAGAGTTGCATAAACAGGTCCGGATTGAAGGAAAAGCAGAAAAAGTAGCGGATTTGGATTCCGAAGCCTATTTTAAGTCGCGTCCGCGTGAAAGCCAGCTGGGAGCCTGGGTATCGGAACAAAGCAGTGAACTGACCAGCCGTGAGGAAATGGATGAAAAATTTAAAATTCTTACAAAAAAATTTGAAGGCCGCGACGTTGACCGTCCACCTCATTGGGGAGGATTCCGGATTCGTCCCGAATTATTCGAATTCTGGCAGGGTCGCCCAAACCGTTTACATGATCGTATACAATATCGGTTGCAACCCGATAGTTCCTGGTCCCTCCACCGGCTATATCCCTGACGTGACGGGTATTCATTCATTTTTAAATAAGTCCGTCTCATGTTGGTAAGAACCATCTTCATTCTTATTGTTTTATTTGTAATCGATCTCTATATTTTTCAGGGAATCCGGTTCCTGGTAAGAAATCTCAATCCGGCTGCATCGAGAGTTATTTATATTTTATTCTGGTCGGTAACCGGAGTCAGTTTTATTATCATAGCTACCGGGATTTTCATCGACTGGCACGATTGGCCCAAAGCGATCAGGACTTATTCTTTTGCTTTTGTTTTCGTCACGTACTTTTCGAAATTATTTCTTGTCTTGTTTTTGATCATAGATGATGCATTCCGTTTTATCAGATGGATAGCATCCTGGTTTACAACGCCTGGAACGAATGTTCAGCCGGATGATACAACAGGCAGTCATCATGCAATTTCCCGTTCCGGGTTCCTGGTGCGAATGGGAGTTGTTGTAGCAGCCATTCCATTTGCAGCACTTATTTTTGGGATGATACGCGGAAAATATGAATACCAGGTTCGAAAAATCAAACTAAATCTCGCCCGTTTGCCGGAATCGTTCAGGGGCTTTCGCATTGTTCAGATTTCAGATATCCACACCGGTAGTTTTATGGATAAGGGTCCACTGGAAAAAGCGGTGGCGATGATAAACGATCTGCAGCCTGATGCGATATTTTTTACAGGTGACCTGGTGAATGACCTGCATCACGAGGTGGTACCGTACATGAAAATTTTGGGAAGCCTGAAAGCCACACATGGGGTTTTTTCTATCCTGGGGAATCATGATTACGGTGACTATTACCAATGGAAAAACAAGCAGGACAAAATCAACAACCTGGAAAAACTGATCAACGCTCATCGCGAAATGGGGTGGGATATTTTGCTGGATGAACACCGTCACATAGAAAAAAACGGGGAACGTATTTCAGTTATTGGTGTGCAGAACTGGAGTGCGAGAATGAACTTTACCCGTTATGGGAATCTGGACAAGGCTCTAAAGGATATCACATATAGTCCGGTGAATATTCTGCTCAGTCATGATCCTTCACACTGGAAGGCCGAGGTAATGGGGAAAGTAAAAGAAATTGATCTTACGCTTTCCGGGCATACTCATGGATTCCAGTTTGGAATTGATATACCGGGATTTAAATGGAGCCCTGTACAGTATGTGTATAAGGAATGGTCAGATTTGTACACGGAAAACAATCAGCACCTGTATGTCAACCGCGGATTGGGTTTTCTGGGTTACCCCGGACGAGTTGGAATACTTCCTGAAATCACCGTTTTTGAACTTCACAATTCCTGAAGTAACAAAAAGAAATCATCAGGCCATTTCATGAATTTTTTCAACAGCGGCGATGAGTTTATTTTGGTGTGACTTACTCACATTTACCAGGGGCAACCGCAAATGATCTTCGCAGATACCAAGAAAATTTAAGACACATTTTATCCCTGAAGGACTTCCTTCGGAAAACAGCATTGGAGTAATATCACTCAATAAATAATGCAGTTCACGTGCTTTTTCAAAATTATCTTTCAGGCAATACCTAACCATTTCCGAAAATTCTTTTGGAAATGCGTTAGCTACAACCGAAATTACGCCATCAGCACCTGCAGCAATAAGAGGCAATGTCAACATATCATCTCCTGAAATAACCAGAAAATCTTCCGGTTTTTCCTTAATGATAGTCATTATTTGTTCGGGATTGCCCGAAGCTTCTTTAACCCCGATAATAGTATCAAAATCTGCTGCCAGGTTTAGCGTGGTTTCGGCAAGCATGTTACAACCTGTTCTGCCGGGAACATTATACAGAATCATCGGAACAGGTGATTCATTTGCAATCATTTTATAATGTTGATAGAGTCCTTTTTGTGTAGGACGATTGTAATAAGGAGTGACCGATAAAATGGCATCCACCGCTGAGTAATCGTACTCACTAAGCGATTTCATCACATCGCGTGTGTTATTCCCTCCTACGCCAGCTACTACAGGTACGCGGTTGTTGACCTCTTCAACAACAAAATCGAGTACCGCAATTTTTTCATCATTGCTTAATGTAACCGATTCGCCGGTTGTACCCAATGGTACCAGGTAATCTATTTTACCTGCAATCAAGTGTTCAATAAGTTTTTTAAAACCTTTAAAATTGATGCTTCCGTCTTTGTGAAAGGGAGTTGCCATCGCAACACCTGTGCCTTTAAGCTTCCTGGTGCTTTTCATTCCTGATTAAATTTAAATAATAGTTGACCTGATCAATCACCTGCCGAAGCGTGGGCCGCTCCTCTACCTTAATCATAAAATCAAAAATTCCGGTATCCTGCTGATCATATTTTCCAATCTTAAAACTTGCCTTGGTCAGGGAGGAAACATATCGGAGTGGAATAGATTTATCGAGGCTCAGACAAATCAGTATATCAAATTCCCTGTTCATGAAATTATTCACGATGGGATGATTCGGTTTTAGTTTCCAATTCAATGATTTTCTGGTAAAAAAATCGAGGCCAAGTTTCATAAACCGTGTTCCGGGTAATTCCTGTTGATTAAAAAATCCGAGCGCAAGAACATCTTTGGAAGCCGCTCTCAGATCCTTTACATAATTTTTGATGGTTTCATAATCCTTGTCAATAGTAGCATCATAAAGAATGCCAATGCTTTTTGCCTGGCTGAAAGGAATCACCCTGGTGGCACGAACAGATCGCTTAATTTCCTTTTGAAGGAGATAATCGGAAATTTTATACCTGAGTTCTTTATTCACTTTATGTAGATCATTTTTTCAAATTCCTCCTCGTTAATTACCGGAATCTTCAATTGCCTTGCTTTTTCAAGTTTCGAAGGTCCGCTTTCTTCACCGGCCACAAGGTAACTGGTTTTTGCCGAAACACCACTCTGCACTTTGCCTCCATGACTTTCAATTACTATTTTCAGCTCATCCCTGGTAAATTTAGTGAAAGTACCCGAAACTACAAAAGCTTGAGCTTCCAGCAAATTAGATAATTTTTTAGGTAAATGTTTTACGTCGGCCTCCATTTTAAGTCCTGAGGCTGTAAGATCAGCGACCAGCTTCCTGTTTTTAGAATTGCTAAAAAATTCAATGATACTTCCCGCGATTTTATCACCTACTTCCGGTGCTTCCAGCAACTGTTCAAAAGTTGCCTCTGCAATTGCTTCCATCGTACCCAAATGAAAGGCTAGCTTTTTTGCAACAGTCTCGCCCACATACCTGATTCCTAAAGCATATAATACCCGTTCAAAAGGTACGTTTCGCGAAGCTTCAATTCCTGCAAGAATGTTATTGACTGATTTTTCTCGTAAAGAAACTTTTCGCGCTTTGCCTCCGTCATCGGGTGTAATTATTTTCTCCAACCCATTCAAATCATCAAACGACAATCGATACAATCCTGTGATGTCATGAATGATATTTTTATCAAAAAGTAATTCTACTTTTCCTTCACCCAGGCTGTCAATATTCATTGCCTTTCGGGAAATAAAATGTTCAATTTTTCCCTTGATCTGAGGCGGGCATTCCACATCATTCGGACAGTAATGCAGTACCTCATTTTCTTTTCTGACCAGTAACGTTCCACATTCAGGACAATGTGTAATATACGCTACTTTGCTTGCCTTTGAAGTTCTTCGGTCGAGATCGACTCCGGTAATTTTTGGTATGATCTCACCACCTTTCTCAACAAAAACAAAATCATTGATGCGTATATCCAGTTTCTCAATCTGGTCGGCATTATGCAATGACGCTCTTTTCACAGTTGTTCCCGATAATAGCACCGGTTCCAGATGAGCGACCGGAGTTATCGCCCCGGTTCGTCCCACCTGGTAAGAAATATCCTGCAACCGGGTAGCAGCTGATTGTGCTTTGAACTTATACGCTATTGCCCACCTGGGAGATTTGGCTGTGAAGCCTAGTTCCCGTTGTTGCCTGTAATCATTCACTTTAATGACCACGCCATCAGTATCATATTCCAAATCATTTCGGTGCACATCCCACTCATCAATGTAATCAAAAACCCCCTGGAGCTTATTCACCTTTACAGAATATTCAGATATCCTGAATCCCCATTCCTTAGCTTTTTTGAGACTTTCATAATGCGTTGAAAAAGGAAGATTTTGTCCATAAATAAAATAAAGAAAACAGTTGAGTTTCCTTTGTGCAACTACTTTGGAATCCTGCATTTTAATAGTTCCTGCTGCAGCATTCCGTGGATTTTTCAAAAGCCTTTCTGCAATTTCATTTTCATCATATCCATCCTCTTTGAGCTGATCATAAAGTGCTTTATTGATGTTATCAAATGACGACCGTGGCATAAAAATTTCACCCCTGATTTCAAATTCATCCGGATAATCACCCGGCTGTAGGACAAGCGGAATGCTGGCAATTGTTTTTACGTTGTTTGTAATATCATCTCCCTGTATTCCATCACCACGGGTAACCGCCTGCAACAACTTCCCGTTCCGGTAAGTAAGTCCGACAGCAACTCCATCAAATTTCAATTCACATACATACTCCGGTTTATCGCCTATAATCTTTCGTGTTCGGGCGTCAAATTCTTCCAGTTCCGCACGGGAATACGTGTTTCCCAATGATAGCATGGGATAATTATGCACAACCTGTTTAAATTCCTTGGTAATGGCTCCTCCTACTCGTTGAGAAGGTGATTCGGGAGACCTGAATTCCGGAAATTGTTTCTCCAGGCTGATAAGTTCCTCAAGCAAGGTATCAAATTCCTTGTCGGATATTTTAGGTTTTGCCTGTAAATAATAAAGATAATTGTGCCGGTCAATATCTCGGCTCAAGTTTCTGATTCTCTCAGCTGCTTTCTCTTTATTCATGGCTTTTGTGGGGGGCTAAAAATAGTTAAAAAAACAGGGTAAAATAGTTAATATTGCCCTTAAATAAATTACCATGACAACTACTGATGACCTGCGTTACCCTATAGGTAAATTTCGGGCTACCCAATCAATTGAACAGGTGAATATTCCTGAACACATCGCTATAATTTCACAGCTTCCCCGTAAGTTACGTGAAGTCACCATGGCACTTGATGATGCGCAGCTGGATACCCCATATCGCGATGGCGGATGGACCATTCGTCAGGTAGTTCATCACATTGCCGACAGCCACATTAATAGTTATTGCCGGTTCAAGCTGGCCATGTCGGAAGACAACCCATCTATAAAACCTTATTTTGAGGAAAAATGGGCAGAATTTGAAGATGCAAAATCAGCTGCGGTGTTTTACTCACTCAATTTAATTGAAGCCGTTCATGGAAGATGGGTATTGTTTTTAAAATCAGTAACGCATGATGATTTTAAGAGAACATTTTTTCATCCGGAACATCAGCGTTCCATACCTCTTTTTCAGGCGGTTGAACTTTATTCGTGGCACAGTGAGCACCACCTGGCTCATATTACTGAATTGAAAAAAAGAAAGAACTGGGAGCTCTCAGGAAATGATGGTGTTTAACCGGGCAGCAGCATGTTGCAATGCCGTGATTTCCTTTTGAAAAAGTTTTTTATCTTCCTGTTGGTTGACAGCATCCGAAAGATTGGAAATAATTTGTGAGACAACTGCTGCTGAATCGCGGGAAAAAGCAACCGTTCCTTCAGCCATAGCAGCTTCAGTAGTATTTTTATTCAATGATTTTAATTGATCACGGTTTGCTGCAATTTGCGACTCGGCCTGGCTAATGGCCCTGTTCCTCGACAATAAAATAAGTACAGTCAGAATAAGCACTGCTGCCGCACCAAATCCTCCAAAGGAATAATAACGTTGTTTTAATCCTGATACAGCTGCCCGGGTATTGGTAAGAGCAACAATTTCCTCATCCAGTTTTTTTATGGTGGTCAGTTCATCGGCGGCAACTTTTATGTGAACAGCCTTCAGTGAATCTTTCACAAAAGCGTTGTAACTTACCAGGTAGTTGCTTTGATAATCCAGGTATTCTTCATATACATCCGCTGCATTCCTGAAATGACTCCTGATTTTAAACTCATAAGCAAGCGATTTCATAGCCTTCATCAACAACTCCTGCTGGCGTAAGCTCATATCCGGAAGAGCTGCATACTTTCCTACAGCATACCGGACTGAATATAATTGTTCCACTTTTTCAGCCGCGTCAATCCGGTCCGACAAATCAGCCACTTCCTGATCAGTAACAGGAATCTGTGCAGGAAGATGTTTCATCACTGAAAAATTTACCAATAAAAAGATCCACAAAATTTTATAAAACATACTCACATCAATGTTAATATAGGAAACCGAATGATAAAATCGGTGCCGGTTGTAAAATCAGATTCAATAAACAATTCCCCTTTATAATTTCCCGTGATGATTCTTTTGCTCTCGGGTAATCCCAGTCCTGTATGTTTTGCAGTATTTTTAGTGGAATGAAATGCTTCAAATACCTGCTCCGGATTTTTTTCCATGATTCCGATACCATTGTCACGAACCCGAATCTGAACAAAACGCGGTAGCTTCCGTGTGCTCACCGTAACTTTCGGATCATAACCTTTTGGTGCGTTGGTACGTTTTTCTCTCACTGCATCAAAAGCATTGCTTAGTAAATTGAACATAACATACCGGATATCATGCGGCACCAAATCTACTTTTGGAAGAATTTTTTCCAGGTCTTTCACTACTGTGCAACTAAAATCCGGGTGTTCGAACACCGTGTAATGATAAGCCTGGCTTACCACTTCTTCAATCATCTGATTCAAATCAACAGGGCGCTTTTCTGGCATTTCTTCAGGCTCATCACCTGTCAACACAGAATGAACCGATTGCGTGGTAGCCTGAAGTTGCAATACCTGTTTATGAAATGGGTGCTGTTTATCGTTACTTATTTTAAGTAGTAATGGTGATGCATCCGCCAGGTTTTTCGAAACTTCATTCCAACCCGAAAGAATTTTTTTTGCAGATTCCTTGTGTAATTCGCCTGACGAAATCATTTTGGAAGTTTCGGCAAGTTGTGCTTCAGAAGCAATCAACCGTGATTTTAAACCGGAAAGTTTCCTGAATCGGTTTAGCAGAAGTATAACCGCGAGTCCAACGAGGGTACCAAAAAAGAAAAGCGTATTTCGGATCATTTTATAATTTTCACGGTCAATGTTTTCATTGCCCGCTTTGAGTTCATTGATCTCTGATTGCTTCCGGGAAATTTCTACTTTCCGCTGTTGTTGATTTTCAACAAACCCAGCTTGCAGCGTATTGGCTGCGCTATCACGCTGTACCGTATAAATTTTTTCCTGTAAAAGACTGGTCTGTTCAAAAATTTCAAGAGCCTGGGAATTTTTATTAGTATTCATTAACTCCTGGCCCTGTTGGCGGTTCGTCCGCACCTGGTCCTGATCTTGCTCCTGCTCTACTGATGCTTGTGTGTTATTGACCCGGGCATGAGCGAAAAACAATACAAAAATCAGGGTAAGGTATTTAAAAAGAATAATATAGCACTTCACCGTTTAAATTTAATAGTCTGGTTTTTTGCAAAGATAGTTAATAGAAATGGGTAGTCATAGCCGGATGACTTATTTGACCTTCATTTGGCTGGCCCTGATGAACCTGGTATGACCACTCAAGTCGTTACGGGAAATAACTTTTCCGAACCCGCTAGTTTTCAAATACTCAACAAGTTGTTCTGCAGCAGGAGGATTAATTTCAAAATACAAAAGTCCATTCATTTTTAAATGTTGTGTGGCAAATTCACAAATGGCCTTATAAAAGAATAATGGATCATCATCGGGGACAAACAGGGCTAAATGCGGTTCATGATTAATCACATTAGCTGACATTCCTCCCGCATCAGACAATGGGATATAAGGCGGATTGCTGACGATGATATCATATTTGATTGGAGAAATGGTGTGGTTAAGAATTGAAGTTTCCAGAAAATTAATTTCCACATCATGTAATTTAGCATTTTCAGTTGCCACATGTAACGCTTGTGGTGAAATGTCAGTAGCAGTAATTTTCGCAGATGGATTTTTCATTTTCAGGCTCACCGGTATGCATCCCGATCCTGTTCCAATATCAATAAGGCTGAAATCCGGTTGTAAAGCAGTGGATTGTAAATCTTCCAGGATCCAGGCAACCAATTCTTCGGTTTCCGGCCTGGGAATCAGAAC
>JALYQW010000073.1 GCA_030855635.1 Bacteroidota bacterium | reverse complement strand
GCTTTCTTCTGAAGCTCGACAAAAACTGGATAAAATAAAACCCCGCACACTTGGTCAGGCTGCCAGAATCAGTGGTGTTTCACCTTCTGATATATCTATTTTAATGGTAAGTATGGGGAGATAGTTTCACGTGGAATTAATTTTTAATTTGTTGAAAATCATTGATTGATTTTAAAAATTAAATCGGGTCTGAACGGATCTAAACTATATTTTTAATTATTTAATTATTTTATAATTTTATTTTTTTATGGATTTAAGAAATTTCGAAAAATTAAAAATATATTAATTGCTTTAATACGCAATTTAAGCCGTTTAAACCGAAATTTTAAAAGAATGACCTGTTATGGTGTCTGGCTCAATTTTCACTACTTAAATCTCATCTTATTCACTCATTTTTTAGTAACGTAAGTCTATTCTGATCTGAAAATGACATTTCATCCCCTTTTGAAGGCGATCATCAATAAATTAATTCACCAATATTCCGAATTGATTATTAGGAATTCTTATTATTCGTTTCACGTGAAATTGATTTTAGTTTAGATATTATTTCTTCTGTAGTAAGAAACCCATTCATTCTCCAAATGACGTGGCTATGCTGAAACAAAATCAGCACCGGTACGCTCCTAATTTGGTAAGTTTGAGCGATTGGAAGCAGTTTTTCTGAGTTTATTTTTATAATCATTACCTTTTTTTCTAGGTTTTCATCTATTTCTTCCAATATTTTATCCAGCCACTTACAGGGTTCACACCAGTCAGCGTAAAAGTCGGCAAGCACAACCGGATAAGTAGCTATGAGGGTTTCAAATTGCGAAATGGAGTTGACTTCAAGGAGCATAGCAATATAACGGTTGAGGCTATGTGAAATAAGCTTTTATAGGTGCTATATATTTTGCAAAATTAATTAACCTAACTACTAAAATGTAATATTCAATAAAGAATTAATCAAACCAGAATTTGATTTGCTATTATATTAGCTGCACTCATTACTATCTGCATCCTGATCTGTCGGGCTTTAAATACAATAACCATGTGATAAAATCATCCAATCCCGTAACCTTTCTTACACAAATACTGTAAGACGAAGTGTAAAATCAGCTAAATCTATGAAAACGTATCCGGTAGTAACCAATTTGAAGAACACTGCGATGAAGCACCCGGCTATAACATTGAGTTGTATGGCAACAGGACTAATACTGGCCTTTGCATTTATTTATATAACTCCTCCAATGTATAAATCGGTAGCAGTGATCTCAAACCCAAAAACCGGTTCATCAACTACTATTGAAACACCTTTTTCAAATAACAAAACCATAAGCACAGAAATACTTACTTCAGTTGAGTTTGTTACAGATGCAATTACAGGCACTGTTGATCCTGTTACATGTTATGTTACCCAGGACTACCGGACTCGTGTAACCACATATAGCTTTCCATACAGTATAAAACACAGAATAATAAATAAAAAATTCAGTGGTCAGCAATATACAATTCACGAACTGAATTCAAATTGCTATCAGCTAACCAGCGAAATACATGGCATTAAACGAACTAAGAATGGCAAATTTGATGAAGAATTAATTGTTGATGACCTAGCTTTAGTACTTTCTAAAAAGAAATCAACGCCCTATTTAAGCGAATCAATTATTCAGCCTGCAATTTTCTCATTTCAAATTCAATCACCTGAAACATTTGCGTCAGCTTGGCTGAGTGAAAAAAACAGCGTGACCGTGAACGAATCCAATGGGATCATTACACTTGCTTGTAGTCATGAACATCCTTTAACTGCACAAAAAATAACAGCAGCACTATCAGGTCGTTTTGTTGGTGCCAAAACAGACGGCAATACAAATTCTCCTATAACCGGAATAGATAAACAACTTTCTGAATTATCGCTGCAACTGGAAGCCACTGAAGCACAAATAGCGGAATACAAAAAGCACAACCACATAACTGATGTTGGATTTGAAACAACCAAATCCTTAGACATGATGAAGAGTATCCAACTTCAAAAATCACAACTGGAATTAAACCTTGCAGCACTAAATAACACCAGCAATTATCTCCGTAAAAACAGGGAAATAAATAATTCCAATGTTGATTACGGAACTATTGGCGATCCGGTATTCTCAGAACAAATTGCATTATTAAACTCCAGGTATGCATTAAAAGCAAATGGTGCAGCTACCACCTCAACTGACAGTGAAATAGAAATTTTAAAAACAATAATAGCAGAACGGATTTTAAATACACGCAAGAAAACAACAATACAAATCAACAGGCTTAACCGGGAAATCGCCCTGGTACAATCGCAGTTGGCAACCATGCCCGAAAAAGCAAATACACTAAATACACTAGACAGAAAACTGGCGCTTGATAAAAAAGTATACGACCTTCTTGCAGAACAGCGGGCGCAACTTTTAGTTACCGGCATGGCGATTCCTACCGCAACCAAGGTAGTAAAGCCGGCATCAAGTCCGGTTAATACCACCGCACCAATTATATGGATGATTCTCTCATTAGGATTAATTGGAGGATTTATAGTATCACTACCATTAAACCTGCTTGCTGAAAAGAGAACAAACTCCCGGCTCACCGACAGGGAGTCGGTGCAGAATCAAAGCCGTATTCCATTTATTGGATCCATCTCACAAAACAATGGAGAACAAAAAGAATTTGAGACTTCCATTGCCGCATTGTGTACCAGAGTACTCTTGCGTCAGGATACTAAATTTATTACATTTGCATCGACAAGTAAAGGTGAAGGTAAAACCTTTATAGCGACACATTTTGCACAAGCATTTGCTGCGATGGACAAAAAAGTCCTGGTAATAGATATGAATTCAACTAACCCAAACGTTGCTGAACATTTTCATGTGACACCGGAAAGAACTCTTGCAGATGTTCTGAATGGCACTTGCGACATTCACGATGCAATTTGCATCACCACTTATCCAAACCTGGATGTTCTTGAAGGAGGAATCCTCAACTCAGGCGTAAATAGTTTCCTGGCTTCCAATAAGAGATCCGTTATCCTGGAAGACCTGAAAAAACACTATGACCTCATAGTTACAGACACTCCTGATATCGGCACACAAATTGATGCAATGCCACTGATGAAAATGAGTGATCTTAACCTGTTTGTGGTGAATGCCAATACTTCACGTAAACTATCACTCGTAACCGCTGAACAGGCTAAAAAAGATTATGAATTAGAGCACCTGTTCTTATTATTGAATTCCGTAAAACATCACAATAATCAAACTCTTACCGGTCAAAGAAGAAGCAGAGTCAGAAACTTTAACAAATCAGATAACCACACCACCAAAAAGGCATACGTACCAGAATTATTACGAAAAATCGCCCTTTGGTTTTATTAGTACTTTAATCGTAGCAATCCATTTACTACACACTGTGATTAAGTAACTAAACGTATTTGAAATGAGCATTAACCGTAATTCATTTTTAGAGGCTTTTGCCCGGAGCAGCCCTTCGCTGAATCTTATTTTTATGAATCATGCCGGAGCACCTGCCACATTACTGGCTAATATTTCGGCGATCGAAATTCTTGTTGATAAAAAGTCAACCGAAGCTTTTATAGCATATTGCAAAACTCACCCGCTTACTAAAGAGCTTACAGTTTCACCACAGTACCGTAAAACCAACATACTGGTTGAATTTCTGGATGGATCCGAATTAAATTTCCGTCTTATTACGAACATGGTTCGAAAAACAATGTTGTGTTTAAAGGTGAATGAGATCAGGAAAGCTGCTAACGTAAATGAATTTGGAATGTTAGTCCCGTCTATCGAACACCATTTCGAATACATGATCCTAAAAAACCAGTTTGGAAAAGATAATCTCCCGGATCGTTACAAGAATTTTTTCGGAACTTATGACCCGGCTTCGAGGGCAGTGATTTTTAAATATCTTCAGTCGCGGTTTAACCTTGTGTTTAATACACTTGAAGACTTGTATACACCTAAACCCAATATGTTGCTCACCATCATGATTGGTTTAAGGTCGGAACGTGAAAATACCCTTATCAGAATGTTTTTCCGTTCCATCGAAATCACTTTTCACAAATTTTTCGGATGGCTGACAAATAAACCAATTCACATTGTTGCAACTCCTCAGCACGCGCCTGAATTTCCTAACAAGGAAAAAACACAGTCTGCAGGACAGGCAATGTTGTAGAAAAAAATTTCTGAAATGAAAATCCCCGTTGTAAGTAGCGGGGTAATAATAATGCAATATTTTATCTATTCTTCCCAAGGAGCAGGGAATAGAATGCCCACCTACTCATCTATCGACCGCGTGTCGCAATAGCTTTAGCGGTGGCACAGGTTCCGGCTTTTCACGAGCGCAGGTGGATTAAATACCTTCAAATTTGTACATGTGACTTAACTCGGCGTTATTATTAAAAGTAACATCCATGTCATTCAAAATTCCATCATGTACATCATACACCCAGCCGTGTATGTATGGGAATTCTCCTTTGTTCCAGGCAGATTGCACAATGCTTGTTTTGCATAAATTATAAACCTGTTGCTTTACATTGAGTTCTACCAGCCGTTTGTAACGAATCGATTCATCTTTGATCGCTTCAAGTTCTTCGGCATGTATGCGATAAACATCCTTAATGTGTCGCAACCAGTTATCGATCAAACCAAACGATTTACTACTCATGGCAGCACTAATGCCTCCGCATGAATAATGACCACAAACGATGATATGTTTAACCATGAGTACTTCAACAGCGTAAGATAAAACGCTCAACATGTTCATATCGGAATGAACCACCATGTTGGAAATGTTACGGTGAACAAAAATATCACCGGGAGCAGTTCCCGTAATTTCATTAGCAGGTACCCGTGCATCAGAACATCCGATCCACAATACTTTCGGTTCATGAATCTGGCTGAGTTTGTTGAAGTATTGTGGGTCTGAAATGAGTTTGCTTTTAACCCAGTTTCTGTTGCTGTCGAGAAGTTTTTTGATAAAATCAGGCATTTTCTTACAAGTATTTAAAGGGGCTGTTATCCGGTTTCCCGGGACGATCATCCGCTATACAACGGAGACCTTCGACTTTTCAAATATATCAATAAAATGACTTATAGCTTAAAACTGATCCATATTAAAGAATATCTTGCAAATGTAAGGTCGGAATGCTGACCCAAAACCGTTTTTTTCAGATCGTGGTATAATACAGCAGAATAACAGGAGACTGTTCCCTGCATGAAATCACTTACGGTACTACTCTTTACTTTAATCTTCACCTATTCCCAGGCTCAAACCGTCAGCAATGTTGCCGGTATGCCGGGAGTTGTCGGTTTTGCTAATGGACAGGCTGCTGCTTCATCGTTTAATAACCCACATGGAGTTGCGTGTGACTGGCAGGGAAATATTTATGTAGCAAACCGGTTTGGGCACACCATAAGAAAAATTACACCTACAGGTATTGTGTCTGTGTTTGCAGGATCAGGTAGCGTAGGTTCTGCTGACGGCCAAGGCATTGCAGCCTCTTTTAATGAACCATGGGCTGTTGCCTGTGATACAACCGGAAATGTTTACGTAGCAGATACCAAGAATTATAAAATAAGGAAAATCAATCCCTCAGGAGTAGTAACTACTGTTGCCGGAACCGGTGTATTTGGTGTCACTAATGGTGCAGCAACGATTGCACAGTTTGGATTTCCTACAGGCCTTGCCGTTAATAATGATGGGTCTGTTATATATGTTGCCGACAGGATGACACACACTATCCGGAAAATTGAAGCCGGCGTGGTATCAACAATCGCAGGTGTGGTTTACTCTCCCGGTGACGTTGATGGCACCGGAGCTGCAGCCAAATTCGATCATCCCTATAGTCTGGCACTTGATCCTTCCGGTAACGTACTGGTGGCAGATGAATACAATAATAAAATTAAAAGGGTGACCCCACTCGGTGTGGTGACCACTATCGCAGGAAACGGATCCATGGGAAATTCTAATGGAGCTGCATTATCTGCGTCATTCAATGCTCCATGGGGAATTTGCTCAAAGTCCAATGGAGATATATTTATAGGAGACGCCAATAATTTCACAGTAAGAAAACTATCGGGTGGCGTTGTGACAGTTTACGCCGGTCAGGATGGTTCGCCCGGAATGGCCAACGGACCCGCATTGCAGTCGAGTTTTAACGGGGTAAGTGCTTTGGCGCATTGCACTGTTGATGACGCATTGTACCTCTGCGATCCCTACAGTCAACTGGTAAGAAAAATTACTCCTCTAAATTCGACAACACTTACATTAACTGCACAGGGGGGAAGCACTTCTTATTGTGCCGGTACTACGGTAATTTTCAATGCATCGCCAGGCACATTATCCAATTACATATTACGTGAAGGAGCAACCATATTGGGCAACTCCGGAAACGGTACTTTCTCAATACAGGGATTAACACTGGGCAATCATAGTATTTATTGTACAGCTATTGATGGTTCAGGCCTTACTGTTACCTCCAACACCATTACTATAACCATAACCTCAGCGCTTTCTGTATCGATTATTCCCACCGGCTCCACATCCATTTGCACGGGAGACTCTGTACTATTAAGTTCTTCTGTTGCCGGAAACTATCAATGGTCGACCGGCGCAACATCAGCATCGATCTCCGTTAGCTCTTCAGGAACGTATATACTTACCGTTACTAACTCTCAGGGTTGTAGTGGTCAATCGGCTCCGCTTCAAATTACAACATTACAGGCTCCCCTTGCAACTATCACCTCAGCCTCGCAAGCGCCGGTTTGTGCAGGTGATTCGGTTTTGCTAACAGCAGGAAGTGCCTCCACTTTTCAATGGTCGAATGGCGCTATATCTCAAACCACTTATGCCACGTCGCCGGGAAACTTCACGGTGCTTGTAACAAGTGGCGCAGGATGCTCCGCGATATCCCTTCCTATGACAGTAGTGTTTTATCCTGCCACAAGCACTACCATAACTCCATCGGGAAATGTATTGCTTCCTCAGGGATCAAGCATCATTTTGTCGGCTAATGCGGGCAGTTCGTATTTATGGTCAACCGGAGCACTCACACAAAACATAACTGTAAATGCTCCCGGCACATATACGGTCACCGTTACTGATCAGAATGGATGTCTTTCCTCTCCAGCAGTGTCCCAGGTTTCATATATAAGCCCATCCAATATGATCAGTGTCAATGGGCCATCAGCCTTTTGTGAAGGAGATAGTGTTGTGCTGTCCTCAGTTTTCACATCCGACAACCAATGGTTTCGTGATGGAAATCCTATTGCAGGTGCTGTACAATCCGATTACACGGCTAAAATTTCAGGCTACTATAAAGTGCGCAATACTCCGGTATCCGGAACACCAGTATTTTCAGATTCGATACAAGTAACTGTAAGGACCATTCCTAACACTGTAACTGCGTATACAGACACCGTTTGTAAAGGAACCTCCGCTACACTAAATGTACTTCCGCAAACAGGTATTACCTATAACTGGTATGACAACTCCACTGGCGGATTTTCATTAGGAACCGGATTATCATTCAACACACCACCATTACAGCAAAGCAATTCCTATTATATTGAGCTTACAAATAGTTATGGTTGCGTACGTGCAAACAGATTTGAAGTAATGGCTCTTTTACTTCCACAGCCCGTAGCCTGGTTCAATGCTTCTGCGTCAGTTCAGACAACTTCCGGTTACGAAATAGCATTTTCGAACGGTTCGGCGGCGGCTGATTTGTACTACTGGGATTTTGGTGATGCGGCATCTTCGGAAAACAATTCTTCTGATGCCAACCCTGTGCATATTTTTTCCCAGACCGGAGATTATATAATTACACTCATTGCATCCAATACGGACGGCTGTACTGACACTTTGGTTAAAACAGTTTCTGTGCGAATGGACAACAACCTGTTCATTCCATCAGGGTTTACTCCTAACAATGATGGCAATAATGATTATTTCAGGGTTCGCGGTAACAACATCCTGGCAACAGATATCAGCATCTTCAATCAATGGGGACAGCGTATGTGGCATGGCGTGAAAGAAACAGGTGGATGGGATGGAACCAGTAACGGTGAGATTGTAAATAATGGATCCTACGCTTACGCAATTGAAGTCACGTTTGACAATGGCAGCAAGCAATTTTTCAGGGGAAATATAAATGTAATACGGTAATACTATGAAAAGAACATTATTTCAGCTTGCCGTAATCTTTTTACTGATCGCTTCACTTAAATCGTCGGCGCAGGATTCCCGCTTCTCCCAATATTTCAACAATCCGCTGTTACTAAATCCAGCAATGGCAGGTAATGGAATTGAATACATCCGGGTAACGGCCATATACCGCACACAATGGGCAGGCATGGGAACACCATTTACAACACAAGGATTTGCTGTTGACAAAGTAGTAAACCGGATAGGGATTGGCGCGGTCATAACCAGGAATAGTGCAGGAGATGCCAGCATGCGCACACTAAACTTCGTTGGGAATCTCTCCTACCACCTTCCTGTTGGCTCCAGAAAAATCAACACGCTTTCAGGAGGTATCCAGATTGGTGTTGTGAATAAAAGCTTTGATCCTTCCAAACTAACATTCGATAATCAATACAATCCGGACGCAGGTTATGATCCAAATATGAGTTCAGGTGAAGATTTTTCCGCTACCAGTGTTACAAGACCTGATCTCAATATTGGATTTGGATGGCAGCGTGGATGGATGAAAAAAGATGTCAGGTTCAAACCTTTCCTTGGCTTGAGTTATTCGCATCTCACCAAACCCGATGAGACTTTCATTATGGAAGCCACGAAAGTTCACCGCAAACGCACAGTTTATGGAGGAGCCGGTTACCTGTTTGAATCTGGTTTTGAAATACGGCCATCATTTATGTTACTCCAACAGGGACCTTCTAAAGAAACCACTTTCGGTTCGCTGGTAAGTTACCAATTGGATAATAAAAATGCTGTCCAGTTGGGGGTTTATAACAGAATGCAGGATGCTATAATCGCTTATGCGGGATATCAAATGAATTTGCTTTTTGTAGGGATGAGTTATGACGTAAACACAAGTGAACTCAGTAAAAGCGGAAAAGGTAACAATGCTTTTGAAATTTCACTAACCTATTCTCCCCGACCAAGGAAAAAGAAGGCGCCTGTTGTTAAAGCCGAGGAGGTCAGAACTCCCGCTCCTGATGCCATAGGAAAGATGGTAAAAATTACAACTCCGGTCAGCACTATAACAGTACCTGAACACCTTGAATTCACCCCAGTACTACCTGTAGTTGAAACTACCAAAGTTGCCACTGAAATAAAAGAAAAAGCTGTGACCGTTGATTCCGGAATACCTGAAATCACGCGGGCAAAAGCTGTAGTTGTCACAACCAGGGTAGCAGAAGATAGAACAGTAACTCCTGCATTACCACATATAACCCCGGCCGTTAGTATTGTTAAAAACGAAATAACGAACCTCAGTGTTCCTGATCAAACCATTGTCGCAACTTATCCTGCAAAAGCAGAATCGGTAATAACAACACCGGTGTTACAAATTCCTGTAACAATTACGAAACCCATTTCATCAATAAAAGAAAAGCCAGCTGTTAAAACAGATTCTGATAACGATGGTGTTCCTGATAGTGAAGATGAATGTCCTTACATAAAAGGGAAGACAGCATCAAAGGGTTGTCCTGATAGTGATGGCGATGGTTTGGTGGATATGAAAGATGATTGCCCAATGGAAAGTGGCACTGTGGCAAACAAAGGTTGTCCTGACCGAGAGGTTCCGGCACCAGTAAACAATCAGCAGCTCGTAAAGAAATTTGATAACATCCTGTTTGCTACCGGTCTTGTAAAATTAACAACGGATGATATTTTCGATATAATAGAACGTGCAATCGATATTATGTATGCTGACAAAACTACAAAAGTACTTTTGTCGGGACACACCGATTCGGAAGGTGATGCCTATCAGAACATGATATTGTCGCAGGCCCGTGCTGAAGTTGTGAAACGGTACATGATTCAGCAGGGAATTGATGCATCACGCATTGAAACTGTTGCATATGGTGAAACCATGCCTTTGGATAATAATCATACTGGGGCAGGGAAAAAACTTAACAGGAGAGTAGAGATCAACATACTGAAAAAATAATTATGACTACTGAATATTTCTTTCATTTTGTTTTGCCATTCGGTGTTGCTATGGCGATTAGCATTGTCCTAATTCCTTTATGGATAGCGGTATGCCGCAGATGGAAGTTATTTGATGAACCCGATAGCCGGAAACATCATACCTCAATTACACCATCAATGGGCGGAATCGCAATATTCGCAGGTATTTATATTGCATTCATCGTATTTGCTGATATTCTGGATCATAATAAAATACGATACCTGTTCGGCGCTGTCTTAATTTTATTCTTCACTGGATTCTTCGATGATCTGATGGATATTCCTCCTTCGAAGAAGATGCTGTTGCAGGCCATCAGTACTGGTATAATCTACTATGGAGGTTTTCGCATCACCTCACTCGATGGATTATTATGGATTCATGAAATTCCGGAATTAATACAGTTGCCACTTACCCTATTCGTAGTTATCCTGTTTACCAATGCCTATAATTTTATTGACGGCGTTGACGGCCTTGCGGGCACCTTAGGGGTAATAATAACTGCCTGCATTGGTGCTTTATTCTTTCACTATGGAAAAACAGATTACGCCGTATTGTCGTTTTGCGCAACCGGCTCATTACTTGGATTCTTATTCTTCAATTTCGCCCCGGCAAAAATATTTATGGGTGACACAGGCTCACTGGTGGTTGGATTTATGATAGCTGTGCTTTCCATCGAACTTCTGAACAGTGGTGTTGCACAACCTGAACTTGCTGTCAGTCCGGTATTACTGATCGCCATCCTGTTTGTTCCGGTTTATGATATAAGTCGGGTATTCGTGATCAGAATGCTCAATGGCTCTTCACCTTTCCGCGCCGACCGCAACCACATGCATCATTTAATGCTGGGGTTTGGATTCGGCCATCGCAGTGTAGCTTTGATGATGGCCTCAATGTGTTTGTTGTTTGCAATGATTCCACAACTACTACCTTTTCTTCCATCAAATATCATTTTAATGATCTTACCGATTTTAACCTATGCAATTATACATCCGAAAATACTGGGTACTTTTGCATCGGTCCACCACCGTATTTTTGGCAATCAGGCTACAAGTAAATCAACTGATGGCTTGCGCTAATTTTTAAGTCGCATCAGGCAGCAAGGCATCATTGCAATTATTTTCATTACAGGGGAATTCCGTATGGGAAATTAAAAAGAAAAAGTATCTTTGAAAAAAATCAAAGATCCAATGATCCGTTTATTCCTGTGCATGATTTTATGTGCTCCTGTTCTGAATTGTTCAGCACAGGATGCCGACTCAGTAACCATTCGTAACATTTACACTTTTTCCCTTGAAAAAGGCAAAGCTTATGTATGGCTCGACTCCATCTGCAACAAAATAGGCACCCGATTTACCGGCACGGTCGGAGCCGAAAAAGCAATTGCATATACCAAAACCATTCTTGAGAATCAGCAATATGGAACTGTATATTTACAGGAAGTGATGGTTCCTCGCTGGCGTAGGAATTCCATCGAGGAGCTGACGTTATCAATGGGCAGTTATAAAACCAAACTAATGATTTGCAGTCTGGGAGGTAGTATCGGAACTCCATCAGAAGGCATCAGCGCGAATGTTGTTGAGGTCAGCAGTTTTGATGAACTAGACAAACTAGGTAAAAAGGTAGCCGGTAAAATGGTGTTTTTTAATGTGCCTATGGAACAAAAACATGTTCTAACGTTCACTGCCTATTCGAAGGTCGGTACGTATCGCTATTCAGGAGCACAACGTGCAGCAAAACATGGAGCTGTTGCATCAATAACACGTTCTTTGACGCTTGCGCTAGATAACAACCCACACGCCGGATCTATGGGATATGCCGACAGTGTTAAAAGAATTCCGGCGTGCGCCGTATCTACACAGGGAGCTGAATTTTTAAGTGCTGCATTAAAAAATGATCCCGGCCTGAAGCTTGAATTAAAAATGAACTGCGATACACTCCCTGACACCCTTTCGTACAATGTGATTGCCGAAATAAAAGGCACTGAATTTCCGGATGAAATTATTGTGGTAGGTGCCCACCTCGATTCCTGGGATAAAGGCCAGGGAGCGCATGATGATGGGGCCGGTTGTGTACAGGCAATGGAAGTGATTCGAATTTTTAAGGAACTTAAAATTCAGCCGAAGCGAACCGTTCGTGTGGTGTTATTCATGAATGAAGAGAACGGATTACGTGGCGGAAAAAAATATGCCGCAGTAGCAAAAGAAAAAGGTGAAAATCATATTGCTGCTATTGAATCGGATGCAGGTGGATTTACACCACACGGATTTTCATCAGAATGCATAGATTCAACAAAACGTGCAAATTTTCTTTCCTGGAAGTCGAAATTGCTGCCTTATGGATTGTACAACTGGAGTCCTAACTGGGGCGGTGCTGATATTGGCCCGTTAAAAGAACAGGGTACCTTGCTGATCGGTCTTCTACCCGATTCACAGCGCTATTTTGATTATCACCATGCCGATTCCGATACCTTCGACAAAGTAAATCGCAGGGAACTGCAATTGGGATCAGCAGCTATGGCCAGCCTGGTTTATTTACTTAGCGAACATGGAGTTAAATAGATAGTGCATAAAAAATCACCCATCCTAAAAGTTAAAAATCTGCTTTCCCGGGATCAACAGCCCTGAATGACTTACGCTCACTGTTCAGCTTCTTTTTACGCAATCGTTCTTCAATGGAAGACCTGGAAGGTGCGGTCTGCTTGCGCTTCTTTTTTGGTGTTAGTGCTTTACGGATTAGCTCCAGGAATTTTTGTTTCACCACCTCTTTGTTTTCAAGCTGTGACCGCTTCTCTGAACTGGTGATTCGCAAAATACCATCCCCACTGATACGATTATACAATTTGCTGTTCAAAATTGCTTTCTGTTCGTCAGTGAAAGATGTAGAATTTTCAATGTTGAAATATAACTCTACCCGCGTAGCAACTTTATTTACATTCTGACCACCTTTTCCACCCGAAGTAGTGGCCTTGAAAATAGCTTCCTGTAAAAGTTTTTCCGAATTATATGCTGTGATCATTGTATTTTAAATTTATCACCATCCAGCAACACCGGGAATGATTTTCGCAACTCTTTTATAGGTTTAAGTGGAAGAATGAAAGTAGTCACGCTCTCGGCTGCCGGCATGATAGCGTTCAAAGGCATTCCCAATGGATCGAGCACCATACTGTCGCCGGTATAAGCAATGTTCTCGCCATCAGTTCCTACCCGGTTGAGCCCTGCAACGTAACACTGGTTTTCAATGGCTCTGGCAATGAGTAAATGCTTCCACGCATAACTTCTACGCGAAGGCCAGTTGGCAACAAAAAGCATCAAATCCACCGACCCATCACTGCGGCTCCACACAGGGAAACGCAGATCATAACAAACCAAAGGACAAATGTTCCAACCCATAAGATTTACAATCAGTTTCTTTTTACCCGGGGTGTAAACTTTATTTTCTTTGGCCATTGTAAAAAGATGGCGCTTATCGTAATGTACAATTTTACCGTCGGGCTGTGCCCACAGCAGGCGATTAAAATATTTTCCTTTTTCTTTTATGATAAGACTTCCGCAAAGCACTGCATTCTTTTTTACTGCTGTTTCAATCATCCACTCTACAGCTTTACCATTCATAGGTTCAGCAAGCTTCGGAGCATTCATTGAAAATCCGGTTGTAAACATTTCAGGTAAAAGAATCAGGTGAGTTGAACCCTTCCTGATTTTGTCGACAAGTTTTGAAAGGTGCACCAGATTTTCAAGCGGTGCTTCCCACGCTAATACAGATTGAACAAGAGTGATTTTTAAATCGGTTTTCATAATCTAGATTTCGCAAAGTTTCATAGCAGCTTTCGCCAACGTTTCATTTTCTTTTGCGAAACAAAACCGCAAGACTTTCAGGTCATTGGGGTTTTTATAAAAGACGGAGATGGGAATGGCAGCTACACCAAACTCTTTAGTTACACGAATTGCAAATTCAGTATCTTTTTCATCCGAAATTTTTGAGTAATCCAACAACTGAAAATAAGATCCAGAACACGCGAGCGGTTTAAACCTGGAATCTTTGATCAGGCTTAAAAAATAATCACGTTTCTCCTGATAAAAAGAATTGATGCCGGAATAATTTTCCGGGTTTTGCATATAATCCGAAAGTGCCATTTGTACAGGGGTATTCACTGAAAACACCATGAACTGATGCACTTTCCTAAATTCTGTCATCAGGTTTTCAGGTGCTACGCAATAACCGGTTTTCCATCCGGTAGCGTGAAATGTTTTACCAAAAGAAAACACCACAAAACTGCGCTCTGCCAGTTTGGGATACCGCATTACGCTCTGGTGTTCATAACCATCGAAGATCACATGTTCATATACCTCATCACTCAGTATAACAATATCACGGTTATGCGTAATCTTTTCCAATTGGTGCATATCCTTAGCCGTTAGTATGGCGCCTGTAGGGTTGTGCGGCGAATTAATCATGATCATCCGTGTACGCTGGTTGACCATTTTTTTTACTTCATTCCAATCAATGTGGAAATCCGAACCTTTTAATTGCAGTTGCACCGGTATTCCTCCATTGAGTTCGATTGCCGGTACGTAACAATCGTAAGCAGGTTCGAAAACAATTACTTCATCACCTTCTTTAATGACAGAGGAAATAGCAGCAAAGATCGCCTGGGTTCCACCTGCTGTAATGGTAATTTCCTTATCGGGATCATAAGATGCCGAATAGAGATTATTAATTTTAGCAGCAAGCTTTTCCCGCAAAGGGCGGTAACCAGGCATTGGAGCGTACTGGTTATTACCTTCCAGCATATACCGGTTCACATTACCAATCAATTTTTCTGAAACATGGAAGTCGGGAAAACCCTGCGAAAGGTTAATGGCCCCGTATTCATTTGCAAGGCCCGACATGATGGTAAATATGGTTGTTCCTGTTTTATGTAACTTTGATTTTAAAGTGCCTGGAAAATTCATGGGGGTGTAATTCAGAAGATAAAAGTACCCAAAAAGGTCATACATCTGAACGTGATTTCAATGTGAATTAATTATATAATGATAATCACCCGCTTAAAATGCTAACAAAACCGTTTATGTGTCATCTGGAAGGAATGCTTGCTGATGCTACCGGGGAAAAGGTTAGTATTAATATGGTTGAACCATTGTCGGGAGGTTCAATCAACAGGGCATTAAAACTACAAACAAGCAATGTGAGTTATTTTTTAAAGTTTAATTCTGCAGTCCAATTTCCCGGTATGTTTGAAAGCGAAAAAAGGGGACTGAAAGTATTAAGAGAAACCGGGACAGTAACTATTCCAGAGGTGATTTGTTCCGGTGAGTTTGAGAGTAAGGCCTACCTGGTGCTGGAGATGATTACTCCCGGAGGCAACAATAAAATGTTCCAGGAAAAACTTGGTCGTAACCTGGCCACACTCCACACAAAACAAGCTTCAATGTTTGGACTCGATCATGATAACTACATTGGCTCCCTTCCGCAAAGCAATACTCAACAGCTGTCAGGAATTGATTTTATGATACAGGAGCGTTTCCAACCATTGGTCCACCAGGCCGCAACGAAAAATTTACTTCCGGCAAACGTTGCAAAGCGTTTTGAAACATTATACAAGACACTCCCATCATTGCTTCCCGACGAAAAACCGGTTTTACTACATGGCGATTTGTGGAATGGAAATGTTCTCTCAGGGCTTGATGGGAATGCCTGGCTGATTGATCCTGCTATTTATTTTGGCTTCCGGGAAACCGATATTGCCATGACCTATTTATTCGGAGGATTTGAAACAGCTTTTTATGATTCGTACAATGCTGAGCAACCCCTGTTACCGGACTGGAAAGAAAGAACCAAATTGTTCCAGTTATATCCGTTACTGGTTCATCTTAATTTATTCGGGACAGGTTATCTGGGAGGGGTTAAGACTACACTTGAAAAGTATACATAAATAAACAAAGTAAAATTTATCTGAACGCATCCAGGTTAAATACAAACTGTTCCGGGTGTTTTGATTGAATCAGATGTTTAAAATCAAGTCCAAGTATTGCTTCAATCGATCTTTTTAAATCATTATAGGAATTAGGCTTTATGAGGAAAAGATTGGCACCTTGTTCATACACCCGGTTTATTTCCTTTTGACTTGCCGTGGTCGTATTCATCACAATAAAAATATCATCTAAGCGGCTGTCGCTTCGGATCTCTTCCAAACATTTGTAACCATTAATAATAGGCATATTCAGGTCAAGAAAAATAATATCGGGTTTAACAAGCTGAGGATGATATAGATATTCCAAAAGTTCCCTGCCGTCTTTTAACAAGATAATTGAACATTCATGAGCAACTTCGAAAAAAGCCTCTTCAAAAAGCATTCGGTCGTCCTCGTCATCATCAGCGAGCAACAAATTCAGACGTTTCATGCCGGGAGTTTTATCATAAAATCACTAAAACAAATCTAACAAGAGTTTGGATACCAACAAGGAAAATTAAAAAATCTAGTTCAATGATTTTTCTGCGGGTACTGCGTCCTTTACAATAGGCAAGGAAATTATAAATGTAGAACCTTTATTCAGATCGCTTTTAGCGGTAATGAATCCGTTATGTTCTTCTATTATTTTTTTACACAGCGCAAGTCCAATACCGGTACCATCATACTCATGTTTGTGATGCAATCGTTTAAACATCATGAAAATCTGCTCCGAATATTTTTGTTCAAAACCGATACCATTATCCTCAATATAAATACGGTGATATTTTTCACGACGGCCGAAATCATCGCCAGGAACATTTATCAAACTATTCTCCGAATAAATTTTTATAACGGGTGAAACATCTTTCCTGGAATATTTTATTGCATTTCCTATAATGTTGTATAATAAAGGCCGGAATAGATTGGGGTTAACAAACAATCTGGGTAATTCTTCCATATGAATGGTGGCGCCTTTTTCTTTAATGATATCATCCATTTCAGTCAGTGCTTCAGTAACCAAAGCACAGGCCTCGCAATAGGTGAATTCGCTTTTTTCAATTGAAATTTTTGAGAACGTCATTATATCTTTAATCAATTGCTGAAGACGAAGCGCAGTATTCTTGACACGTGTGATATAGCTTAACGATTCTTCATCCAGCACCTCCGTGTTCAATTGAAGCAAGCGGTCGTTGAATATCAAAATTTTCCGGAGAGGTTCTTGCAAATCGTGTGAAGCCATAAAGGCAACACGATCAAGATCTTTATTGGCTTCTTCAAGTTTATCGATATACTGAAGCAGTTGCAGGTTGAGCGATTTTACCTTTTCCTCAGAATTCCTGCGTTCGTTAATTTCATTTTCGAGATTTGTATTGATGATAGAAAGCTTGCGTTCCTGTTCAATAAGTAATCCTTTTTTCTGATAAAGGTCAATAAAAACTGAAACCTTTGCACGCAGCAGATCGGGGTTGACGGGTTTATAAATATAATCTACCGCGCCAATTTTATATCCCTTAAAAATATTTTCATCTTCCCTGTTATGCGCTGTTATGAAAATGATAGGTATGTGCCGTAATTTTTCACGCGCATAAATCATGGATGCTGTTTCAAACCCATTCAGGTTTGGCATTTCCACATCCATGAGAATTAAAGCAAAATCGGTTTCCGTAAGCAGGGTCTTAAGTGCCTGCCTTCCTGAAGAAGCCTTAACCAATTGATAACCTGCAGGTTGAAGGAGCGACTCCATTGACATCAGGTTGTCTTCCCGGTCATCTACCAACAGAATTTTCACTACTCCTGAAATCATTTGTGAAACCATAATCGCATCAAAGATAACAATTGATCAATTTTAAGAGGTTTGGTGATATAATCGGATGCACCGGCATCAATACATTTCTGTCGGTCACCTTTCATCGCCTTGGCAGTTACCGCGATAATGGGCAGTGAACTGTTATTGTGTTCGCGTCTGATTTTCTGAGTAGTTTCATAACCATCCATTTCAGGCATCATAATATCCATTAACACCATATCAATATTTGGATTATCATTTAGCACTTCAATTGCTTCTTTACCAGATTCCGCCGTAATAACATTTATATTGAACCGTTCAAACACGGTTGTCAGAGCAAACAGGTTCCTTACATCATCATCCACAACCAGGATATTTTTTGATGCAAGAATATCATGTTGCCTGCGATTCGTTTCAATGATCTTACGTTTTTCCAAACTCAGGTCGAGGTAACTAACATGCAGATGCATAATGGTTTCTTCTACCAGGCTTTCAAGAGAATTCACTCCCTTTAGAATTACCGATTGGGAATACTTGTTAATGTTGCCTATCTCTTCTTTAGTAAAATCTTTGGCAGAATATACAATTACCGGAGAGCGTTCACTTTTAAGTTTGGTAATTTTTTCAAGAAATTCCATCCCTGCAATATCGGGTAATGTAAAATCAAGTATCAGGCAATCGTAATCCTTCGTTTTGATGACATCAAATGCTTTTTTACCGGCATCAACAATATCGACTTCAATAAGATCATCCTTAAGAAATTTAACAATCTGCGAAGACTCAATATCATTATCCTCCACTATGAGAACATTTTTAAATCTCTTGTTATTAAATGATATAATATCATCAAAAAGACTTCTGATGGATTCATTGCTTAACGGCTTGAGTAAAAAACTACGGGCGCCGCGTTTCATTGCGAGTGCATTATTTTCCTCCCCTGATACCAGGTGCACAGGTATGTGGCGGTACTTAATATCATTGCGAAGCAAATTTAAAACTTTCCATCCGCTAGTATCCGGTAGTTTCACATCAAGTGTGATTGCAATGGGAGAGAACCGGTTGATGAATTCAAAAACTTCGAGATAGCTTACCGCAACAATTGCTTTAAGTCGTGATTCATGCGCTCTTTCGATAAGAATTTTTGCAAAGCGAAGATCATCTTCTACAATGAGAAGTATTTTATCATTAGGCTGAATATTGGTACGATCGTCGCCTGCATCATTAATCATTTCATTTACCAAGCCAAGATTTGCCTCGATACCGTCGCTGGTAATGCGCATTACCTGTAACAGGTCATCAATGTTACCGGTATTAATTGTTTCCTGCTCAAGAGCGCTTATGGAATGCTGACCGGGTGTTATAATGTTAGCCGGTTGACTCATCGGGAGGAAGAGAGTAAAGGTACTTCCCACTCCGGATTCGCTTTCCAGTTCAATGGTACCGCCAAGTAATTCGGCAAGGCCGCGGCTGATCGATAATCCAAGTCCTGTACCACCATATTTACGACTCGTTGAACCTTCTGCCTGTTGGAACGCTTCAAAAATAATGTTCTGCTTTTCCTGCGGAATTCCAATTCCTGTATCAACAATTTCAAATGCCACCACATTCTTTGCAACATCAAGATTAGGATTGATGCCATGCTTCCAGTTCTTATTGGCAGGGTAAATATTTAAACGTACATCACCTTTCTCGGTAAACTTAAATGAGTTAGAGAGCAGGTTTTTAAGGATCTGATTGAGACGTTGCGTATCGGTCGAGAAATCGGCAGGTAATTCAGGGTGTGTTTCGATGGTGAATTGCAAATGGCGCGCTTCCGCGATGGGTTTAAAAGTAATCTCAACAAAAGAAGCAATTTCATTGAAACGAACTGAAGCTATGTTAGCGGAAATAAATCCGGATTCAATTTTTGAAAGATCAAGAATGTCATTGATCAGTTGAATCAAATCATCTCCACAAGAGTGAATTGTTTTAGCATATCGCGTTTGTTTCTCGGTAAGATTACCTTCCGCGTTTTCGTACAACTGCTGTGCGAGAATCAGCAAACTGTTCAGTGGTGTGCGTAGCTCATGCGACATATTTGCCAGGAACTCTGACTTGTATTTAGAGGTAAGAGTAAGCTGTTCGGCTTTTTCTTCAAGTGAACGGCGTGCTTCTTCCACCTCTTTGTTTTTCGCTTCCACTTCATCCTTCTGCTTAACAAGCAACAGTGCTTTATCCTGGAGCTCATCGTTTGTTCTGCGAAGTTCTTCCTGCTGAATTTTCAACTCACCCGCAAGTGATTGTGATTGTGCAAGCAGTTCTTCTGTACGCGAATTAGTTTTAATAGTATTCAATACAATTCCGATACTTTCGGTCAGCTGACTCAATAATTCCAAGTGTGTTTCACTGAACTCATCGAGTGAGGCGAGCTCAATTACCGCCTGCACATTATTTTCAAAAAGAACGGGGAGAATAATCAGGTTAGCCGGTTTGGTTCTACCCAGGCTGGAATTGATTTTAATATAACCCAGGGGTACATTTTTTAAAAGAATCCTTTCTTTCTCCAATGCGCACTGTCCTACAAGTCCATCTCCGATGGCAAATGTATTGGGAATATTTTTATCACCTTTATAAGCATAAGAAGCAAATAACTGCAGATGGATGTTTTCGGGATCTTCCTGCTTTAATATATAAAATGCACCATAATGGGCAGTTACCACCTGTGCCAATTCAGAAAGAATTCTCTGTGTTACTGTATTTAGATCTTTCTGACCCTGGAGCATCTGGGTAAATTTGGCAAGATTTGATTTCAGCCAATCCTGCTCCTGATTACGCAATGTGGTTTCCTTTAGGTTAGCGATCATCTGATTGATCGTATCTTTCAACGCTTCCACTTCACCTTTTGCTTCCACCCTGATCATCCTCGTAAGATCACCCTTTGTTACAGCCGATGCCACTTCTGAAATAGAACGCACCTGAGTGGTAAGATTTTCCGCCAGCTGATTTACGTTCTCCGTAAGATTTTTCCAGATACCGGATGCTCCCGGTACGTTGGCCTGTCCACCGAGTTTACCATTTACTCCCACTTCACGCGCAACCGTAGTTACCTGGTCGGCGAAAACAGCTAGTGTTTCAATCATCTCGTTAATAGTGTCAGTCAACTGTGCCACCTCACCTTTTGCATTGATGGAAAGTTTTTGACGAAGGTTTCCTGTTGCAACCGAAGTTACAACCTTTGCAATACCCCGCACCTGTCCGGTAAGGTTAGAGGCCATCATGTTTACTGAATCGGTAAGATCTTTCCAAGTTCCGGCCACACCTTTTACCTCTGCCTGTCCACCGAGTTTACCTTCTGTTCCAACTTCACGTGCTACACGTGTAACTTCAAAAGCAAAAGAGTTCAGCTGTTCCACCATGGTGTTAATGGTGTTTTTCAAATCAAGGATTTCACCTTTTACATCGATGGCAACTGTTTTTGATAAGTCACCCGATGCAACCGCCTTTGTTACCTGGGCAATATTCCGCACTTGTGCTGTTAAGTCACCCGTCATCTGGTTTACAGAGTCGGTGAGATCTTTCCAGGTTCCGGCTACACCTGGTACGAAAGCCTGACCACCCAATTTTCCGTCGGTACCTACCTCGCGTGCAACACGAGTTACCTCGGATGCGAATGCACGAAGCTGATCCACCATGGTGTTCAGCGTTTCTTTCAACTGGAGAATTTCACCACGTACGTCAACGGTAATTTTTTTCGACATGTCACCGTTCGCTACAGCGATAGCCACTTCCGCAATATTACGAACCTGGGCAGTTAGGTTACCTGCCATCTGGTTTACAGAATCTGTTAAATCTTTCCACGTACCTGCAACACCGGGAACGTTTGCCTGTCCTCCCAATTTTCCATCTGTTCCTACTTCACGGGCAACACGAGTTACCTCGGATGCAAATCCGCGAAGCTGATCCACCATGGTGTTGATTGTATTTTTCAGCTCCAGGATTTCACCTTTCACATCCACACCGATCTTACGGGATAAGTCACCATTCGCAACCGCGGTAGTTACCTCGGCAATGTTACGTACCTGTGAAGTAAGATTGGATGCCATTTTATTTACAGAGTCGGTAAGATCCTTCCACGTTCCCGCTACACCGGGTACATCGGCTTGCCCGCCAAGTTTTCCCTCGGAACCTACCTCTCGTGCCACACGTGTTACCTCTGAACCGAAAGCGTTCAGCTGATCCACCATGGTGTTAATAGTATTTTTCAACTCCAGGATTTCTCCTTTCACATCTACTGTGATCTTTCGCGACAAATCGCCCTTAGCCACAGCGGTAGTTACTTCAGCAATGTTACGCACCTGTGAAGTCAGGTTAGATCCCATTTGATTTACAGAGTCGGTAAGATCTTTCCAAACACCTCCAACTCCTTCCACCGTTGCCTGTCCACCGAGTTTTCCCTCTGAACCTACTTCACGTGCCACCCGCGTTACTTCAGAAGCGAATCCGCGCAGCTGATCCACCATTGTGTTAATAGTATTTTTAAGTTCAAGAATTTCTCCTTTCACATCTACACCGATTTTTCGGGAAAGATCGCCATTGGCAACCGCGGTTGTTACTTCAGCAATGTTTCGCACCTGACCAGTTAGGTTAGATGCCATCTGATTTACCGAATCCGTTAAATCTTTCCATGTACCACCCACTCCGGTTACCTCAGCCTGTCCTCCTAATTTTCCTTCCGTACCTACTTCCAGTGCAACACGCGTTACTTCCGATGCAAACGAGTTCAATTGATCCACCATCGTATTGATGGTTTTCTTCAATTCAAAAATTTCACCTTTTACATCCACGGTAATTTTTCGTGACAAGTCACCTTTAGCAACAGCGGTTGTTACCTCAGCAATATTCCGCACTTGTCCGGTAAGGTTAGATGCCATCTGGTTTACCGAATCGGTAAGATCTTTCCATACACCTCCCACTCCTACAACAGTTGCCTGTCCACCCAGCTTTCCTTCGGAACCTACTTCTCGAGCCACGCGAGTTACCTCGGAAGCGAACGAGTTCAGCTGATCCACCATGGTGTTGATGGTATTCTTCAGCTCGAGAATTTCTCCTCTAACATCTACTGTAATTTTTCGCGATAAGTCACCCTTTGCAAGACCGGTAGTTACCTCAGCAATATTCCGCACCTGTCCGGTAAGGTTAGATGCCATCTGGTTTACAGAATCAGTAAGATCTTTCCATACACCCCCAACGCCTTTCACCGTTGCCTGTCCACCCAGTTTTCCTTCTGAACCTACTTCTCGAGCCACGCGAGTAACTTCTGAACCAAAAGAGTTCAGCTGATCCACCATGGTGTTGATGGTATTTTTTAATTCGAGGATTTCTCCTTTTACATCTACTGTAATTTTCTTCGACAAATCGCCTTTAGCCACAGCGGTAGTAACTTCCGCGATGTTTCGAACTTGTGCCGTGAGGTTACTTCCCATCTGGTTTACCGAATCAGTAAGATCTTTCCACACACCTCCAACACCTTTAACCTGTGCTTCACCTCCAAGTTTTCCTTCACTTCCAACCTCTCTTGCCACACGTGTTACTTCAACAGAAAAAGAGTTCAGCTGATCCACCATTGTGTTGATGGTATTTTTTAATTCCAGGATTTCTCCTTTTACGTCTACTGTAATTTGCCGTGACAAATCGCCCTTAGCCACAGCGGTAGTTACTTCTGCAATGTTACGTACTTGACCGGTAAGGTTAGATGCCATCTGGTTTACCGAGTCAGTAAGATCTTTCCACGTTCCTGCCACACCTTTTACATGAGCCTGTCCTCCTAGTTTTCCTTCTGTACCTACCTCAAGTGCCACACGGGTTACCTCGGAAGAAAAAGAGTTCAACTGATCCACCATGGTGTTGATGGTATTTTTTAACTCGAGAATTTCCCCTTTCACGTCAACAGTTATTTTGCGCGACAAGTCACCCTTTGCAACGGCAGTTGTTACTTCTGCAATATTCCGTACCTGTGCGGTGAGGTTACTTCCCATCTGGTTTACCGAATCGGTAAGATCTTTCCACACACCTCCTACACCTTTCACTTTAGCTTGTCCACCGAGTTTTCCTTCAGAACCTACTTCACGTGCCACACGTGTTACTTCCATAGAGAAAAGATTAAGCTGTTTCACCATGTCGTTTACTTCCTTAGCAATACGTGCAAACTCACCCTGCAACTCGTGCCCACCAATTTCCTGGGGCATCTGTTGTGAAAGATTTCCTTTGGCCACTGAACTAATTACGTGAGCAATTTCAATGGTGGGATGCACCAAATCGGAAATAAGTGAATTGAGTGAATCAACTCCTTTTCGCCAAGCTCCTTTTGCCTGGGGCAGATCAATTCGCTGTGTTAATTTACCTTGTTTACCAATGGTGTTTCCGGCATTTGTAAATTCCTCGATCATCTGTTCATTAAGCGAGATGATCTCATTCAGCGTATCACAAATTTTTCCGTGCACACCGATTTGATCGATTGGCATACGCACACTGAAATTTCCCTTACGCACTTCCGTTAGTACTTGAAGTAGTATTGTTGAATCAGAAATTTCAACAAGCTGTGGTTGTGGGGGAATGGGTATTTTTTCTATCCGGGGTTTATCGGATCCCAGATGAACTTTTACTTCTGTGGCAGCAACTTCCGTTGCGTTTACTGGTTCTTTTGAGTTTGTTCCGTTGGCTTTCTTCTTCTCCATACAAACCTGTATCTTTTTAAATTAAATAAATATTTAAGGGGTGGACTTGCGGTACTGCGCTTGCTTTGAATAAAAGCATTACAAGATAAAATATTTAGTAATACGTTCTAATTTAACACCTTAAATTCTTTTTAAATGTGGAATTAATTCCACAAATTTCTACAGGTATGATTTTTGAGGAAACTGATTCCGATTGGATTTTTCGGCTGTGGGCAGATTTTCCCAATATGAGCATTGATTGTTTTTTTGATAAACATCTGTCAGCTTTCACACCCTATAATACGCCGGTTAATAATTTCTGTAAATCACTAATTCTAAAAGTTTTAGTCTGTTAGCTATCTTATGGTTATATTAAAATTACTTGTAGCGGGTTTTGCGGCATGGGATTTTCAATGGTCAAACATATTTATAAAGATAGCTATCATGAAAAATCCAACTATATATATCCAACGCGAGAAATTTGTTTTTGTATTTCTATTTGTTCTTTTTCTAAGTCTGTTTACCATCATGTCGTTGGGAAAAGATTTGATCACTGACATTGAACCCACATCAACATCAAATCCGGTTGTTGCAAATCCTGTTGACCTTCTATCTTATCCGTTACATAAATAACTGCGATTCCCGCTACTTAGCAGATTGCAGTTATAAAGTTTTCTTAGGAATCAAAGACTGACTCTTGAATTTTAAACAGTACTTTTTTAATGAGTTTTTAATTAAATTAGAGTTTATACAAAATTCAAAGTCAACACTTCACTTAAATTATAAGTTTAGGCGTTGACTGGGGTTTTAAAAGAAGAGTTTTATTTTGGTTAAGCACATACCCGGTTTGTTTCTGCCACTGATTGGAAATTAGCTGCGCACATTGCATTATCTCCGACCGATTTTAAAGAACTGTTACTGATTCAATCCCTGTTGGAGTTGATAAGATCACTGGAATAGCTCTTTTGTCAGACAGACCTCGTGTTTCACTCCTTACAGTAAATCACAGCGGACCACGATGTCGGTTATTACCTTACTCGTCAAAAGAAAATCGCTTTATATTTATAGAATCCTAATCCTGTTCTGCATGGGAAACCAGCGTGATCAGCTTAAAAACACCGCAGTTTACACTTGCTTTACGGATGCGGATAGAGGAGTTAAAAGGCTTCGTGATCTCATCAAAATACTTAATATCAATATTTTAATTATTTAATCTGATATCTTTGAAGTTTTAAACAATTGCCTTATCTTTGCCGTCCCGTATTGAAATCTACTTAGGCCATTTTATTCCAATACGGTAGTTCTCTCCATATCGACCTCACACGTGTTTTAGTCATGAAGTACAGCATACGCCTACTTCATGATGGCATGAGCGGGAAAATGATCTTCTCACTGCACAGCAGAGAGAAGATTTATTCCTCCTTAGCTCAGCTGGTTAGAGCACATGACTGTTAATCATGGGGTCCCTGGTTCGAGCCCAGGAGGGGGAGCGGTGAAGCAGAGCGGCCTTTAGGCCGCACGCTTCACCGTCCTGCAGTGTGAAACGAGCGAAGCGAGTTTCTCTGCTGCAGGGCGGTATGATGTTCAGCAGGAAGTTCCATTGAACTTCCTGCTTTTTTCTTGCTATAGCATAAAGTGTGTTAATTTTTATGCTTTTCACATTAAAAAGTGGATTAAAATTATTTAGAAAAAATTCTTAGTGACTGAGCAGTGCGGGCTGACCTTCCCGCTCTCGGTTACACTAAGGATTTTTTCCTAAGAATGTCTCAGCATGACACTCGCGTCAGCGAGAAGCGTACTTCAAAACAAGTCCGGGAAAAAGAGCGCTGCGTTAGATGCTTTTCAATAGTTTGAGGAGACTGAATTATCTACCGTTTCTGCGAATAGAAGATGAGATAGGATGATGGAGTAATTTTTTTTGGTTACAACTAACTGTAAAGGCCATATGCAGGAACGTGCTAACGGTGCAACAAAAAGTACTGGCACTTAGATGACCCTTCATTTCAATTTAATTATTCCAAAGAAGACACTATTCAGACAAAGCTTAACTTTAAAACTTCCGCCGGCAGACGAACTTTAAGGTTAATGCCTCAGAAAAGTTTACATGCAAGACAAAATGACGGGTACACTTCCGGAAGTGTGCGTGAAAGTTGTACGCTAGCGAAAACAACAAGATGCCGCTACAGGTTATTTGTTCTAATGATAATTAAGTTTACTTTTAAGCAAATATTTCCTCTATACGATCCAATGAAAAAGCACATACTCTTGGCTTTCTTTGCAATATGCTTCTTACCACCGTTAGCGATATCCCAAGTAATTGAATGGCAGCGTACGATTGGAGGAAGCGGAGATGACGAACTATATTCTATCCGCCAAACTTCCGATGGAGGATTTATATTAGGCGGTAGTTCAAACTCTAATATTTCTGGTAATAAAGCTGAAAACAGTCTGGGGGGATACGACTACTGGATCATAAAAACAAATGTATCCGGAAACATAGAATGGCAAAACACTATCGGTGGTGGTGCTGATGACGAACTCGTAACGATTCATGAAACAGCTGATGGGGGATTTATCCTTGGTGGCAATTCTAAATCAGATATTTCCGGTGATAAATTGGAAAACTGTAATGGAGGTTATGATTACTGGATTGTAAAAACAGATGCCGTAGGTAATATCCAGTGGCAAAATACAATTGGAGGTAGTGGCGATGATCAATTAAGTTATTCAGTTCAACAAACCTTCGACAAAGGGTTTATACTAGGAGGTAGCTCAAAATCTAATATTTCTGGTGATAAAATTGAAAACTGTTATGGTCAAGAAGATTACTGGATCGTTAAGCTCGATTCTTTGGGCACTTTACAATGGCAAAATACTATAGGAGGAAATGGTAAAGATGCGTTGCTTTCCCTGCAGCAAACCTTTAATGGCGAATACATTTTGGGCGGCTATTCCCAGTCAAACATATCGGGAGATAAGACTGAAAACTGTGCATTTGAAGATTACTGGATTGTTAAAATTGACACTTTAGGTAACATTCAATGGCAAAATACAATTGGTGGAAACCACAATGATAAGCTCATTTCTGTTAAACAAACTTTTGATGGAGGTTACATTCTGGGAGGTTTTTCACTTTCAAATGTATCAGGCGATAAAACTGAGAATAGTAACGGCTGGTATGATTACTGGATAGTAAAAACCGATTCAATAGGAACTCTTCAATGGCAGAACACAATAGGAGGTTCAACTATTGAAGAGCTATATATTACAAAGCAAACTATTGACGGTGGTTTTATTTTAGGAGGAGTGTCTATTTCTCCATTCTCAGGCGATAAAACTGAAAATTGCAATGGAACATATGATTTTTGGGTAATTAAAACTGATTCAATTGGAAATTTGCTCTGGCAGAATACAATTGGGGGAGACAACTTAGATGAGCTTTTTTCCATTCAGGAAACATCTGACGGTTCCTACATACTTGGGGGCTATTCCCTGTCTAATATTTCTTTTGATAAAACCGAAAATAGCAACGGGTCAAGTGATTATTGGATATTAAAATTAACCGATAAATTCAACATCATTAAAGGCACATTATTTATAGATCTAAACAACAATTCAATACAAGACCTTGGAGAACCCGTTGTTTCTAATAAAAGAGTTTTCGAGCAAAGCACAGGAAATTTTGCATTTTCAGATTTAATTGGACAATTCCGTATAGCTCTAGTAGATACAGGTAGTTTTTCAACTAGCTCTGAATCATTATTTTACTACTATGCTGTTCCGTTTTCACACAATTCAAATTTTACAGGCACACAGCAAACCGACAGCCTGAATGATTTTGCCTTACAGCCCGCCGGGGTTTTTAATGATTTGTGTGTTACTGTTACGCCCCTTGGCCCTTTCCGCGCCGGCTTTAATGCCAGTTACCATGTCACCTATGAAAATGTTGGAACCACCACATTAAACCCTACGGTTATTTTCTTTGCCGATGATGATGTGAGTTTTGTTTCCGCTATCCCAGTTGCAAATTCTGTAACCATCGACTCTGTAGTGTGGTATTTCGGTCCGCTCTCACCCTTTCAAACGGGAAGTATTTTGGTAACAGTAAATGTAACTACCGGTACGCCCATAGGAACATTGATCAATTCAGGAGCCCATATAGAGCCCCTTGCGAACGATGCCAATACCATCTGCAATCAATCGTACTGGGAAGTTTTCACAACAGGAAGCTATGATCCCAATGACATTATAGTAAATGAAGATACGTTACTCTCTACCCAGTTTCCCAATCCGCCATACCTGGAATACATTATCCGGTTTCAGAATACGGGCAACGACACCGCTTTCACCGTGAAGGTTCTTAATACCATCGATACTTTTAAACTTGATCTTACCACCTTTGAATTTATTGCCTCATCGCATCCACTTAATCTCGAATATATTCCCTGGGAGCACAACATGGAATTTCGGTTGGAGAATATTTTACTACCTGACAGTAATACGAATGAGCCTGGTAGTCATGGATTTGTTCGTTACAGGATAAAACCAAAATCATCACTGATATCGAATGACACAATTGCCAATTACGCTGCGATCTATTTTGATTTTAATGCACCGGTAATTACGAACACTGCAGTTACTCACATTGTACTTCCAACTACAATAGCAGAATCAACCGATCGGGGCAATAATCTACTTCTTTATCCAAACCCCGCCCAATCAACTTTAACTATTGTTACAAATAATCTGCCTGGTTCCGGATGTAATCTACTGATTTCAGATGTGACAGGGCGCACTCTGTTTTCAAAACCCATTTCAGCTGCTTCTACAAAACACAACATTAACATTTCATCCTTGTCAAGGGGAATTTATTTTGTTCAGCTGCAGGTAGGCGAAAAAATATCAAGAGGCAGGTTCGTGAAAGAGTGATCGCTTTATACAATCATTCTGGCTAATGGACTTAATATCAGTGCTTACTTATCAATGTTTTTAATCTGGATTTGCAATTCGAGAAATATTATTAAATCATTGAATTTCAATAGATGATCCCTAAACCGGTTTGATATTTCCAGAACTTCAGGACGGAATGTTAAGCGAAGCAAGAAGTTCTATCGAACTTCTTGTTTTTTTTAAACTTTTTAATTTTTTTAATCCACTTTTCAATAGAGCATCCGAAATTTTGTGTGTACCTATTGTACAGCTTGAAAGACTAATAGTTTTATATTGGCTATACGTCCGACTTCGCTGGACGAATGGAGGAACATAAGCAGGGAAGATCCAAAAGCACCGCTAGCCGAAGGCCGTTTGTGGTTATGATGTGCGAGTATTTTATAGAGGAAACGAATTCCCGTCAACGAGAGGATTATTTTAAGTTCACAGCAGGCAAGCGAGTAATACGGATAATGCTTTTTATCGGATTACGAAAAATCAATTATCCTTCATTGTAAGGAATGATGATCATATCATGTGATACTACCCCTTTTCCCTTCCTCGACCGAAAACTATCGGCCGAGGAAGGGGTGGGGTATCAATCCTGTCTAACTACTAATTTCTGACTGGTAATATACTTTCCATTAAACAGTCTCACAACAAAAAGTCCTTCAACAATATTTTCCAAATCAATTTCTATTTCGGTTTTATTGAAAATATTCTCCAGAAAAATACTCTCACCAATCATGTTAAATATCTCGATTTTACCATTTACTATTTCTCCGAAGTCAACTATAAATTTTCCTGTTGTTGGGTTTGGTGATAAAACAAACCGCTTATTATTTATTAATTCACCAAAACTGACATAACAAAGTGTAGACATCAAACTACCTGAGCCTGTATTGTTAAAACCATTTCCGGTACCTGGAGAATAAAAAGTGTAGGACGTGCTTATGGGATTTGAGAATTGAGTCTGAGGATAATAAATACTGGTAGCGGTAATAAATTCATTGCAGCCACTGTTTCCCAGGCTATCAGTTTTAATTATATAAATGTCCTGTTGTCCGGGTGTATTTTCAGTAGTACCAACAATAGCAAAACCACCATCCATGGTTTGCTTAATACAATTACCATTATCTGAGAATGCACCGCCAAAAGCTTTAGTCCACGCAAGATTCCCATTTAAATCCGTCTTAATTAAATAAACATCATAAGGATTTCCGGCAGAACTTGCTGTTTGACCAGTAAACACATACCCTTCATCAGTGGTTTGCTGTACAAAATGCCCTTCATTGAAATATATGTCACCATATACAATATAACATTTCACCAAGGGAAATAGCTATTAATGAACTGGCATCCGGAATTTATATGATTCGGTTGAATGATGATCCGCAAACAAATCTCAAATTAATTAAGCGCTAAAATATGAGTGTGTAAAATTAATTTAGTGCATAGCGGAAAATCGGTTCACAAAAACCTTGCATTGATCTTAAGCAAAGATTTTGGTTTTTGTGATGAAAACCGAAAGGGCAATAATTGCTATGTAATTATAAATTTAAATTACACCAAGCACGAAACTCTATTTCAAAACTTCCATTTTCATGTACCACTTTTCATTTTTCCCAATGCCGCTATACCAGCACAGGTGTTTGAGCTTTAGCCAGTAATGAAAGGAAAAAGATAATAGCTGTGAGTAGGTAGGTTTTACTTTTCATGTAGATCCAGCGTTGTAAATCAATTTAGCCAAATTAAATAAAAATTCCAAATCGCCTAAAGGTTACTCGCATTTTTAACGGGACACTACCATTTGCCTGAATTGGATGAATATTTGCGATGGAGCATCTAAAATCCAACGCATGCAAAGAATACTAACCAGCAATAGTTTACTACATATCCAACACTTGGCTAATTTTACTCACAAAAAGATGCTCATAAAATCGGCATTCTGACTGTTATAAAATAGTTTTCCAGCTATTTTATCATAAAAAATTAATAATCATAAAATACAAAGGCATACCAACAGTAATATTGAATGGAAAAGTAACGCCTAATGCCATTGGAATATAAAGTCCGGGGTCGGCTTTGGGTGCTGCTAAACGCATGGCGGCTGGCACTGCAATGTAGGAAGCACTTGCAGCTAGAATTGCAAAAATAAATCGGTTTCCTACATCCTGTGTTACGAACTGACTTAAGTATGCAACTACACATCCATTAATTGCAGGAACAATTATCGCAAACATCGAAACGTATAAACCATATTTTCTAAAAGCAGAAAATCGTTTGGCTGTAACCATTCCCATTTCCAATAAAAAGATAGCAAGAAAACCTTTAAAAATGTCAGTAGTGAATGGTTTTATCCCTTCGGCTTGCTTGGTATCTGCAATTAAACCAATAATTAAACTTCCTATAATCATTAACACACTTCCATTGGTAAAAGAGTGTTGAATAACTGATTTAAGATTTACTTTGCTGGAACTATTCTTTTCAAATTGCATCATTAAAATAACGCCTACAATAATTGCCGGTACTTCCATCAATGCCATAACAGCCACCATATGGCCTCCAAAAATTATTTTTTGTGCCTCTAAAAATGAGGCCGCTGCCACAAAAGTTACTGCACTTACCGAACCGTAAGCAGCAGCTATTGCACCGGCATCACTGATGCTCAATTTTCTTTTCAAAATAAAAAAAATATAAAGCGGAATTAATGATGCCAGTGCTATTCCGAATAAAAGTGAATAAATAATTTCATTGTTAAATCCACTATGCGCTAATTCTTGACCACCTTTAAAACCTATAGAGAATAAAAGATAAAGTGCGATAAACTTACTGGATGATTCAGGAATTTCCAAATCGCTTTTAACGGTTGTTGCAATAATTCCTAAAACAAAAAACAGTAAAGTTGGATTGGTGAGATTTGAAATGAGAATTTGAAAGTCCAAGTTTCTACGCTCTTAATTTAGTTTGAATAATCGATCTGTATAACAGAAATATTAATTAATTATGAAGATAAGAGAATAAATTGAAACAATAAGAACATCGTTTATACATAACGAACCCGCAGTAAATAGTAGTTACTCATCCGACAAAAATAATCCAAAGAACAAACCAATTTCTACAAAAAGAATTATTGACAGGAATTCCGTCATAACCAATAAGTTTCCCGGAAATCAACAATGTTTCATAAAAAACCATATTATGCTTCCACAAAATTTATTAGAAGTCAAACAGGTCACCTAAAAACCCCTTGCGCTTTTTATTGTATTTATAATCGCTATCACCACCATGTTCCTCTCTGCGATAATTAGAAGATAAAGTTTGGTTCTTAGCCGGTTGATCAGGAATTGACCTTTCAATTATTTTATCTAATTCGCCACGGTCTAACCATACTCCCCGGCAATTTGGGCAATAATCAATTTCAATATCTTGCCTGTTACTCATAGTCAAATCAATATTGCAAAGTGGACATTTCATTGTTTCTGTTTTATTTAGCCGTTTCTATTTCTGTGTAACGAAAGATTTTATTGTTCATAATTGTAGGTTATAAAATTCAACAACCCCTGTTTCGAGATTATACATGCCGCCAACAATCAGTATCTCTCCTTTACTCTCCATATCTGATAAAATTGGACTGTTTTTGCGAATGTCCCTGATTGTTTGCAATACATTTTCCTTAGCCACAGCTTCTACATAATCCTGATTTTTTGAATTACGTTCTCCTTCTACATTTTTTACCTGTTCAGTCGCCGGTTTAATTTGGTCAATTATGTTAGTAAGATTACCTAACTGGACATTATCACAGGCGCCTTTAACTGCACCGCAATTAGTATGACCGACTACTAAAATTAATTTTGCTCCTGCTACTTTGCAGGCAAATTCCATACTGCCAATAATATCAATATTTTCAATATTTCCAGCTACACGGGCATTAAATACACTACCGAGTCCTTGGTCAAATATTAGTTCAGATGATGATCGGGAGTCCAGACAACTTAAAATGACGGAATGTGGATACTGGCCTTTGGCTGTTTGTTTGACTGCTTCAGGATAATTTCGTTTTAGTAATTTATCTCCAGTAAACCGTTTGTTTCCCTCTTTCAATTTTTGCAGCGCCTGATTAGGGGTTAAAACGGATTGAGCCTCTTTTGTCATAATGGCGTCCTCATCGGCTTTTGTTTCCCTGGCAGAAGGTTTTGGCGTAGTTTGCTGAGCAATAGCTACTTGGCTCTGAATTGCGATCAATGCAATGAATGTAATAACAAGGCCGTTTGTCACTTTCTTAATTAATTGTATCATAATTTTCTATTTTTTGAGACTGCAAAATTGCAAATAGAAAATCATAACCATTCATTTATCTTTGCAATGTCTTCCATAAACAATATTTATGCATTATACAATTCATCAATTGCGAATATTTCTAAAAATTACGCAAACACTAAGTATAACAAAGGCAGCGGAGGAATTGCATTTAACGCAACCGGCAGTTTCTATTCAATTGAAAAATTTTCAAGCCCAGTTTGATATTCCACTAACAGAAATAATAGGAAGAAAAATATTTATTACCGATTTTGGAAAAGAGATTGCTATTTCAGCCGAGAATATTTTAAATGAAGCACATGTAATTAATTCCCGAACCCAGGAGTTCAAAGGAAAGCTGGCCGGACGGTTAAAAATTTCAGTGGTTTCAACAGGAAAATATGTAATGCCTTATTTTCTTTCAGGATTTTTAAAACAAAACGAGGCGGTTGAATTGCTGCTGGATGTAACCAATAAATCGCAAGTAATTCAAAGTTTAGAAAACAATGAAGTAGATTTTTCTTTAGTATCTGTCATGCCGGAGAACATGAAATTAAATAAGCTGGAACTGATGCAAAATCAACTTTACTTAATCGGCAACAAAGACAAAGTTTTTAAAGAAACTTTTTACGACAAAAAAATATTTGAAACTCTACCGTTGATATATAGAGAGCACGGTTCGGGAACAAGGCATGTAATGGAAAAATTTATTTTGAAAAACAAACTGCCCGTAAAGAAGAAAATGGAACTCACATCAAACGAAGCAGTAAAGCAAGCAGTAATCGCAGGTATGGGATTTTCCATAATGCCCTTGATTGGAATTAAACATGAACTGAACGCTGGCGAACTGCAAATTATTCCCGTAAAAGGATTTCCGATTAAATCCGTTTGGAATTTAATATGGCTAAAAGACAAAGGATTTTCAATGGTCGCAAATTCCTTTCTGAATTATTTAAAAGCAGAAAAGCTAAACATAATTAAAGAAAAATTTGCTTGGTTTGAAAATGCGAAATATTGAAACAGAAATAAAAGTTAGTATCGTGAATAAAAAATAATAAACTATACAAATTTTCACCTCACTAACATCACACTACCGGCACTAACCCAAAAAAAATACCAGCTGCGCTTAAAACTAAGAAACGATTTATAAAACTCGAATTCCTAATTGCAAGCTAAAACAGAGCGAAATAAAATTAAATGTTCTGAATGAGCTATCAGGTTACCACGTTTTTTAGAATCTAAATGAAATCCTCCCATATTGTAAATAAGAATTGGCTGGCATGGTTATATTTTGATCATTTAACTATTCGTGTCATATAATTACTTATCATTGCTTAAATAGCAACATTTATCCACATCACATGCCAACCAGGAAAAAAATTTTACTTGTAGATGATGATAAGGATTTTGGCATACTGATGAAAAAATTACTCATCAATGAAAATTTTGAATTTTTTGTTGCTTATACACTAACCGAGGGAATGTTATTACTTGAAAAGGAAAATCCTGAATTTGTTTTCTTAGATAACATTTTACCTGATGGATCAGGATGGGAGAAAACAGAATATATTCTAAATAATTTTCCTAAAACTCAATTATATCTGGTTACCGGGCTTAGCGTTCCGAAAACTTCAGCATCAACATTTGGCATACTTGAAAAACCATTAACACAGAATGAATTACTATCATGTCTTAATAAACATAACCGGAAAACAGTGTGATTTCATATTCTTGCCATGAAGAGCATCTTTTTCAATACAAAATTTAAATGCTAACAGGTACTATCAAAGTGACTACAAAAACAATCGAAGAATTGTTATCACCGTTGCGGCAGTATTTTCTAAAAGACAATTTTGTTAGAAGCGATATAAATAATGCGCCTCCTTTACGGGCTGAGTTGCTTACCATAGAGCAAATGGGATTTCTTGCCAAAGATCTTGCAGGAAAACATGAAATAGATAAAAAAAACACACCTGAGCTTTTATTAAAGAGATTAGCTGATAACGAAGAAGTCCTGAAACGTGTCACAGAACTTTTACAAGAGGCGGTTAAAGAAAAAAATCCTGTTGCTCCGGCAGGAGAATGGCTGCTGGATAATTTTTATTTAATTGAAGAACAAATACTGATTGCCAAGAGACATTTGCCGAAAGGCTACAGTAAAGGGTTGCCCAAACTCAGTCAGCGTAACGGATTATCAGCAGGATTCCCACGCGTATATGACATTGCCATCGAAATAATATCGCACAGTGACGGGCATTTAGACATTCATATTCTCAATCGCTTCATTGAATCTTACCAAAGCATTAGTGAGCTTACTTTAGGTGAGCTTTGGGCCATACCAATTATGCTACGTCTTGCACTGTTGGAAAACATGAGGCGCGTGGCAGCACGAATTGCAATTGACAGGATTGATGCAAACCTTGCTCAATATTGGGCCGACTTGATTATTAAAACAGCAGAAAAAAACCAAAAAAATCTCGTTTTGGTAATGGCCGATCTTGCCCGGACTGATCCGCCAATGGTTAGTGCTTTCATAGCTGAATATTCACGAAAACTGCAATGGAAAGGTTTCAACCTTACTTTGCCTGTAACATGGCTGGAACAACATCTCCATGAAACGGGTGACACGATAAATGGAATGGTGCTTGCCGAAAATCAAAAGCAGGCTGCCGACCAGGTTACAATGACCAACAGCATTAACAGTTTGCGCTTATTAGTAAAAACCGATTGGCGTGATTTCGTTGAGGCCATGAGCCATGTAGAACATGTGCTGAGGAGTGATGCTGAACAGGTTTATGCTCACATGGATTTTTATACACGTGATCAATACAGGCATGCAGTTGAGAATATTGCCAAGAATGGTAAACTAAAAGAAATTGATGTTGCAAAAACTGTTGTATCTCTTGCTAAAGTATGTGTAGAAAAAAATAATCCCGATAAGCACCAATGTCATGTAGGTTATTACTTGATTGGTGATGGATTACCGGTTACCGAAAAAGTATTGAAAGCGCACTTTTCATTTGCGACACGGCTCAAACAATTTTTCTTAATGAATGTGTCTAAGTTTTATGTTCTTGAATCAGTTCTATTAACAGCTCTGGTAAGCACATTTCTGCTTTCAAAATTATATTATGAAGAGATAAACACCGGCACACTCATTTTTTTGTCATTGCTAGTCATATTAGCTGCAAGTCATTTTTCAATTGCTGTTATTAATTGGATAGCAACATTAAGAGTTGGACCACGACCTTTACCAAAAATGGATTTCTCTTCGGGCATTCCAAAAGAAGCATGTACCTTGGTTGTTATACCAACAATTATTACGGGAATAAACCAGGTAAACAATCTTGTTGAAGATCTTGAAGTAAGATTTTTAGCCAACAGAGATCCCAATTTATTATTCGCCCTTTTAACCGATGTGATAGATGCAACAACGGAAATTTTACCAAATGATGAAATTTTGGTAACACATACGAAACAAAAAATTGTTGAGCTCAATAAAAAGTACAGTAAACATTCGCACAATATTTTTTTTCTTTTTCATCGTCCCCGTTCATGGAATCCTGTTGACAAAATATGGATGGGCTATGAACGCAAGCGCGGAAAACTTGGTGAACTAAATCACCTTTTACGTGGCGGCGCGAAGGATCGATTTTCGGTAATTGTGGGTGCAGAGAAAATTTACACGACTGTAAAATATGTAATCACATTAGATACCGACACACAATTGCCGAGAGAAGCTGCAGGTAAATTAGTGGGTTTAATGTCGCATCCGCTTAATTATCCGGTGTATGATGAGCATAAAAAAAGAATCGTTAAGGGCTATGGCATTGTACAACCCCGAGTCGCTGTTAGTTTACACGGAAGTACCCGGTCCTATTACACTCGAATGCATGAAAATGATTCAGGCATTGATCCATATACCAGGTTAACCTCTGACTTATATCATGATATATTCAGTGAAGGGTCGTTTATCGGTAAAGGGATATACGAAGTGGATGCTTTTGAAAAAGTGCTGGGCAATCGCTTTCCCGAAAATAGGATATTAAGTCATGATTTGTTAGAAGGCAGCTATGTGCGTTGCGGGTTTGCCAGCGATGTATTGTTATACGAAGAGTTTCCTTCCCGTTATAGTACTGACAGCAGCAGGCGCCACAGGTGGACAAGAGGCGATTGGCAAATCGGTATATGGTCGTTGCCATGGGTTCCTGATGCAAAAGGCAAGTTTCGCAAGAATTCAATAACAGCCTTGTCCCGCTGGAAAATATTTGATAACCTGAGGCGCAGCCTGATACCGATTGCCCTTTTATTGATTTTTATTTTAAGCTGGACTCTGTTGCAATCACCCCTTTTCTGGACATTATTTTTACTTGGTGTTGTGCTGCTTCCTTCACTCAGTATTTCAGCATGGAATATAATTAAAAAGCCGGAAGAGATTTCCATAGCTCAACATTTAAAAAATGTTTTTCGCAATGCTGCTACCAATATTATGCAGTCTTTGTTTACGCTGGTTTGTTTACCTTTTGAAGCTTACGTTAGTGCTGATGCTATTTTGCGAACAGTATGGAGAATTCTCATTTCAAACAAGAACCTGCTCGAATGGAATCCTTCGGGGTTTGCTAAAAAACAACACGAAGATTTATTTACACTTTACAAATCCATGTGGTTTGCGCCTTTATTAAGCATATCATTATTTGTTTTTTTGTTCAACCTTTTTCCACAAGTTATTTTTTTAGCATCTCCATTTCTTATCTTATGGATCTTGTCGCCGGCTATAGTATATTGGATAAGCAGTCCGCGTCCCGTTTTAAGAACAAAAATAACTGCCGACCAAAGGAAATATCTAAGAGAGCTTTCAAGGAAAACATGGAACTTTTTTGAAACTTATGTTACTGAAAATGATAATTGGTTGCCAATTGATAACCTGCAGCAATATCCGATAACAATTATAGCGCATCGTACTTCTCCTACCAATATTGGTCTGTCGCTGCTTGCAAATCTATCAGCAATTGATTTTGGTTATATAACAATAGCGCAACTTCTTGAACGGACAACGAATACTTTTAAAACGCTTGATAAGCTTGAAAGATATGAAGGTCATTTTTATAACTGGTACGACACGCAATCTTTGGTGCCATTGCATCCCAAGTATATATCAACTGTTGACAGCGGAAATTTAGCGGGCCACTTACTCACATTGCGGCAAGGACTTTTTGAAATGCTAAACCGCAAAATAATTAGCGATGATTTATGGGATGGACTTTCTGATACAATAAGAATAATTGCAAAGAAAATACCGAGTGAAGAGCAGGCATTGTTCAACGAATTTCAAATAGCTTTTGAAGTTGAAAATTCATCGCGACCAATAAAGTTAAGTGAATTGAAAAACAGCCTCGAAAGAATCGCCACGTTGTTAAATGATTTATTTAACTATGAAAAAACAAAGGCAAATACAGAAACTTTTGAATGGATTCTTTCTCTGCAGAATCAAATTAAGGAATGGCTAAATGAAATGTTTCTGTTGTTGCCGTGGATCAATAATAATACTGTGCCTGAAAAATTTCAAGGCTTAAGTGTATTTAAAAAAGTTCCTTCATTAATTCAGCTTGCAAGAATTGAAAATGATATCCATACCGAACTTGTTTCTTTTCTTAATGAAAATAAAACTGAGGAAGAATATAAATGGATTGTAGATTTTGAAAAGTCAATAGCAACAGTAAGCGCTTCAGCAAAGGAACGAATTGCCGAGATTCATCAATTAGCTTCTCAATGCTTTGAATTTGCTGACATGAATTACAACTTTTTATATGATAAAACACAGCACTTGCTTGCCATAGGTTATAATGCAGATGAGCATCATCGTGACACAGGCTTTTATGATTTACTTGCTTCCGAAGCGCGTTTAGGTTTATTTGTAGCGATTGCACAGGGAAAAATTTCGCAGGAAAGCTGGTTTGCTCTGGGTAGGCGACTTACTGTTGCCGATAGTACACCTGTATTGATTTCGTGGAGTGGCTCTATGTTTGAATACCTTATGCCTAATTTGGTAATGCCGCTCTATGAGCATACACTATTAGATAATACTTCCAGAGGTTCGGTGAAAAAACAAATTGAATATGGCAAAGAACAAGGTGTGCCATGGGGCATTTCAGAATCATGCTACAATATGGTTGACGCACATCTCACTTACCAATATCGCGCATTCGGTGTTCCTGAATTAGGCTTTAAACGAGGGCTTGGTTTAGACCTTGTTATTGCACCTTATGCCACAGTAATGGCATTGATGGTTGATCCGGCTGCGGCGTGTAAAAACTTAGAAAGATTGCAAGCAAAAGGATATGAAGGTCGTTATGGATTTTTTGAATCTATTGATTTCACACCATCGCGCTTACCAAGAGCAAAGGTGCCCGCTTTAATTCAAACATTTATGGCGCATCATTTGGGCATGAACCTGCTTTCTCTCACTTACTTGCTTTGTGATCAACCCATGCAAAAACGTTTTGAAGCGGATCCGAATTTACAAACTGCACTTTTGCTATTGCAGGAACGAGTTCCAAAAGCAACAGGATTTTATTCCATTTCTGTTGATACAGAAGAGATCATTCATTCATCTTCGAATACAGAAATGCGTGTTATCCATTCGCCTAACACACCGCAACCTGAAATTCAATTACTTTCTAATGGCAACTACCATGTAATGATTACTAATGCAGGTGGTGGGTACAGCCGTTGGAGAGATATTGCCCTTACGCGATGGAGAGAAGATACCACCTGTGATAACTGGGGTGCTTTCTGTTATATCCGGGATCTTCATACAGGTGAGTTCTGGTCAACAGCGCATCAACCAACATTAAAAGAAGCATCACATTACGAAGCAATATTTTCACAAGGTCGTATGGAGTTCCGCAGAGCTGACAACGAGATTGAATTGCATACCGAAATTGTTGTTTCACCCGAAGATAATGTAGAGATCAGGCGGGTTCACATTAAGAACCTCTCCGGGTCAATCCGTAAAATTGAAATCACAAGTTATAGTGAAGTAGTAATTGCTTTGCCTGTTTCTGATGATGCGCATCCTGCCTTCAGCAATCTTTTTGTACAAACAGAATTGTTACAAAATCAACATGCCATTATTTGTTCAAGGCGTCGGCGCTCTAAAGATGAAAGTCCTCCATGGGTTTTTCATTTAATGAAATTAGACGAAGGCGATGCTGCTCATATCTCTTATGAAACTGACCGTGATAAATTTATTGGCAGGGGAAACAGCGTTGCCAATCCTAAGGCAATGAATCAACCGGAACCTTTATCAAATTCACAAGGCTCTGTGCTTGATCCGATTATTTCAATTCAGTATCGTATAACTATCGGTGAAGAAGAAACTGCAATTATTGATATTGTAACAGGTATTGCCGAATCTCGCAGTGAATGTCAAGCACTCGTTAACAAATACCAGGATCATAATTTCAGGAAACGTGCGTTTGAATTATCCTGGACTTATAGTGAAGTTGTTTTGCGGCAAATTAATGCTTCAGAATCTGACGCGCAACTTTATAGCCGAATGGCAGGCTCTGTTATATTTACTAATCCTTCATTAAGAGCCAATAAAGATATTCTTATTAAAAATACGAAAGGGCAATCTTCGCTATGGAGTTATTCAATTTCAGGCGATATACCTATTGTGTTGCTCCAGGTTTCGGATAACACCAATCTTGCGATGATAAAACAATTATTGCAAGCTCGTTCTTATTGGCAGCTTAAAGGGTTGATGGTTGATCTTGTTATTATCAATGAAGATTATAGTGGCTATCGTCACGACCTTCAGGACCAGATACAAAACCTTATTACAGCAGGTTTAGGAAATAATCCGAGAGAAAGACAAGGTGGAGTATTTGTAAGAATGGCTGATCAGGTTTCAAATGAGGATAAGATTTTAATTAAGACAATAGCAAGAATCATTATTTCAGATACTTACGGAACTTTAACAGATAATGTAAACAGGAGAAGTAATGTAACTCCCGTTATACCTTTCTTAATTAGGAGCAAAAAATATGAAGCTCAAATTGGAACCGATGAGAGAGTGGAAGACTTACAATTTTATAATGGACTTGGAGGTTTTTCCGCAGACGGAAATGAATATGTAATCAACACGCAGGAAAATAATATTACTCCTTTACCATGGATTAATGTATTGGCAAATGCAAACTTCGGAACGATTGTAACAGAAAGCGGACCTTCTTATACATGGTCAGAAAATGCACATGAGTTCAGACTTACGCCATGGTATAATGATCCTGTTACAGGCAATTGCGGTGAAGCATTTTATATACGTGATGAGGAGACCGGTCATTATTGGTCACCGATGCCTTTCCCTGCAATAGGAAAATCAAACTATATTACAAGACATGGTTTTGGCTATAGTATTTATGAATGTGAAGAAGATGGAATCCAAACAGAAATATGGATATACGTAGATGGTAAAGCGCAAATAAAATTTACAGTAGTGAAGTTACGAAATGTTTCAGGTCGCGCACGTACGCTTACGGTCACCGGCTACGTTGAATGGGTGCTCGACAGTCTTCGTACCAAATCGGCAATGCATGTTGTTACAGAGTTTAATCCAGAGTACCGTACACTTTTAACACGCAATCCTTATAATTCTGAATTTCCAAACAGGGTTGCATTTTTAGATGTGAATAATGTAAAATTTGATTTCACCACTGACCGCAATGAATTTATTGGACGTAATGGAACGCTTGCAAATCCCGACGTCATGAAAAGATCTCGCTTGTCAGGAAAACATGGCGCAGGATACGATCCCTGCACAGCTATACAAGTTCCCATTGTTTTGCAAACAGGTGAAGAACGTGAAGTAATTTTTAAAATGGGAGCAACCAACGATGGTTCGGAGGCGCAACAGTTGATCAATCGTTTTCGGGACACGAATGCTGTTACCGAATCACTTAAAAAAGTTCGTGAATATTGGCAACATACTCTTGGTTCAATAAAAGTTAATACGCCTGATATATCATTAAATATTTTAGCAAACGGCTGGTTGCTTTACCAGGTAATTGCATGCAGGCTTTGGGGGCGTAGTGGATTTTATCAATCGGGCGGAGCATTTGGATTCAGGGATCAATTGCAAGATGTGATTGCAGTGATGCATGCGCAACCAGAATTAACGCACGAGCAAATTCTGCTTGCAGCTTCGCGACAGTTTAAGGAAGGCGATGTTCAGCATTGGTGGCATCCTCCGCAAGGAAGAGGAGTGCGTACACTTTGTTCTGATGATTTGCTATGGCTGCCTTATACTACTTCCTGTTATGTGAATAATACACATGACTTTAAGATATTAGAAAATCTTGTTCCTTTTATAGAAGGTCGTGTGTTGAATGTGAATGAAGAATCTTATTATGATCTTCCGTTAATTTCAAAACAAAAAACTTCGTTGTATGATCACTGCAAAAGGGCAATTACAAAATCATTAAAGTTTGGCGTTAAGGGTTTGCCTTTGATGGGATCTGGCGACTGGAATGACGGAATGAATATGGTGGGCATACATGGAAAAGGTGAAAGTGTATGGCTTGGATTTTTTCTTTATGATATTCTGAAACGTTTTGAATCAATTGCGTTAAAAATGAACGATGAAGAATTTGTAAATGTTTGTAAACAAAAAGCGGCTGAATTAAAAATTAATCTTAATAAAACATCATGGGATGGTGAATGGTACAGGCGTGCCTATTTTGATGATGGTGCAGCCTTGGGATCAGCCGCTAACGATGAATGTAAGATAGATTCCTTAGCGCAAAGCTGGGCAGTACTTTCAGGCGCAGGTGAACCTGAACGTTCAATAAAAGCAATGGAATCAGCCGACAAATATTTAGTTGACAGAACACATTCGCTCATTCATCTATTAGATCCGCCCTTCGATAAATCTGACTTTGAACCCGGTTATATAAAAGGGTACGTACCCGGAGTTAGAGAGAATGGCGGGCAATATTCACATGCTGCAATATGGATGATAATGGCGGTGGCTAAATTGGGTAACAATGCAAGAGTTTATGAATTATTAAACATGATCAATCCCATCAATCATGGAAAAACTATTACTGACATTGCTGTATATAAAACAGAACCCTACGTGATGGCGGCCGATGTGTATGGCGTGTCGCCACATGAAGGCCGTGGTGGATGGACATGGTACACAGGTTCATCAAGCTTGATGTACCAACTCATTATATCATCTTTTCTGGGCCTAACGCGTGAGGGAAATACATTGCGAATAAATCCATGTGTTCCTATTGAGTGGAAAATATTTGAAATGAATTATCGTTACAAAAAAACAAACTACATCATATCCGTACAGTTAGTTGATGATAAAATAAATCCGTCAGTAATTGTTGATGGCATTGCACAACCGGAAAATAGTATTCAGCTTGTGGATGATGATGCAGAACATAAAGTATCAATTAAAATAGACAGGGGTTTTCAATAATTGAAAATCATCTATATCAGATTTAACAAACTTAACTCTTTACTTGATAAACAGTTGCACAGCTTAGGAGATTATTTATTCTATATTGGTTACACAATAGATCTTTTACCATTCCTTTATCCGTCCATCTTTACCTCAACACCGACAATTTGCCAAACACCGATTTTTTAACCTGGTAAGGCAACCGGTATTCCATTGTGAATGAATAAATGCCTGAAGGGGAAACAGAATTTTCATGTTTTCCATCCCATGCAAGCAGGGGATTTGACGAAGAAAATACCACCTGGCCAAATCTGTTATAGACTTCAACATAAAATTCTTCGGGGTAACAATCACCGTACCAAGTGAAATAATCATTATGGCCATCATTGTTAGGAGTGAAGGCATTGGGAAGATAGAAATGACAGGAGTCGGCGCATTCTGATAATTGAATGGTCTTCTCTACCATCACCGTCCCGCAACTAAGTATAGCTTCCAGAGTGACAAGCACCTCATTAGTAGTGTTTACATTAACAACAGGATTTAATTCATATTGATCGGGCAACCCGCTATTTCCAAATTTCCAGTGCGCTCCTACGATTGCTGAATCGGCAATCAATTCAAAGGATACAGGTTCTTCAATACATCTGCCCGTGAAATCAAAATCAGCTGAACAAAGACATTCGATATTCGAAACAGCAACATATGCAATGTCAGAACAACCGTTAATATCAAATACGTAAATCGCATAAGTTCCGGAATCATGCAGCGCAGTCAATTGGGTAAGATTCTGCCCATTAAATGTATAAGTTGCAGTGTGTCCTGTAGTATTGTATAATGCCTCAAGATCAATAGTCATCCACTGGCACAATACGTGCGATTGGTCAGCACCCAGGGAAGGAGCATCATTCACTGTTACCACCGTAATAGCGGTGTCGCTGCAACCATTCGCATTGGTAGCAATTACCTGATAAGATCCTGATGTAGTAACATCACCGGGATCCGTTACCACACTTCCATTCACTGACCAGGCTGTGGTTAATCCTGTAAGTGAAAATAGTGAAGTCAGGTCAACTGTTCCGCCCTCACAAAAAGTCTGGGCCTGATCGGAGCCTAAAGAAGGTACAGCATTAAATGCAACTGCAACAGCCGCACTCGACGTACATCCCGAACCGTTAGTAACTGTTATTACATAACTTCCCGCACCGGTAACACCACCGGGATTTGCAACGGGGTTGTTGTTAAGTGTCCAGTTAACCGTGTTGCTTGCTGTATTGTACAATGAAGTTAAATTTACCGATGTTCCATTACAGGCACTCACATTTTGGTTGGGACCCAGGACGGGTAAAGCCAAAACAGAAACTGAAGCTATTGCAGTATCTGAACATCCGCCAATAGCTGCAATGAGCTGATAATTGCCTGAAATTGTTACGGCGGAAGGAATAGCAACTGCGTTACCACCCAGAGTCCATGAAGTGGAAGAACCTGCTGTGTTAAAAAGAGTGGTGAGGTTGATGGCGTTTCCTGAACAGGCTGAAGTAGTTTGATTAACGCCTAAGGATGGTGTGGGAAGTGTCGAAAGTGTAACCAGCGCTGTATCTGAGCAGCTTCCAGCTGAGGAGGCAATCAACATATAAGTTCCCGGCACATTTGCCGCATTGGGATTCGCTACAGTGGCTCCATTTAAAGTCCACGAAGTAGTAAAACCTGGTGTTGCGTATAAGGAAGGAAGGTTAACGTTGGAATAACTGCATATAGATTGTGTTTGATTGGCACCCAATGCCGGTGAAGCAATTACAGTCAGATTTGCCTGGGCCGTATCACTGCATCCCGCCGGACTTGTGGCTACGAGTTGGTATGTACCCGCAACCGTTATATTGGAAGGATTTGCAACAGAAGTGCCACCTACTGACCATGAAGCAGTAAAACCTGTAGTGGTGAAAAGGGTGTTCAGGTTAAAAGATGTGCCGGAACAAATTGAAGATGATTGATTCGAGCCCAATGCCGGAGTTGAAAGTGTTGAGACGACAACCTGGGCGGTATCGGGGCAAACTCCAGCAGAAGACGCTATCAGTGTATAAGTTCCTGATGCATTCACTGAAGCAGGATTAATAACAGTTAAGCCATTTAAACTCCAGGAAGTAGTAAAACCGGTTGTAGTGTATAACGATGTAAGATCGACTGTAGCATAAGAACAAATGGCTTGTGTTTGATTCGTGCCAAGCGATGGGGCGTTCACAACAGTAAGTGCTGCCTGTGCGGTATCGCTGCATCCAAATCCATTTGTAGCAATGAGCTGGTACGTTCCGCCTACCGATATGCCAGTGGGATTCGAAACCGGATTTCCGCTCAATGTCCAGGATGCCGTCAAACCCGAAATATTGAAAAGTGTATTCAGGTTTATGGCATTTCCTGAACAGATATCCGATGACTGATTTGTACCCAATGAAGGAGTTGGAAGAAGTGAAACATTAACCAGTGCGGTATCAGCACAGCCTGTTCCGGAGGAAGCAATTAGAGCGTATATGCCCGTAGCGTTAACCATTGCAGGATCAGCAACAGGAACGCCGTTGAGTGTCCATGATGCAATATAACCTGCTGTTGCATAATACGTGGTAAGATCCAATGTGGCGTTTGAACAAAGTGATGCAGACTGATCGGCTCCCAATGCAGGCCCTACAGTAATGTTAAGAGTTACTTCAGCAGTATCGGCACAACCGGTAGGGGTGGTTACAATTAACGTATATACCCCAGCGTTAGTGGCAGCAGTTGGAGATCCGGTCGGTGCTGCATTAAAGTACCATGAAGAAGTATTTCCGCCAGTGCTGTAAATGGTGGTTAGGTCAACCGGATTTCCGGTGCATGTATTTATAATTTGATCGGGGCCCAGGGAAGGATTAGGTATCACATTCAACTGCACCATTGCAGTGTCGATACATCCCCCGGCATCGGTTGCAATCAGGTAATAATTTCCTGAAGTTGAAACTGTGGCAGGATTGGAAACAGGAATTCCATTCAGATACCAGATAGCAGTAAGTCCGGTGGTAACATACAAATTGGTAAGATCGAAAGGCGAGACCAGGCAAGCAGAAATATTTTGATCAGGGCCTATTGACAGACTCCCTGAGTTGGTAAGCGTGACAAGTGCGGTATCATTGCATTCCGTTTGACTGGTAGCAATAATTTGATAAACCCCCGGAGTCAGAGCGGCGGAGGCCGAAGGTACAGAAAGCGGGGTTCCATTCAGGCTCCAATTCTGAATAATACCGGCAAGGGGAAACAGGGCCGTTAAATTAACGGCGGCACCAGAGCACATACTGACTGTTTGATCGGGGCCCAGGGCAATCTGAGTAGCTGCATAGATAGTAAATTGTGCATAATAAGAACATCCATTCCAATCATAAGCAGAAATATCATAAACACCGGGATCTGAAACTGCATTCGGATTTATTACCGGATTCCAGTTGAGCGAAAAACTATACATCATGGAGGGGTCGTTATAAAAAAACGTCAGATCAATTGTTTCACCGGGACAAATGTATTCCTGACCGTTTGAAATCCAGTTCCAGCACGGAGGAATATTGGGGTTAAAAGTAATACCTCCGCCACCACTTCCTGCTCCTCCATCAAACCATCCATTGACCCAAGGTCCGCCGCCACCTCCTCCTCCACCACCACCGCCTCCTGCGCAGGCAGTATCAATAATTGTGATGGTCCAGGTACCATCGGCATTTTCCCAGTCAAATACTGAGAAATTGCCGCCTTGGGGAACCCAACTTCCTGTAAAAGGTGCTGAACCCGTAGTAATATTCGGGCCACTGTAACCGAAACATGTATTGATGTAATCCGAACCGCCGGCTCCATTATAAGCCGATAATAAAAGGTCGGTTCCCTGAGGAGAAGTAAGGGTTATGACAAGTGTTTGAGGGTGGTTGGAAGTAATGTTTATACATAATTCCGAAATAGAATATCCCCATCCTGTCCCTGGAGGCTCGAGTGTTCCGATACCATTCACCAGCATGGTAAAATAGCTGGTATCGCACATAGGAATAGGGCCACTATTGAAATTAAAGCTTTGGGCAGAGATACTTTTGGACCAGCCTGTCAACAACAAAATTACCCAGACAAAAAGGTGTAGTAGTTTTCTCATAGGGAGGAGGTTTTATAACAACTAAAACAATTTCTGCAGTAAATCTATTCAAAACTCTCCCTATCCTTGCATCTTATGTCAAATTAATAACCTACCTGACCTATTAAATACGGCATCTGACCAAAAAAGGCACCAGGGCGTTAAATATGTAGTGCTTATATAGGGAACATGCCGGATCAGTTAATACCTTTGTGCCTTTAACATCCATCCACATATTTTATCTTAAAACCCATGAGCCTGTTAGTTGTAGGAACCGTTGCCTTTGATGCTATTGAAACCCCGTTCGGAAAAACGGATAAAATAATTGGAGGTGCAGCCACCTACGCCTCTCTGGCCGCATCGTATTTTTATAATAATATCAACCTGGTTTCCGTTGTGGGAGATGACTTTCCGGAAGCCACAATCAAAGATCTCAACAGTCATGGTATTAATACCCTCGGCTTACAGGTTAAGAAGGGTGAAAAATCATTTTTCTGGGCAGGTAAATATCATAACGATATGAACACCCGGGATACACTGGCAACTGAATTAAATGTGTTGATGAGTTTTGATCCGATTATCCCGGAAGCCTACCAGGATTGTAGTTTTTTGATGCTTGGAAACCTGATGCCTGCCATTCAGATCCAGGTGATAGAACGACTGCATGACCGTCCGAAATTAATTGTAATGGACACTATGGATTTTTGGATGGAAACAGCAATGGAAGATTTAATGAAAGCTATTGCGATGGTGGATGTTCTCACAATCAATGATGCGGAAGCACGACAACTCTCGGGTGAATATTCGCTGGTGAAAGCAGCTCAGAAAATCCTTGATATGGGACCTAAATACCTGATCATTAAAAAAGGTGAACACGGTGCTTTGCTCTTTAACAGGGATCAGGTATTTTTTGCACCCGCGCTTCCGCTTGAAGATGTTTTTGATCCTACCGGTGCCGGGGATACGTTTGCCGGAGGTTTTATTGGATTTCTCGCACGAACCAAAGATGTGTCGTTTGAAAACATGAAACGCGGAATTATTTTCGGCTCTGCTATGGCGTCATTCTGCGTTGAAAAATTCGGGACTGAACGTATTATTCATCTTGAACAGGATGAGGTGGATGAAAGGGTGAAAGAGTTTGTGGATTTAGTCCAGTTTGATATTACATTAGTTTAATTCAATGGTAATTCCTTTTAAATTGTAAAGAATTGCGATGAATGTTGCATTGGTATGTTGCGATTACCAACCCAAGGAAATAGACTTTTTCCCTTACTTCAATAAGCTTGCAAGAAGTCTTTGGAACACAAATTCCGTATTTTAAGATGGATGCTGTTAGTCACAGCTTTTCATTTTGTTTAGTTCGGATTTCTTTATCTCAATTAATTTTTCAGCTTCTTTAATATCAGCTTTTTCCATGTATGCTCGTATTACATATCTTGTGCTTAAACCAAACTGAATAATATCATATGCTGCTGCTAGCTCAGCCCAAACTAAAGCTTTGATGTTATAGGATTTATCTGTATAACTCTTCTCAAAATAAACAGTAGCTAAAACCCCCATAGCATGAGTTTGTTTTTGTTCTGACGCAAGAAGTAAATAATATTCCGCTAAAGAGTCATTAGCTATACTTAATTCGCTATTTGTATAGCTAAAACCAACGGCATATTGTGCTAAACATTTTCCGGAATCTGCAAAGGGTTTAAGTAATTGTACCGCTTTGCCGTACTCTTTAGCATCAAAAGCTTTTAGTCCATCTGAGTAATTATCTTCCTGAGCATTGCAAATAGAAACTCTTAAAAAAAGTAGCGTCAATAGATTGATAATAATTATTTGAAAACATAGTGCATTTTTCATTGCTCTCATTTTTGCTAACTTTTTTAATAGAATCGATAATTCATTCCAATTGATACACCATATGAGATCAGTCCATTAAAGGAACTTGAACGTTTATGATCTAATGTGGATGTAAAGTTATAAAGCCCTCTCCTTTCTGCAAAAATATTGTAATTTTTAATAAAATTTGTTTCAATTCCAATACTCAGACTTCCCCCAACGTAAAATGATCTTAATAAGGAAATTTCTTCGAATGAGATGGTTTCAGTATTATCGATGTAATTAAAGAGATAATCTAAATACAATCCTCCAGAAACGTACGCGGACTTGTAATTATACCTGATACAAAGTGGAACGCTTAAATTGTTTAATAAATAATACTCTGAACTGGAAGTGGTAATTGCCTTATTAATTAAAAATAAGCCTGATTCTATATCAATTCTAGAGTAATTTAATCGGAAGCAAACAGGGATTCCTCCGCTAATCACGGTTCTATTGTATTGAGAAAACTTATAATCATTAGATTTGTCTGCTGACAGTTTCACTCCAAGTTTTAGTGAATAATTTTCGGTGGTTGGTATAATGGTTTGACATAAAGCTGTGCTGGCATTAAAAAATGCAATGGAAAAAAATGCAAAAATTATAGAGCGACTCATTGATTCAAATAAAACTCCAAAACGTAAAAATCAGGAAAACTATTGTAAATATGTAAAGTAAAATATTTCCTTTGGAAAAGGTTTACTGCTTTAAGTAGAACTTGCTGCTATTGGCGGCAGATAAACAAAACCATAAAATAATGAAATGTCTTGTCATGTCAAGTATTTTTTAAAATGGCAATGTAACTTTAATTATTTCCTCACGCTATCCTTTTTTCTGAAAATTTATCATCAGAAAAGTATCTCGTACGGTTGAGTGATTTTGGTGTAGGAGCTGTCTTTCATGAGCAATTGTAACTGGTAATTGTAATTGCCTCCGGGAAACGCGGTAATGTCTACAAAAAAGGAAATGTCTCCCGGCGACAGTCTACCTTTTTCCAATCCGTTACGATACAAAATTACGCGTTGCACTATGCTGGTATCAGGAATTATCAATGAATTGATATGAAAGTACCCTCTCAGGTTGGGAAGTGTGCCGTAATTCCGTTTCATGCTGTCGATGGCCAGGAGTTCTATTCCGCTAGAGGGGTCATACGGGTTAAATAAGACCAGGTTTTCCAGATCGTTATCCTGTTTCTCACATGATGATAATGTAAGCACTAGCGACAAGCAAATTAAAACTATGCTAATTAAGTTTTTCATCATCAAAATTTTATAACGGTGTTAATTCGGGGCCCTCTGGCAAAACCGCTTAATTCATAATTTAAAGAGAGATCCGACAACAGTGGAGTTTCTTCAAAAACGGGTTTGATGACTTTCCTTGAAACATAATATAAAACTCCTGTTACCACTATTGCAGCAGGAATTACAATAGTGGCATTACTGGCTACACTATTTGTACGTTTTATGGCAGAATCGTATTTGTCTTTGTTGATGTTATAAATGTTTTTATACTTTTCGATTTCCGTAGCATCCGTAAGATTTTCGTAAATGACTTTGCTTTCATTTGCCTGGTCGAGATACTTTTTTGCATTGGCATTTTGCCTGGCGTATTGTCCTGCATAGTATAATGCAATTCCAATTGTTGCCGCACCGGGCAAGTAACGCGTCATGTTGTAGGCATACCTTTGTGTTTTGAATCGCTTGTATTCCTCCGTGTGCTGAAGCTTTCTCCTGAATAAAACACCTTTACCTTCTCCTATTTGCAAGGTATCAACAATAAGTTTTCTTCCGGGCGCCCAGGCTTTGATTACATAGGTTCCAGAATCTACCACCTGGTGCGATCGCTTTTGAATCATAAGCGTGGTATCAAGCCTGATAATTGCATCATCCGGTTTAACCGCTATTAATAAATAACCTTTGCCGGACTGAGCAAAACCTTCCAAACAAAAAAGACAGGCAATAAAAAATACTTACCCAAACCGGAGTTTGTTCATAAAATAAAATGTGTTCTGTAAGGAAAGTATTATTTGCAACGATTTGCAATTCGAAAGATAATGGAATTACTATTACTGCTGTATCCGGTAAGTTTTACTTCGCTGATTTCAGAAGTTTATTTACTTCCGCCCAGTTTACTACACTCCAGAAAGCGTTAATGTAATCAGCCCGCTTGTTTTGATACTTCAGGTAGTAGGCATGCTCCCAAACATCCAGTGCGAGCAGAGGTGTTCCTTTGAATTCCGAGACATCCATCAGCGGGTTATCCTGGTTAGGTGTTGATCCAATGTTTAACTTGCCTCCTGAGGCTACCAGCCAGGCCCATCCCGATCCAAATCGGCTTGTAGCCGCTGCATTGAATTTTTCTTTAAAGGCTGCAAAATTATCGAATGAGCTGTTAATGGCATCAGCTACCATGCCGGTAGGTTCGCCCCCTCCTGATGGAGTCATAATTTTCCAGAACAGACTGTGGTTAAAATGACCACCGCCATTGTTTCGGACAGCAGGACTGTATTTTGATACATTTGCTAACATTGCTTCCAGGCTAACCTTTCCGATTTTACCTTCCTTAACCGCAATATTCAGCTTATCAACATATCCTTGGTGATGCTTGCCATGATGGATCTGCATGGTTTGCGTATCAATGTATGGCTCGAGCGCTTCAGCCGGGTAAGGTAACGCTGGAAGTGAAAACTCATCTCCTTCCGGGAAAAGAATTCCATCTGCGAAAGCAGCATTACCTGCAACATGCAACGCTGCACCAGCCAGGGTAAAAAGAGCTGATTTCTTTATAAATGTTCTTCTACTGTTTTCATTTTTCATGATGTGTAAATTTATTAATTAAACAAAACCAAAACTTCATTTTTCTCTACTGTTTTTCCTTTAACAGCACGCACTTTTTTTACAACTGCATCGGCGGAAGCTTTTAATATATTTTCCATTTTCATGGCCTCAAGCACCACCAGTTTATCACCTTTTTTAACTTCCTGACCTTCCGTAACTGCAACCTCCACCACCAGTCCGGGCATAGGCGCTTTCAGATCAGTTGCTTTGCCAGTTGCGGCTGTATCCATTCCCAAAGCCTTCAGCAATTCATCGTAACGGTCTTTTACGGCGATTTTATAAGTATTATTATTCACCCGGATATGAAAACATTTTTCCACCGGATCGTGCTTCAGTACTTCGGCATTGTATGATTTATTTTCGAGCAGGATGTGGAAAACACCTTCCCGGATCTGAATGATATCGGGATTCATTGAAATACCATCGATGAGATATGCGCCGTCAACGCCATTTTCAGAGGTGAGGGTTTTTTTGTCGTTAATCGTGATTTTATACATAATGTAAAGCAAAAGTAACTAAAGATAAGAATAAAGTCGGTATCAAATAACTACCGGTAACGCAACTGTTTAACGCTCTGCTGTCGCTGCCAGAAAACATCCCTATTCGACCTTACCAAAATGTTTCTTTATAGTTAAGCTCTGGCGGGCTCGACTCCGCAGCCCTGAAATTTGTTATAAATTTCCCGAATCCTAAAATTAAACGGTTGATGCTTAGTATCTTTGTGTCATACAATTTTTTTAAATTATGACTAAAAAATCAAAAAGTGACCCTTTAACAGGAACGGCGGCAATTAAAAGGTCGCTCCTGGCTGTTTTTCAAAATCACCCCACCCGGAACTTTAACCATAAACAGGTTGCTAAACTGATACAACAGCACGACCCGGTTTTGTTTGCAAAACATTTATTTATTGATGATCGGGGAGCTAACCAGAAATTACTGCTTCAATTGATGTCGGAGCTGGTGCTTTCCGGTGACCTGCTACAAATTGATGCCGGCCGATTTAAAGCTGTGCCCGTTGAACAATTTATTGAAGGCGTTATTGATATTACTGCTTCCGGTTCGGCATATGTGATTAATGAAAATTTTGATGATGATATTTATATCTCGCAACGTCATACCGGAACCGCCATGAATGGTGACACGGTGAGGATATTACTATCGGCAGCTAAAAGCGACGGTCGCCAGGAAGGTAAAGTAGTTGAGGTGGTGAAGCGCGCTAAAAGTGATGTGGTGGGCACACTACAGGTGATGGATAAATTTGCGTTCCTCGTTCCCGATAGTAGCAAATCCAATATCGATCTCTTTATTCCTCTTTCAAAACTAAATGGTGGGCAACACGGACAAAAAGCTGTTGCGCGCATTACGGAATGGTTGCCCGATACAAAAAATCCAACAGGAGAAATTGTAGAAGTTTTAGGTGAACCGGGTGATAATACCACCGAGATGAATGCCATTCTTGTGGAGTATGGTTTTCCGCTTCGCTTTCCCGAAGTTGTAGAACGTGAAGCACAAAACATTCCGTACGAAATTTCAAAAGCGGAAATAAAATTGCGGCGCGATATGCGTGGTGTAACTACGTTCACCATTGATCCTGCTGATGCAAAGGATTTTGATGATGCGCTATCAGTTCAGGCAATTGACGAAACAACATGGGAGATAGGTGTGCACATTGCTGATGTATCACACTACCTGAAGCCGGGCTCTGAAATGGATGTGGAAGCTGCCGAAAGGGCAACCTCTATTTATCTGGTGGATCGCGTGATACCTATGCTTCCTGAAAAACTTTCGAACCATGTTTGCTCGTTGCGCCCTAATGAAGATAAGTTATGTTACTCTGCCATTTTCAAAATTAATAACGATGCTGAAGTAATAGATGAATGGTATGGAAGAACGGTGATACACTCCAACAGGAGGTTTTCTTACGAAGAAGCGCAACAGGTTATTGAAACACGGGAAGGAGATTTATCAGAAGAAATTTTATTGATGGATCGGCTTGCAAAAATAATGCGGGCAGAACGCTTTAAGCAGGGAGCCATTACATTTGAAAAAGTTGAAATTAAATTTAAACTGGATGCAAAAGGAAATCCTTTAGGCGTTTACACGAAAGAGAATAAAGATTCCAATAAACTGATTGAGGAGTTTATGTTGCTTGCTAACCGCAAAGTAGCCGAGTTCATTGGCAAACACGGAGGTCATTATCCGCAAAAAAAGAAATCAAAAGAGGTTGCTGTTCCGCCAATATTTGTTTATCGTATACACGATTCACCGGTTCCGGAAAAACTGGAAAAATTTTCAATGTTTGCAGGAAAATTCGGGTACCGTATCAATACCAAATCCGATAAGGAAATTGCTCACTCCCTGAATCAGCTGATGAAGGATGTGCGGGGCAAAAAAGAACAAAACGTACTGGAACAACTTGCTATCCGCACAATGTCAAAAGCGGTTTATACTACCGAAAATATCGGTCATTACGGTCTTGCATTTGATTTCTATACTCATTTTACTTCTCCCATTCGCAGATATCCTGATGTGATGGTTCATCGATTGCTCGATCATTACATGAAGGGTGGAAAAACGGTTAATCAGAATGAATACGAACAGCATTGCCAGCATTCTACCGACATGGAAATTAAAGCTTCTGAGGCGGAGCGTGCTTCGGTAAAATATAAGCAGGTTCAGTATCTGCAGGATAAAAAGAGCGAAGTTTTTAATGGAATTATTTCAGGTGTTACCGAATGGGGATTTTATGTTGAACTCATCGATAACAAATGTGAGGGGTTAGTGCGCTTACGCGACATTGGTAACGACTTTTATGAACTCGATGAAAAAAACTATTGCATCATCGGTCACCGTTCAAGAAGAATTTTTAGTTTGGGCGATGAGGTGATGGTGGTAGTGAAAAACACGGACCTGGTAAAAAAGCAAATTGATTTTTTATTGTATGGTGAAGAAGCAGCTCCGGCTCCAACAACACGCCGCAATGATAGTCGCCAGGAACAAGGCACTAAAAAGAACAAGCAAAGCGGAGGAAAGAATAAACGCCGCCGGTAAGTAAACGGAAATTATTTTTTGAAAACCTTGAACGTCCTCGATTCATTTCCGGTGGTGACTTTCAACAAATAAGTGCCGGTTGCGATCTGGTTGTTTGAAAAATTTATGGTGCAATGCACTCCTTCGGAAGGCACCTGCCTGTTTACAATTTCCTTTCCAGCAAGATTAAAAAGCGAAATGGTCACAGGTGTTTTTACTGTTGACGAAAAAATTACGGTCAACTGATCCGTAAATGGATTTGGAAAAATGTTGCTGATTGTGCCTGAAGATGTTTCGGATCTTTTTACGAGAATAACGCCACTGTATTTGTAATCGCCATTAAAATCAACCTGCTTCAGCCTGTAATAATAATTCCGAGCTTCAATTTTATAATCATCATAACTGTATTCACTGGTGGCCGAGGTTGTTCCATTACCTTTTACTGAGGTGATAGATTGAAAATTCACACCATCAGCAGCACGTTCCAATTCAAAATAATTGTTGTTCATCTCTGAAAATGTTACCCATCTTAACGCATTATAATCATTTTGTGCTTTACCAATAAAATCACCGAGCTCAACGGGCAATGGTGTATTTACAGGACCAATGATTTCAAAATCATCTACGGCAACGCCGGCAGCATTCACAGAGCCATCCGATTTAAATCGCAAACGAAATGCAACATTAGGATTTCCTGCAAGCGATGACACATCATATTGGCATAAAGTAAATGATGCTTTTGTTTGATTAAAATAAGGTTGATTCAAAGGGAATGAAGTGGTGCCCGCATTATTGGCAAAATCGTACCAGTTAGCTAAAACATTTCCAATTGGAGTCCAGGTATCTCCTTTATCCAGCGAATACTCCACCCTGAAGCCATCCCATCCCAACTCAAAAATATTCTTCCTGAAAAACTTCATTGTGTAAGTGCCGGGTGCGCTGAAATTATAATTAGGCGTCCACAGTCTCGCATCAGTATTGCTAGTATACGTGCTGGCCGAAAGTCCGCTCACCCAGGCATTGGTGCCGCTGAATGTTCCATTTTTTCCTCCAATAGCCGACACGCCTCTTTCAAACGGCGTTCCGGAAATAGTTTCTGCACCGAAATCAAGAGGATTTACATCGAAGTTTCCTCCTGCAGCAGGATTGTAGGGAATGCCTTCGTTGGGCAACACATGGATATAAGAAGTTTTTACACGTTGTAAAGCAGCGCTTCCGTTTATCTGCAAAGTTACTGTATACAATCCAGGTGCTGCATAAGATTTTACAGGGTTCTTTACGGATGCTGTTGTAGCGTCGCCAAAATTCCACGACCACGAAGTGGATTTATAGGAAGCGTCGGTAAAAGTTATAGGCTTACCGGTATATGTGATGCGCCGGTCTGTTACAAAATCAGGATAGGGATCTGAAAATACATCTGTAGAAAAAAGTCCGCGGCCGTGTGTAGCTGCAATAACTAATTTGTCGGAGGTTCTTATTTGAAGCATATCGGTTCTCACATTGGCCAAACCGTTAGATGAAGGACCCCAAACTGTAGCTGCTCCACTCAATAAGTCAGTTGACCATACACCTACTTCGGTTGCCAAAATTGCCTGAGTGGAGATTGAAGGATTGAACAAAGCCCAACGAACCGGCATGTCGGGAAGATTTCCTTCTACCGATGTCCATGAGAATCCTCCGTTGGTAGTTTCCCATACACTGTTTGATCCATAATTGGAATACGTAACCAGCAAATGATTATCATTTCCATTTTGAACTGCAATGCAGGAAACGGTGCCGGAGGGCATACCTGCCCCGGTAATGTTTGTTGCGGTTGGTGTTGTGGTATGTGCATTGTCAACAAGCACCACGCGGCCATTATTAATTCCAAAAAACACCCTGTTGGAAGTGTTGGGAGATACGCTGATATGAGTAACACGACCGTTGTTAAATGCAGCTACCGCCACGGTGGTGAAGGCATTGTTTGCAGGAGCATTTAAGATTACATAATAATCACCCGCAGCTTTACTGGCGTATAAATTATTATTTGCATCATCGTAATCCGTAGGATTAACAAAATAGCCGGTATTGCTGTTAGTGATACCGCCAAAAGTTGCGCCGGTATTAGTTGACCGGTAAAAATTATTATAAACATACGAAGTGAACTGGTATTGTGGCTGGTTCTGATCAATATGATTAAAACATCCATCACCTCCTGTTACTTCTACAGTAGCATTTATACCTAAGGAATTGTATTGCTGTGATCCGTTATCCTGTGCACCCGCTAAAAATTGCGATGAGTATGCTGTCGGGTTCATCGCACATGCATAAAACTGTGTAACATTATAGTTTTCACTTTTTGTAATGATCGAAGGAATGGATGCGGTTCCATTTTCGGTCCTATAAATTCCTCCATCGTTTCCAAAATAAATTACGGATGAATTTCCGGGCTCAAAAAGTATGGCATGCTGATCGGCATGCACTTCCTGAAAACCATACCCACCATACCAGTGTGAAATTTGTTGCCATGTAGAGCCTGCGTTGGTTGACTTGAATAAATCTACTCCGCCAACATAAACCGTACTGGCGTTGTTAGGGTCTACCGCTGCTGTGAGATCATACCAGGCTTGACCGCGTGTAAAATCATTTCCGATACCCGGATCTGCATCAACAGGATTGGTTCGCTGCGTCCAGTTAAGGCCTCCGTCGTTAGATTCTAAAATTCGGAAAACGCCATTGGTGGCGGTGCTCGCTGTTATTGCATATAGGGTATTGGCGTTAGATGGTGCGCAGGCAAGTTCTATCCTGTTAAAGCCCGTTGTAGCAAAACCATTTGTGCCGGTGTTCAGCTTGGTCCATGATCCGGCAGCGCCGGTTGCAGATTTGTAAACACCATCTGTTGTAAAAATTCCTATTGCTACATAAATACTGTTATCGGCT
>JALYQW010000072.1 GCA_030855635.1 Bacteroidota bacterium | reverse complement strand
ACGAATAACTGGGTGGCACAACCTGCTTCCGACTGGGCTTTTCAGTTTGCTAACGGGGCCAATTTAAAAAATGCCGATTGTAATGGGGATGGTATTATTTCGAATGTGGATACCGTGGCTATTTCATTGAACTATGGATTAACACATCCACTTAGACTGTCGAATCCCGGTTCGGCATCATTACCCGGTCCTCCATTGTATGTAGTTGCCACACCCGATACCGTTTTGGAAGGAGACACCGTACAAGTAGCTATTTTTCTCGGGACCACCCAAATACCTATCGACAGCATTTACGGACTGGCATTCACTTTAACGTTCGACAGTACGCTGATTGATACTACGTATATGCCTTTCGATTATTCAACCGGTTGGATGGGTATTCAGAATGTGGATCTTTTAACGTTTGAGAAAAAATTCCTTGCGCAGGGAAGAGTTGACGTGGCAATCACAAGAACTGATCTCCTTAATGTAGCTGGTTCCGGAATTGTGTTGACCACCGGCGTAGTGATCATCGATAATATTGGTGCCAGGTTATCGGCCGCACCTCCGTTTGTGACGTTGCCCATATCCATTAGTAACGTGAGAGCGGTAACTGCCAGTGAATATTATTTTTCACTCACCACCCAGGGTGATAATGTTGAAATAGATACTTTGGGTTCGACAGGATTACACGAAATATTAATTGCAGCTGATGATTTTATTGTGTATCCCAACCCCGGACTTGAAACTATAAATATTTATTCAGCCAGTCATGAAATTATTAAACTCGAACTATCCGACAAGTTAGGTGTTGTTCGTCACACCTCATACCCGGGAACGAATAAATTTAAATTTGATACCCATACACTGCCTTCGGGAATCTACTTGCTTGAAATAACCACTTCAAAAAGTGTTATGGTAAAGAAAGTTGTTATCGCCCACAAATAAAAGTATTGCGTTTTGGCGTGATCGTTTTTTTTGTTGAAATGGTTTCGATAAAAAAATTAAACGATAGCTTGATCAAATGGCCATGTTGCTTCACGGTGCCATAGCTGTTTTAGTCCGCCTGTGAATTCGAACACAGACATACAGGAAATCTGCAGGTTTTTCATTTCACCGTTTTTTGCAGCTACTTTGCCATATTGAATCAACAAAAAAATGTACCAGTTTTAAAATTAACAATCATAGGAATAAGGTTTGAAACGGGGTATCAATAATGCAATATTTTATCTGTTCGTCCCAAGTAGCGGGAAATTTATCCAAAAAACCGGAACAAAAGTGAATAACATCACTCCACTCCCTTCGTATTTTCCCACTCCACAATACTTATCGCCAGCATCAGCCACAACGCACCAATTGCGAAACCGGCAACAACATCCGTAAAGTAATGCACACCCAGATAAATACGGCTAAAGCCTATAAAATTAACAAAAATAAAAGCTCCCGTAATCGAGTAGCCAAGGTGTCGATTGAGATTTCGGATCAGGAAATAAAACAGCAATCCGTAAAAGGCAACAGCGATAATGGAGTGACCGCTTGGGAATGAAAACGGTGAAGCATCATAATATTTGAACAACTCAGGCCGCGCACGTTGGAAATGTGGCTTGCTAAAATAAACGGTAACCGCTGTACCACCTAATGATACCAAAAGTGCAAGGATGTAAACATACTTCTTTAAAAAAAGCAGAAGCGCTATGGTTAGTAAGGCTAATACAGCCACAAAAGGAAAAGAACCGATTTTAGAAAAATAAAACATCGGAACAACGACCTCAGTGGTTCGTAAATCGAAAAAAAACTTTGATATAGAAGTGTCTAATGTTACAATGCCTTCAGATTCTACAACCAGGTCGGCAATTTCATAAAACACAAGGAAATTGGAAAAACCGGCAATCAATAAAAACGTTAGTGGTAAGCCTGCAAATTTGTAAAGTGAAAACCGCGCTGTAATAAATCGGTAAACCTTCGGAAAACGTAACGCAAAACTTTTTACAAAAGAACTGCGGTGTATTTTTTTGCCAAGTTCCAGGAATAAATACTTATACTTCCTGATTCTTCTTCGACCTTTGGAAATATTTTTAACTGCCATAGTTATTCAAATGTAGGTTATGAAAACATTAGATCATTAAAGGTAATTAATTACTCCCTTGTAAGAAGGGTATGAAAGTAACTGATCGCATCCAACAAAGACCTTTCTTGAGGCACAAATGTAGTTGTATTATCAAATATTTTGTTCCGGCACACCGAAACAACTGATAGCATTTGCAAGCTTAGTTAACTTCCTTTCATGATTTTTTCAGGGAATCCCCTGTGGAAGGCCACAACGACTGTGGAATAATTTTCCCCCCTTCCTCTTGCCTTTTAACAATAAAAGGGGTCTGATTCTTAAAATAGTGTAGAAATTTCAGTGTTTAACAGCCCATTTTAAAGTGGAACTTATTTTGTAGAGTCCTAAAGTTATCCTAATTTCATTTTTATAAACCAAACGCATTTAAATTTCTAAAAATTATGACTATGAAGAATCTATTAGTTGCCATTGCGACGGTGTCGGTGGTCTTTACCTCCTGTGTTGGAACAAAAAAGTACAAGACCCAGGTAAGCAAATACGACAGCCTTAAAATTGAACACGACAAACTTCAATACCAGCTGAGTGCCTGTTTAACGGATAAAGAGAACCAGGCCACAAAAATGAAAGGCATGGAAGATGAATTAAAAGAGCAAAAATCAAACAGCAATACCATGCTGAATCATCTGAGCGAATTGTCAGTACTTTCCTCTTCACAGTCGGAAAGCATAAAAAAATCATTGGAGAACATCAATGCCAAGGACGCTTACATCAAAGATTTACAAGTGGCGATGTCCCGTAAAGACTCATTAAATATGGCACTTATCATGAATTTGAAAGGAGCATTGAAAGATGTGAATGACACGGATGTTGAAATTAAAGTTGAGGGAAGTGCCGTTTTGATATCTATTTCAGATAAAATGCTTTTCAAAAGTGGAAGTTATGAGATTACTCCCCGAGCAAAAGAAGTGTTGGGCAAAGTTGCGGCTGTTATAAAAGCACAACCCGATATACAGTTCATGGTGGAAGGTCACACCGACAATAAATCAATAAATACTGCTGCAGTTAAAGACAATTGGGACCTAAGTGTTTTGCGTTCAACTGCAGTGGTTAGAGTGCTACAGAAAAGTTATGGCATCGATCCTTCACGCATGATTGCAGCCGGGCGAGGAGAATATGTATCCGTTGCTTCCAATGATAATACGGAAGGAAGATCTCTCAACCGACGTACCCGCATTGTGATCTTGCCTCAGCTTGATCAGTTTTTCAAATTGCTGGAGCCAAAGGCTTCAAATGAAGTTCCTGAACCGACTAATAAATAATTGTATAAGGGGATTTTCGGTGAAAATCCCCTTTATTCATTTATAAAATAGTAGTGTTCTAAACTAAAGTGTGAAACCAAATGCAAACCATTTGTTTGATAGGGATCAGACCTTGCCTGAAATATTTTGTAAATTTGATTACTGTTGTTTATCATGATACGCACCCTCTGGATCAAACGAAAATTTCATTTCAAAATTCCACCCGGATGGCTTCCAAATATTATTGTGCGGTTGCAGGGAACCAGGGTCCGTCTTCGTGAACTTACTGCGACGGTTTCTGAACACATATCCAGTATAAAATACCTGGAGAAATGGAGCATCCGCGAACACATTGGTCTTCTCACCGACCTGGAGACTTTACATATGGGGCGGATCAATGATTTTGTGTTTCGCCAACCTGAACTTCGTGCCGCCGACATGACAAATTTGAAAACCCACCAGGCCTTGCATAACCTCAAGCCTGTTCCTGCGCTGATAGCTGAATTCGTTGAAGAAAGAAATCATTTCATCCTCCACCTGGAAATCCTGGATGATGAAACCATGCAATTTGTTGCACTCCATCCGAGGTTGAAAACGTATATGCGACCTGTAGATTTGGCGTTCTTTACCGCTGAACATGATGACCATCACCTGGCAAGTATCCGGATGATAATGAAAACTACACGAAATAAATTGCTCCCGATTATTTTTATAATTTAACTCCAATTGCTTTGCCTATAAAAAATATAATCTTTGATCTTGGAGTAGTGATACTTGATGTCGACTATAACCGCACTGCGGAAGCCTTTAAGCAACTCGGGTTAGTGGATTTCGATCAACACTATTCCAAAGCAAAACAGGATAATTTTTTCGATCGCTTTGAAACGGGTGAGATGACGGATGAAGAATTTAGGGAAACAATTCGACAGCATATATCCCAACCCGTAAGTGTTGATCAGATCGACGCAGCCTGGAAGGCCATGCTGATTGCGGTTCCCCAAACAACCATCGAACTGCTTGAAGATATTGGAAAAAAGAAGCGGATTTTTTTACTAAGTAACACTAACCGCATTCATATTAAAGCATTCACCGGGATCATTGATAAGCAGTATGGCTTCCAAAAATTTGAAAACCTCTTCGAAAAAACTTATTACTCCTGTCATCTAGGAATGCGGAAACCCGATGCGGAAATTTTTGATTTTGTAATCCGGCAAAATCATCTCGCACTTAGCGAAACGCTCTTTATCGACGATTCCCTGCAACATGTTGAAGGAGCAAGGGAATATGGTCTGACCGCTTTGCACCTTAAAAATAATGTTAAGGTTGAAACTTTACTGAAATAATCATAAAATCCTCAAATCAAACCCCTCAACTCATTTTCGCTCCTGGCAAAGTTCAATCAAAACACCATTGGTATTTTTAGGATGTAAAAAACAAACCAACTTGTTATCGGCACCCGGTTTCGGTTCTTTATTCAGCAACACAAACCCTTCTGATTCCAGCCGCTTCATTTCCGCAACAATGTCTTCCACATCAAAAGCAATATGATGAATGCCTTCTCCCCGCTTTTCAATAAACCTGGCAATAGGGCTATTGGCATCAGTAGCCTCCAGCAATTCGATTTTATTGTTTCCCGTAAGGAAAAAAGATGTAGAAACGCCCTCACTTTCTACCACTTCGGTTTTGTAAGGAGGCTGGCCAAAAATTTTGGTAAATAATGAATTGCTGTTTTCAAGATTACTAACGGCAATGCCTATATGTTCAATTTTTTTCATGAGGTGAATCTGGCGGAAGAATTTGTTTTGGCTGGTAAATGTAATGAATGTTCACTGTTTTATTTTCAGTCTCTTTTTCCGGTTCTTGGGCTTCCGGCTGTTCATTAACTGGAGCAGTGAGGGCAACAGGTGGAATTTTCCAATAAGCATTTTCGTCATCAGTTTCTTCGTCCGTTTCTCCTTCCCACTCATACACCTTGCGCTGAGGCCCTTCCTTCCGGTACACGAACGAAAACAACATCCCCGCAAGGGCACCAAATAAATGAGCTTCCCATGAAATGCCGGTAAACAACGGAAAAATACCCCACACCATTCCTCCGTAAAGGAAAACTACCAACATCGACAAGGCCATCAAGCGCACATCGCGACGCAACATGCCACTGAAAAACAGGAAAGAGGTAAGTCCATATACCAGGCCGCTTGCGCCGATGTGATACGATTCACGGCCTCCCAACCATAACCAGAATCCGCCCAGAAGAAAAATTCCTGCAATGACCCGGTAGGCAATACTGCTGTAAAAATAAAATAACCCACCTGCCAGCACCAGTAATGGTACCGAATTAGAAATCAAATGACGAAGGTCGCCGTGGATGAAAGGACTGGTAATCACTCCTTTAAACCCGGAGATGGTTCTTGGCATAACTCCATATTCCACCAACGGCAGGCCAGATTGCACTTCGATCAGTTTTACCAGCCACAACACTGCAACAAATATCAGCCCCGGTAAAAAACTAATAATCATTCTCTTAACTTCCTTGTCCATGGTTTTGTTACTAAAATTTAAACGTCACTTTTCCCTTCGGGCCATTAATCACATACCATTCCACCTGAGCAATCTCCCCAAACTTATCCTTAAATGTCAGTATTTTCTGCCCATTCGACATAAACCTGTCAACAAAAGGTAATTTTGCATTCATGATTTTAACCCGGCAGGTTTTAAAAATTGCAACTTTATCCGGACATTCCGGTTCGGTTTACACGTTGGATGCAACTCTATCCTCCTCTATCTTTTCAGGAAGCGGCGATAAAGTAGTGGCTGAGTGGGATTTGTTGCATCCCGGTGAAGGTAAACTCCTTGCACGGATTCCCGAAATCGTTTATTCACTCTTCAATGACATCAAGCATAACCGGTTATTGGTTGGCCAGGCAGCAGGAGGTATTCATGTGATCAATCTTGCCGACCGGAGTGAAACACGATTGCTGCAATATCACTCCGCACCGGTGTTTCATATCGGTACTTCTAATAAACATCAATTGTTGTTTTCCCTTACGGGAGATGGACAACTTGGTATAATTGACCGAAATAGTCTTGAATTAAAAGGACTGATTAATATTGGAACGGGTAAGTTGCGTGCCTGTGCTGTTAATGCTGATGAAACATTGCTTGCCATTGGTGCAGGAGATGGAGGCATAAATATATTTTCGTTGCCGGACATGCGTCCTGTTAAACACTGGCAAGCGCACCAGGTAGGTTTTTCGGTGAACGCGTTAACATTTGATCCGGATGGAAAACAATTGTTATCCGGTTCACGCGATGCGCACATGAACATATTTGATGTGGAAAACGATTTTGAGTTGATTCAATCAATTGCAGCTCACAATTACGCAATTTATTCCATCGTTTTCAGTCCTGATAATAAGTTGTTGGCCACAGGCAGCCGCGACAAGACTATTAAATTATGGAATCCTCACACATTTGAATTCCTGCAACGAATCGACCATGAAAAAAATGAAGGACATAAAAATTCCGTTAACAAAATTATTTGGCATCATGAAACAGGTTATTTGATTTCTGCCGGTGACGACCGGACCATTATGGTTTGGAAAATAGGGTAATGGACCGATGACGATAGATGAAAATTGAAAGTTAGTTTAATTGTGATAAAACGGTATCTTCGTTTTTTCATAAAAGTTTTTTAACTTTATAAAAGCAAAAAAATTAAATACAGCATATTGACATAACCCCTCCATCTTATCATTAAAGCGAATCCTCGAAAATTAAAAGGCCTCAGATAATAACTTATAATTTCCGAGAGCCCTATCTGACAACTATCTTTTACCACAATTTAAACCGTCAATCTCATCTCCGTGAATCCCAACCTCAACCCCCACGAATCTTCCCTGCAAAATGTTGACCGGGAAATGGAGAAAGTATTGCGTCCTCTCGATTTCGGTGATTTTACGGGTCAGTCGAAAGTGGTAGAGAATTTAAAAGTGTTTGTAAAGGCTGCGCAATTACGTTCGGAATCACTCGACCATGTTTTGCTGCATGGCCCTCCCGGTTTAGGAAAAACAACGCTTGCCAATATTATTGCCAATGAACTGGGAGTGAATATACGCATCACCTCCGGACCGGTACTTGATAAGCCCGGTGACCTGGCAGGGTTGCTCACCAACCTGGAACCGAACGATGTGCTCTTTATTGACGAGATTCACCGGCTTAGTCCTGTAGTGGAAGAATATCTTTATTCCGCAATGGAAGATTTTCGTATCGATATCATGATTGATGCGGGTCCAAATGCGCGTTCGGTACAAATCAAACTGAATCCTTTTACACTCATTGGTGCAACCACCCGTTCGGGATTACTCACGGCCCCATTACGTGCGCGGTTTGGAATAAATTCAAGGCTGGAATATTACGATGCAAAATTGTTGCAACTCATAGTGCTTCGTTCCGCCGACATTCTGAAAGTTCCCATCGAAGACAATGCGTCCTTTGAAATCGCACGTCGCAGTCGCGGTACACCCCGTATTGCCAATTCGCTGTTGCGGAGGGTTCGCGATTTTGCACAGATTAAAGGATCGGGAAATATTGATATGCCTATTGTAGAATATTCACTCAACGCGCTCAATGTAGATGCTCATGGTTTGGATGAAATGGATAACAAAATTCTCAGTGTTATCATCGATAAATTCAAAGGTGGTCCTGTAGGAATAAATACTATTGCCACCGCTGTGGGTGAAGAAGCCGGAACTATAGAAGAAGTATATGAGCCATTTTTGATCATGGAAGGTTATCTCATGCGCACTCCAAGGGGTCGAGAAATCACTGACAGGGCTTACAAACATCTCGGAAAAAAACGCATAGGCCCTCCGGGAACTTTATTTGAAGAATTCTGAGTAAATTGCTGGAATCATGACTGCTGCAATTACTCCGGAATCAAATTGCTATTTTAATTCTCCTCAGGGTTTGATTTTTATAAGTACTACCGATATGGGTATACGTAAATTAAATTTTGTTGATAATAATACATTCGCAACAGAAATAAAAATTCCATCCCATCCATTACTAATTCAATTGTTTTCGGAACTGGAAAAATATTTCGGTGGTACATTAACAAAATTTACTGTGCCCCTGGATCTTCAAGGTACTTTTTTTCAAAGAAAAGTGTGGGATGCTGTCTCGTCTGTTCCTTACGGGGAAGTAATTTCTTATGCCCGGCTTTCTGCTATACTTCATCAGCCGGATGCCATAAGGGCAGTGGCACATGCTAATTCGCGAAACCCCTTATTACTGCTTGTTCCATGTCACCGTATAATTGGTTCCAATGGCGATCTAACCGGATATGCCGGAGGATTGTCACGTAAAAAATTGCTGTTGGAAATGGAAGGTGCGCTTCAGCAGCTTTCGCTGGATCTGCATTAGTACCGCACACTAAATCTGTTCTGTTCACTACTTTTTTGCTATATTTGAGCTGACGTGTCCACCATTCAACATCATACACAACTTATAAAATCAGAGGCAGCCCGACTTGGGTTTTCGCATACCGGGATTTCAAAGGCTGGTTTTCTTGAAAAGGAAGCACCACGACTGGAACAGTGGCTGACTAATAACATGCATGGACAAATGTCGTACATGGAGCGGCATTTTGACAAGCGGTTGGATCCGCGTTTACTTGTTGATGGTGCAAAAACTGTGGTTTCATTATTACTCAATTATTTTCCTGAAAAAAATCTCCAGCAACCTGATGCTCCAAAAATATCACGGTATGCGTATGGGAAAGATTATCATGAAGTCATCAAAGAAAAACTGAAAGAATTCTTGGAATTCATCCGTGTGAATATCGGTGAGGTTTCGGGTCGCGCCTTTACTGATTCGGCACCTGTACTTGACCGAGCCTGGGCTGCGAAAAGCGGATTGGGGTGGATCGGTAAAAACAGCAACCTCATCAACCCCAAAGCAGGCTCCTACTTTTTCATCGCAGAACTTATCATCGACCTGGAACTCGAGCCCGATGCCCCCATGCTGGATTATTGCGGTACCTGTACAAGGTGTATCGATGCTTGTCCTACACAAGCCATCATCAAACCACATGTCGTAGACGGCAGCAAATGCATTTCGTATTTTACTATCGAATTAAAAGAGCAGATTCCTGCCGTTATGAAAGGGCAATTCGACAACTGGGCTTTCGGGTGCGATGTGTGCCAGGAAGTATGTCCGTGGAATCGTTTTTCAACACCAACCTCAGAGCCGGCTTTCACAGCTAATGAAGCCATTATTAACTGGAAGCAAAAAGAGTGGGAAGAAATAACTGAAGAAGTTTTTAAAAAAGTATTTTCTGATTCGCCATTAAAGCGAACGGGTTATGAGGGGTTGAAAAAAAACTTGAAATTCCTGAAAGAAAGATGAGTTTCGCTCAGAATCTAAGCACGACATTGGCTTTTGAAAAGTGGATTGCAAATCCACATATTTGCCTCGCGCAGGATGACGGTTCGGTATCCCGAACCTAGATCCTGAGCGGCAACAATGGTTCGGATATCCCCAACCTAGATCCTACGCGGCAACAATGGTTCGGTATCCCCAACCTAGATTCTGCACGGCAACAATGGTTCGGTATCCCCAACTTAGATCCTGCGCGGCATCAATGGTTCGGATATCCCGAACCTAGATCCTGAGCGGCATAAATTCCGCCATGCGGGATTTATGCTCTATAAGGAGGCCGCCGTGCGGGATCTAAGCACGACAAAGTCGGGCTGTCATCCCGCACCATCAAATCCGGGGATTTGCAATCCCCGTTTCGTGCTGCAGCATTTGAAAACCCCCTTCACTCAAAGTAATATAACTTCCAATAAGCCTTTCATACCCGCATAATTCCTTGCCGAACTATACAAATAGTTATGAGGCTCTTCCACTAATTCTGCTCTTACCGGATTATTATGAATATAATTCAGCTTTTGATCAATGATCTCATTAGTATACAATTCAAAACAATCATAATTATCTTTCCAAAGTTTTGTCTCTATATTTTTTGAATGTTGGCGGCCTCTGAAATTTAGTAAATTTAAAATCCAATTCTTACGACTTTCATTTTCATATCTGATTGCATTTGCAATTTCCTTGGAAGTAAATTTTTTCATGTCTCTTACTATATCATTCAATGCCCAACCTTCTTTTGCGCCTGCAATCATGTGAATATGATTCGACATCAGGCACCACGCATAAAGCAGAAATCCTTTTTTTGATTGGCAATGTTGTATTGACTCAATCATAATATGTTTATAAACCGGTCGTGTGAAAATATCAATCCAGGCAGTTGTGGTGAAAGTGATGAAACAAACCTCACCATTAATTAAAAGGGGTTGTCGTGACATAGGAAAAGGATTTTAGAAAAATTAAATGAAAATTAAATTATTTATAAAACGAATTATTCCGCCGTGAGGGATCTAAGCACGACAAGGTCGGGCTGTCATCCGCACCACTATGTCAGGGGATTTGTAATCCCTCTCCGCTACTATTGGTTCATTAGGTTCATACGGTACCATAATCGTTGAATAATGCACGATTTCGGGGTGTTTTTCCATAAAACCGGTTCATAAGGTTCATTAAAGACCATCAGGAGTGTTCCCAATTAGGACACCTTTAGAATTCAGGTTTTACAGGTGTCCTTTTTTCACTCTTCACATTCACAATGGAGGGTTGACTTGCTAAGCAATTGCTATGTTTTAGGGCGCTGTCAAGGTTCTTTTGCATTAAAAAATTTGAACCATGAAAACACCAAAAGTTATTTTTTATCTGAAGCATGATAAGGCTAAACAGGACACAGGTGAAGAACCGATTTACTGCCGTATCACTGTGAACGGGAAGCGTTCCAACATTTCGATTAATCGTCAGTGTCATCCAC
>JALYQW010000070.1 GCA_030855635.1 Bacteroidota bacterium | reverse complement strand
TAAAGAAATGCTCTGCTGTTTTGCAGTCCATAAATCCAATTGTTTTGAGTGTGCTTTGCATACCCGAAATATACAAGGGATTAATGGCAAATCAAAATATCGACATGAGCAAACTACGACAAATTCTAAAATTTTACGATCAGCATCAAGGAACACGCACTATTCGTGATCTGACAGGTGTATCCCGCAATGTGGTTAAGAAGTACATTGCGCTTTATAAAGCCTTGCAAATCCCTTGGGATGAGCTTGGTAAACTTAATGACAAGGATTTAGAAGCCCTTTTCATTGAAGTGGACATCATGCCGGATCCACCTACCAGGCAAAAAGAACTTTACGCTTATTTTCCTGCTGCCGAAAAGCGGCTTAAGCAACCCGGAATGACTCTGAAGCTTCTCTGGCAGGAGTATGCTGCTACTCATGTTGATGGTTTTCAAAGTACCGGCTTTTACAAGCATTACAAATTATGGAAAGCAAGATCACACCCATCACTGCATATGGTTCACAAGGCAGGCGAAAAAATGTTTGTTGATTATGCAGGCAAAACACTTGAGGTCATTGATCTGGAAAGTGGAGAAATTAAAACCGTTCAGGTTTTTGTAGCCATTCTGGGAGCCAGTCAACTCACTTTTGTTATGGCAGTTGAAAGTCAGGACATGGAGGATTTTATCCGTTGCTGCGAACTTGCACTTCACTTTTTTGGAGGCGTTCCTGTTGCTATTGTTCCGGATAATTTAAAATCAGCTGTAACCAAAAGCAGTCGTTATGAACCACGAGTGAATGAAAACTTTGAAGCCTTTGCAGAACATTACGGCATGGCTGTGCTTCCGGCAAGGGTGTATAAGCCCAAAGACAAATCATTGGTAGAGGGTGCCGTTAAAATCGCTTACAACCGGATTTACACCAACCTTCATGGAAGGCAATTTACTTCCATCACAGCATTAAATGAAGCCATCCTTGCCCTTCTTGAAAATCACAACACCACTCCCTTCCAGGGACGTACCTACTCAAGAATGGACCAATTTATTGAGCTGGAAAAACAAGCACTCCAACCGCTGCACCCCTTGCGATTTGAAATGCGACAAACCACTATTGTCACGGTCATGAAAAATGGTCATGTTTGTTTACATACCGATAAACATTACTATAGTGTTCCCTATACCTATATTGGAAAAAAAGTAAAACTATTTTTCTCCAAATCTCACATTGAAATTTATTACAAATACGAACTGATTGCCCGTCATGAGAGGATGAAGGGTCAGGGCCACTATACTACAGACCGGGCTCATATGGCCACCTTTAATCTGCAGATTGCCGAATGGAATCCTGAACGTTTTTTGACAGAAGCAAATAACATACATCCGGATGTGGAAGTATATATAAAAGAAGTGCTGTTAAAAAAAGCCCATCCCGAGCAAGCTTATAAATCCTGTCAGGGCATTCTCTCTTTTGCAAAACGTGTAGGCCATAACCGTTTGATCCGGGCCTGTCAGCGTGCGCATCAATATGGCTTGTATCATTACCGGGCTATTGAAAATATTTTACTCCGCAATCTGGATCAAACTGAAATAGAAGATGAACCTACTTATATGCCTAAACACGATAACATTCGTGGTGAAGAATATTACAATTAAACTATTACTAAACTCAAAAACAATGAATGCAGAAATTATTGAAAAAATGAAAACCATGAAGTTCTACGGAATGCTTCGTGCCTTCCGTTCCAATCTGGAATCAGGAACAATGAACACACTCACTACTGATGAAATGGTTGCCCATTTGATTGAAGAAGAGTGGGATGACCGGCACAACAGGAAAATTGCACGCACCCTGTTAAACGCCAAGTTTCGTTACAAAGCCTCCATCGAGCAAATGTACTTCGAACAGGAACGAGGGATGGATAAAAATTTGATTATGCGACTGGCGGACGGATCGTTCATCGAAAAAAAGGAAAACATCCTGATCACAGGAAGCACCGGTATCGGAAAGAGTTATCTGGCTTCGGCATTGGGTCAACAAGCCTGTACTTTGGGGTACAGGGTTATGTATCTTAATGCAAGTAAGCTCTTTGCAAAATTAAAAATGGCAAAGGCGGACAACTCTTATATCACCGAAATCGCTAAAATGGAGCGGCAACAACTAATCATACTCGATGATTTTGGAATACAACCTTTAGATGCACAAAGCCGTTCGATGTTCATGGAAATCATTGAAGATCGGCACGGAAAAGCTTCTACATTGATTACTTCTCAAGTTCCTGTATCTAAATGGTATGAAGTAATAGGAGAAGTAACTATAGCTGATGCGATCATGGACCGACTTATTCATAACGCCCATCGTATAGAATTAAAAGGTGAATCCATGAGAAAATCACTAAAAAATAAAACCGATAATCAATTAGAAATAAATCACTAAATTTGTTACCGTGAAACAGCAACAGCATCCTTTATTTAGGCACTTAACTTTGGTGGGTCAGTTTGGCGCGGAATAGGTGGGTCAGTTTGCGCGGAATATCCACTTTATTGGAATTGCTGGAAATTTCAGAATGAATGCTTACTTTTTTTGATTTGGTTAATGGCTGAGTAATATTTATTTTTTTACATTTGTCACCTGGGAGTAGGAATTTATTCCCGGGATTGTTATATGTTTTACCCAGTGTCTGGAAGGAAATATTAATAGATGTAGAAGATTTTGGGATAAAGTGCGAAGTTGTTATTGAAATTGCACCGGCATCATATAAGTTATAAGAATTTTCGGAAATATTATTTGTGCTGGCAATAGATGATGCCACCGTTATTTTTAATTGGTTGTTTTTATTTAAATTAGTTTGATTTTGAAAGGAAATAATACTTGTTTTATGGCTTAAATTTTTTAAATTTATACCATTATAATAAAAAATTCCCCCAATTTTTACTTTATTCTTTTCAAAATCATATCCCGATGAAAATTTGAAAAACGAAAGACTATCATGGCTAGTATTAAAAAAATTCAATGAATATAGATTTTTATTGTCGTATAAATTTCCTCCTGCTACTTGTAGAATAAAATTATTATAATCAATTTCGGTTAAAATTCCACTATATTGTATATCATATAATGTGAGAGGAGATTCACTCAAAGTATTTTGACCAATATCTAGTTTGTTAAGTTCAATTTTTCTTTTTTTATAATCTGCACTATTATTGGAATTTAATGGGGATAATGAATCATTAATAGTTGAAAGAGCGTCATACTCAGTTTTGTATTTTTCAAGCTGATTAGCATAATTGTTAATATAAATACAAGCAGAATCATACGGTAATTGAAAAGAAGAGCTCATATTAAATGTGTCAACTGCTAATACTGAAGATTTCATTTCTGGGACGTGGAATGTTTTAAGAAAATGTTGATTGAAATTTTTTTCAAAAATGTTTTTATTTATAGCAAGTTTCTTGTTTAATTCTATTATAGAATCATTTAATAAATTTGAAGTATCATAGTTTGGGAGATTGGTTTGTTTATTGTATTTAAATGAGAATCGATATTTATGTGATGTATTTGAATGGTCAAAAAATGTAGAGTATTGAAAGATTAATGTTATCGGAACTTTACATATTAAGGGAGATAATTCTATCCAAGTGGAATTAAATCTTCCATTTAACATAAAATTCCCATTGGTTTGATAAAATTCATGTCCCATTTTTAAATATGTTCTTTTATTTTTAGTAGAATCATCACTTGTTGTCTGGGCATAGCTTATATGGGTAATACATAAACAAATAGGAAGGAGAATATATATATAAATTTTACTCATTAGAAGTTCTTAATGAGTAATCGGGATGTAAATTTTCTTCGATTTAAAAGTAGCATTATCTGTAAGTGAAAGCAGGTATATTCCAGGTTGGATTCCTGCCACGCTGCAAGTATTCAGATCAGCATTTAGTGGCCACATTTTTATTTCCTGGCCCAACATGTTCGTTAATACTGCAACGGAATTCTTGTAGTTTCCCGTATAATTAATAATAAGGTTGCCGCTATTAAGAAAGGCAGTGAACAAAGTATTTTGATTGTGATCTTCGATAGTAAGTAAAGGATCAATCACTATTGGAGCTCCAACATTGCCTATGGGACTTATATATCCGGCGGCATCGCTATATTCAGATGAACTAAATGTAAGATTGGAATTCGTCAACACTGAAATACCTGCATTTGCTGTCAGGGTAAATGAAAAGATATCACCATAACCATTAGCATTAATAAGATTGTATCTGGTTACTGCTGAGTTAACCCTGTCAAATGAGATTTGATTAAAATTTAGAATATTGTTGCCTAGTAGCATACTTGGTATAAAATCACCGGAGTTAAATGAATAGGTAGTCGGGTCCCCTTGAATATCAAATCCAATTCCATAGCCCGAAAAAAGATTGGATGCATCACCAATAGAGACTACCCCTGAAATGGTTTCACCTGGTGCCACCGTGTCTTTTGAGAGAGTTATTTTTAATTCAGCTGCCGGGAAGGCAGCTTTGTTTGGTGACATAGCTAAACGCAAATGACTTTGGCCGAAATTTGTCGTGATACCTTGTACATCGAATGAATCAACAACACCATTGCCATCGCAATCACTATGTTTATAATCAGTTCCCGAGGATAAAAATTGCGACCAACCCTGGCAAGGTTGGGCATTCCACGAAAGTGAGGCGGATGGTCGAATGGGTCCAGTTGCTCCATAAGCAAGACCTATGGGAAGAAGGTCGGAAGCATCAACATTTTTATCGCTGTTTGCATCCCCAGGCCAAACATCGTTGTTCGCGCAATAATTTACCTGAATAATAAAAGCTTTATTTGAATAACCATTAAAAGGGCAATTCTTGTCTTGCGAGGTTAATGCAAAAATATAGGGAGAACTTGCAGAATCGGTTGAATCTGTGATCCAACTAAAAGTGCCGCTTTCGTTTACTCCAGGATTGATAATAAAAACATCATCTGTTCCAGTGAAATAATAATGTGAGATTGAAGTTGAATCTAAGTTCGCATCCGACGTAAAAACCGTAAAATTAACACTGTCACCAGCGCATATTGTAATTGAATTAGTGCTGCCACCATTCATTCCTGATATAACAGGACGGCTATTCAAATCGGTTGTTACCTTTACCTGGATGGCACGATGTGTTAAACCTACTATTAGCCCATTACGGTATTCAGTTATTCTATAAACTACCAAATCATTCTCTATAGTTGTAGGAGTAAAAGAGAGTATACCTGTTTGGCTATTCAAAGTAACACCTCCTGTTAAGTAAGTTGAAATTGGCTGTAGGTAACTGAATCCAGGAGTATAATCGGCTTCTACCATAGAATAACACGTTTGTTCCCATGCTTTTTCAAGGGAATAGACCAATGAATCACCGTCGGGATCTATTGCGGAAAGGTCAATTTGTTGAAGTTGATTGACCGGCACAGAAATCACAGGCCCAATAGGCGTATATGCAGAATTATTATAGCTGGCATTGTTTAGATAAATAGCCGATAAAAAAACTGTTTCAATGACCGAACCTTGGTCCATATTATCAAGCTGAATGTAACAACATTCTGTAGAACCAAATTTCCAATGATTACTATTTCCGAAATCATGTATAAGTGAGTATCGCACCATTTTCCAACCAGGCCATATATTATTCACACTTTGGCAAGTATTAGGAAGCGTGTCACACACAATTGATACATCAAAAATCGTATCTCTTGTGAACAATAAATTAGTGTTTACATTCCCAGACGTAGAATCATAAAAGCACGCAGGGATTTGGGGAATAGGACCCAATCCATCACATTGCCAATATTTTTCCAGAATAATTTTATAGGTTGTGCCATACATCCACTGATAATAAATTCTTCCTGAAAGCATATGATTTGCTTCAAGATTGGAGTAGGAAACAAAAAAAACAATAAGAACTACGTACAATTTTTTCATTGCTATGTTAATTAATTAAGAAGTTAAATTATAAAAAATGCAATCTTCGAACTATCCCGGCTTCTGTAAAAGATATAAATTAACTGCAATGGGCAGAAGAATGCAGTAATTAATTTTTGAAATTCTAATTATTAATCCAAATGTAATACGAAAATGGTAAAGTCAATGCTTCTTCATAAATTATTTTATAATTCTACATAAATCATTGATTTTGTAATGAATAATTTTAATACTTTTTATTTTAATAATTCAAAATGTTCATTGATATTGTACATAGCGGTAGCAAATAATTTAATTCTTATAAAATTACACTTTTAACTTTACACGAAAACGTCGAAATTAAATTTTTAACTTTAATTGTTAAGCAATTAGGGCAAAGGAGGTAAGGCGGTTTGGAGTAAGTAGGTTCGCATGAGCCACAAGCTATCTTGCCATGCGGCCGCCAGGACGTATGTGAGGCCGGGTTGAGAGTGTTTCTGTTCAAGTCATAAATTTTTGTATAGGTAGAAATTAATATGATAAAAACAAAATGGAAAGTTTTTTTCATGGCACTTTATTTTAATGGAACTTCTGGAAATTGCTTCCCAGATTTAATATTGCGCCCAAATGTATAAGAAGATATCAGCTAAAAAACACGTACTTTCCCCTGTTTTTTACAAATATTCCATACAGGGGTTTACCCTTGGTTTTGTTGGATTAAACAAGATGAAAAATTTCAAGTAGCTGATTACCTGTGTATTGAAATTTTAGCTAAGACTTTTTGTTGCTTTCAGAAAGGTGTATTCTAAAAAGGCTACCACTTAACTAAGTCTGACTGGCTAAAAAAATTCATTAAAAAAATTATACCATCATACTTCGGGGGCTTTGCGGAAGTTGGGGTAACTTAAACTAGCAATGCACCGAACATTAGAATGGCTGAATTTAAAAGGAGAAAATTAAAAAAAAATTAGAGGTTGGCTTCATCCGCAAACGAATAGTATGACTCTACACTAAGAATAATGTGATCAAGTATTGCAATATCCAATAAGTTTCCGCCTTTCTTGAGTTTTTCTGTCAGCTTCAAATCCGATTCACTTGGGGTTAAATTGCCTGAAGGGTGATTGTGACATAAGATTACACCCTGTGCATTACATTTTAAGGCCACTGCAAATATCAGCTTAGGGTCAACTACTGTTCCGGCACAACCGCCCTTAGATACTTGATACCATCCCAATACATGATTGGCCCGATTCAAAAGCAGGATATTGAATTCTTCTCTGAATTCTATGTTATCCGACCATACAGAACGGAATAGGGAAGCCACATCCCTGGAACTTCCAATTTTAATTCTGTCACAGGATTTAGTTTTGTTACTGTACGTTACTCGGATTTCGTTTAAGGTGTTGAGTGTTCTTGTCTTTGGCATCTTTTGAAATTTTAAAGGTGATACCAGCCACTTACAAACTGTGGATTTGCGACGTTCAAAAGGAAACTGGAATACCGGAATACCATTCAGAAAATTGAGGATATGCCGGGAAATCTTTTGAAACGCCAGGCCTTCATCCTGGGAATCGCAAAATCACAGTTTATTTTTGTATCTCCTTTAAAATGCAAAAAGTGAAAGAGTGTAACCGCAAAGGATATCCACATCTTGACACTTGACAAAATATATTGCAATATGATAAACTATGAATATTAAAAGTTAATAAGACTTACCGTTGCTCCTTAAGTGGAGACCTCCTGATACTTTATCAGGGTCGGAACGAACAATGGTGCGTTTGTTATGTTTCTTACTTCATGGCCTTTTATTTTTTAAAAGTCTATGGTAGATTAGAAATAGATTCCGGTAATGGCTTGGTTTTACCAAGGTTTTATCAGAATCAGCCACTCGTAAAAGAGAGGTTTACAAAGGCCCGCCGGGTTCGTTCCGGGCGGGTCTTTTGTATGTATGAAAGAATTAATTAAACTTTATTTGGATTGGAAAGCCTCCTATGCGCCAAGGGCGGCTGTTAACTATAAGATTTGGCTCGAACGGTTGATCGAGGTGTGTGGAGAAAAAGAATTGCAGGAATTCACCATAATGGATGTTGTTAATTACAGGAAATTTTTAGAAGGAAAATTTAATTCCTACTCGGTCCAATATGCAATCATCATCGTCAAAAACTTTTTTCAGTTTTATAAAAATCAGGATTATATCTGCTTAAACCCTTCACTAATAAAACTGCCAAGGATCGTGGCAAAGTCCCACCGAGCGGTGAGTGAACAGGAATTTGAATCGGTTTTAAGTGAAATTCCCAAATCCGGATTTGCATCTATTAGAGATCAACTGATCATATGTATGTTGTGGGATACAGGAGTTCGTGTATCCGAACTGACGGATCTTGATGTTTCTCAAATTAATGAGAACCGTCACAATACCATCATTACTACAAAGAAAACCGGACTGAAAAGAACAATTATGTGGTCTAAAATGACTCATGAACTACTACTTAAGTATATGGCATTACGTATAAATGAATGTTCTCAAACCACAAGCCATGCACTCTTTCTTGGATGGAAACAGGGGACGGGCTGGTATTCCCGATTAACCACACGAACGGTAGAAAGAATCATAAAAAAATATGTTGGAAATGCAAAAATTTTAGAGCGAATTACGCCCCATAGTTTTCGTCACGGATGGGCCCATAAAAGGAGAGACCAAAATGCGCCACTCGCTTTTATTCAACGAGGACTAGGGCACGTAAGTCCGGTTTCTACTTTTGTGTATGAACAATACAAGGATGTTGAATTTGAGAAGTGTGCAAAGAAGTACCTGACTTGAGCCTATATTCTTCCAAATGCTTTTGATGACATTGTTTTATTAATTGCATTGCAAAAAGCTCCTGTTGAATTAAATTGTACTTATAGGCTCTTCTCCAGGTCTTAATATAACGTTCAATCTTTTTTGCAATCTCAAAATTTTCAATACCTTCATATTTGAAGGCTAGCTGTACCGGTTGCCTAAATTTTGTCCACTGTGGCTTGAAGTGATTGGATTCCTCATAACCTAATTGATGAGCACGCAAGCGTTTTTCCAAATTGGAAGTGATACCAGTATAATATTCTCCTTTACCGCAAATCAGAATGTATAGCGTGAAGGTTTTAGATTCAGCCATAATAATACAAAAGTATAAAATCTTTGAAACACCACCGAAGCGAGGCTTTCAGAAAGTTTTCAACAAACAAAATTAACCTATGACTGAAGGGGAAGTATAGTGGAAATCCTTGACCGGAATATTCAATTTGATATACAACTTACCATATCAGACCTGAAAGGCACCCATATAGGATGCCTTTCGCTGTTTTACATTTTCTCCAAAAGGGGCTTGCAAGATATTTAGTACATGCTATACTTCAATTATCCACAAGAAAGAGCACTTCATTGGGTTTCGTCCCACTGCGGTGCTTTTTCATTTTTTCCTACTTTTTGTTTTAGGTTTTGCATATAGTTAATTTTTTCCTTGGCTTCTTTTTTTAATAATTTTGAACAAGTTTTAACGTAGGGGCTTAAAACCATTTCGAGTTTTTGATTATTATAAAGATATCGAATTAACGAATAAAAGTCTCCGTCACTGGTTACAATAATAGCTTTATCGTATCTATCTTTCTCCACAATTGTATGCAACACAAGATCTGCATCACAGTTACCTTTAGCTTTACCCTGATTATCGAATATAACAGGTTTGAATATCAAAATAAAACCTGCCTTTTGTAGTAGTGCATATAGATCTTGCTGGGTAGGTAAAAATCCCAAAAATATATAGGCCGTGTTTACTTTGTATTTTTCTGCAAGATAAACTCGGAATTTTTTCCAATCAAGCTTCCAACCTAAAGAGGCGATTCCTTTATGTACATTTTGAGCATCAATAAAAGCTGCATTCATAGTGAAAAGCATAATCCACAATAAAAGAATTTGCAACTTAAAAAGTAGAACAGAAGCTGTTAGGATCCAACTAAATATTTACAGCAGGGAATATTAAAAATATGTTCCGATTAAATTTTACTGACCGTCTCCACATTATTCACTTGCACAATTTAATGGGATATGATACAGTGTAAGTAACGGGTTCCTTTATTGAACTTCAACTAAGTAGGCGATACACCTTTTTAAAGAAATGGAATGTCGCACAATATATCTTAGAAGAAGTCAAATCCGTTGAAAAATAAAGGTTTTTAGACGATTTTTCTGTACAAAATCACGTATTCGTGGTGCATAGCGATCTGTGGAGTTAGGTAGAGAATTCATAAATTCTTTTAGAAAGTATTGGCATTACCTGAAAGGGACCTTCTGACGTACGTCAGAATGGAACGAAAAATGCGAATCGGGATTAGTCACAGTTGGGCAGTTTTTGCAGCCCGACTCCATAGGTCGCTGTGTGCGCTTTAGTCACATAGCGGTCGCTTTTAACAGTCGTTAAATTTTACAAGATGAAACTATTTAATATCTGCACAAGGAAAGATTATGAAAAGGAAGGGGAACGAAAGAGCACCTGGTACAAGGTGGGAATATTAAAGGAGGCGGACAGCGGGAAAAGGTATATCAAATTATTTCAACAGCCACAAACGGAGTTTTTCGTTTTTGACAGGGATGAAGGGCCACAGGTAGCGGAAGGTAACGAAAGATCATAACCATGAATCCGATTCAAACCACGCCGGTTCCGAATGTTTTGTTTGATATTTTCTTAAGGGACTTGAAGGGGTGTGAATTAAAAGTACTGCTTGTAATCATTCGGCAAACTCTGGGCTGGGTAGACAAGCAAACGGGGAAGGGAAGAAAAAACAGAGATTGGATTTCAACAAGTCAACTGGAAAGAAAAGCAGGCACATCCCGCAGGGCGATTTCAAGTGCCTTGGCCGGGCTTGTTCATAGCGGATTGATCAGCATATCCGATGACGGTGGAAATATTCTAAATGGGAGCTCTGAACGAAAGGGGAAAATACGGCTCTATTATCAATTAAATCTTTTAAGTATCTCTCCTGTGGATAAAGTGGGGATAAGTGTCTTAAAACCCGCCTTAATTGCTCAAGCCAATGCAGAAATTGCAATGGACATCAGCAAAAATGTGCAAGACCTTGCGCAGAAAATGCTTATAACAAAACAAAACCTACCAAACTAACTCTTACAAAATTCTATTATGGAAAAGTTAACCATTTTTCAAATGCCAATTCCCCGAGTCTTAAAATCAAATAACCGAAACTCAGATATTTTTCCTTTCACCAAAGAGCAGTTGAATCACTTCCAGAAGGAAATGGACACGGCAGGCGGTTTCCATGCCTTGATGTATTTAAAAAAAGCTTTAGAACCTCGTATGGGTATGAAATACATAACCCAGTATCAGAATGTAAAGCGATACCGGGAAAAATACCTTACCGGCGCTTACCAGACCCTACAACCGTTTTATGATACTGAAATGCCTTTCATCTTTTGGAGCGAAATGTATGAGGTCTTATTATCATCAGAATTTCACCGGTGAAACCTCCGCTTACCTATTACGGGGGGAAACAACAACTTTCTAAAACCATCCTTTCGCTTATTCCTAAGCATTCCCTCTATTGCGAGCCATTCTTCGGAGGTGGTGCGGTGTACTTTGCAAAAAGTCCATCTCCTCTAGAAGTGCTCAATGATTCAAATGGAGAACTCATCAACTTCTACCGTACTCTCAAAACTGACTTTAAATCGCTCCAAAAAAGGATTTCAAGGACCTTACACAGCCGGAATGAGCATTACCGGGCCACAGTCATTAATTCGCACCCTGAGCTTTTTAACGCTATTGAGAGAGCTTGGGCAATCTGGGTTCTGGCTAACCAAAGCTTTGCCTCGAAGCTGAATGGTTCCTGGGGATATGACCGGACTAAAAACAAGTCAGCATATCAATTGAACTCAAAGCGAAATGCCTTTACAGAGGTACTTCTAAAGCGGATTGAAAACACCCAAATTGAATGTGGTGATGCTATAGAGGTAATAAAATCCAGAGATAGTAAAACCGCTTTCTTTTACTGCGACCCGCCGTATTTCAATTCCCATAAGGGGCATTACAAAAAATACACGGAGGAGGATTTTACTAAGCTTTTGGAGGTGTTATCCCGGCTGAAAGGGAAGTTTCTCCTCAGTTCCTACCAAAGTAAGATCCTTTCTAGGTATTCTAAACTTTTTAAATGGTATTCCAAAAAAATTAATATGCCGATTGCCATTTCCACACATCCCGAAGTTAAAAAGAAAAGGAAAATTGAGGTTTTGACAGCCAATTATCCCATCTAAGGCAGATAGATTACATTTTTTTATTCCTGCCATTTTCAGATTCGACTTTTCATAAAGCTCTTTAAACAATTAAAAATCAAAAATCATGGAAACAAAACCAAAAAGTGAGAAGATTAAGGATGTTTACCAATTGGTCACTAATCGGATTCTGGAACAATTAGAAAAGGGAATTATCCCATGGAGAAGAACCTGGACAGATGCTGGTCTACCTCAAAATCTTATCACTCGTAAGCCTTATCGAGGTCTTAATGTGTGGTTGTTAGCATCACTAGGTTATGTTCAGAATTTCTTTCTGACTTATCAACAGTTGAAGGAAGTTGGTGGAACAGTCAAAAAGGATGAAAAACCGTACCTCGTAGTCTATTTCAAATGGATTGAAACAGGTGACCAAAATGGAGAGGAGAAATTTAAAAAACCGTTTCTCAGGTATTTCAAGGTGTACAACGTGGCCCAATGTAATGGTATCAAGAAAGAAATTATTCCAAGAATATTGAAGCCGAATCACCCCATTGAAGATTGCAAGTTCATTGTGGAATCCATGCCCAACCTACCCTTAATTGTCTTCCGGAACAACGACCCGTATTATCACCCGGAAGGTGATTACATCAACATGCCTGCGATCGAGTACTTCGACTCCAGTGTAGCTTATTATGAAACCCTGTTCCATGAATTGGTACATTCGACCGGCCACAAATCGCGTTTAAACCGAAAAGAAATAATGGAAAAACACCGATTCGGCTCTGAGCAGTATGCTATTGAAGAACTAACAGCTGAGTTTGGGTCATGTTACATCCAGTCTATTGCAGGAATACAGGAGAAATTAGGAGAAAACAGCGCAGCCTATATCCAGAACTGGTATGCCGTTTTAAAGAAAAATCCGAGATTGGTTGTTTATGCCGGTAGTCAGGCACAGAAGGCGGTGGATTATATTCTTGATTTTGAAAACCATCGTATGGTTACTGACAATAGTAAAGGTTGAAAACAGAATCCCAGAAAACCTGATTGAAAAGTCAGGTTTTTGTTTGAGACAAAAGATCAGGAAATATAAAATTAAATATAAGGCCAGAGTAATTACCAGGTTCAAAAGAAATAATTTGAACTAATCAGGAATTATTCATGGGTGCATCGTGGATGCCAAACATTATTATTTTCTACAATTTGCTATTTGCTTCACTTCCACAGGTAGTTGCCTTAAAGTCTTCAATATGTAAATCAGTTCCATGATACGCGAATAAACCAAAATATCAGAAAGAATGGATTTTATGTTTATATATAAATCAACTGTACGCTAACTGTAAAAAAACGCGTTATTTTTTTGATATTTCATATCAAAAAAATTCAATGCCATATAATTTGAAATGCACTAAAGATTCCAAAACAGACAAATCAAATGCATTCTTTGGTATTTGTTCTATTGAATAGATTCCACGGGGCATATAATGTTCCTCAATCTCTATCCGTTTTAACATAGTAATTCCAGTCTTAAGTCCATCATTGCCAATTTCTATGCATAATGCATCCCAAAATACAGAATTGTGTTGCCTTCGAACATGAGCCAATGACCCTACAATTAGTATTTTTTTTGTATCGGACAGTAATTCAATGGTAACTTTATCATTATATGCAATTGAAATTTTTCCTTCAAGAAAATCTATGTTTCCATGGTAACAAGACATTTTAAAAGGGCTCTCAATATTTAATGAAAACAGATTCCAACAACTTTTACCCCGCCGTAATGACACTGCGGCATTAAATGAAATCCCTATCCAATCTGCATTGAAAACCTTTAGCCTTTCGCTTTGAAATGGCTGTTTGTCATTGATAATGTATTGTTCAATTTGTAATTTCCATACAAAATTTAATTTTTCCAAAACTATCTCAGAAATTACTTTATGTACTTTATTTAGTAGCTGAAGGGATGTTTCATTAACGTATTTATCATGGGTTATTCCTAAGCACTTAGTCAATGTGGCTTCTGTTAAATTTGACTTCAAAAATTCCACAGATCTATTCGCTAGTTCAACAATCCTGCGATAATTATAATAGGGGTATAGTAAATTGCAGCCTTGCTGAATATACTGACTTAACTTCCTTTTTTGTTGTAAAATATCTGACGAGGACATATTATTGTAAATTTCGAAAAATTTCGGTTAATTTCAAATAATTTCAAATTCTCTATTTAAATCGTCTCTAATTAATTATGGTGCAACGGATATTGAAATTTCTGAGTTATACTTGCTTTAAACAATAAAAAGCTCCCCCTGGTTCCAAAGACCAATGCGGAGGAGCTTAAGGCCACCCTAATAAGAAGCCCATGCAACTGTTTTTAGCATGTATACGATTAAAATGCAATAGCTTGCAATTTTTTGCGCTAATGATAATCAGGGCTATCTTAAGGATCAAAGTACTGAAACTTAATTCCCTTATAGCATGGAAACTACAGATACTTTCTTAATTACTATTGTTCGGGAACTTGAACATATTGATAATCAGTTGGATGAATTGTCGGGGCAAAAATGGAAATATACTGATGCACAGTTACGGCTGGAAAAAGTAAAAAAAATGGTTAAGGCGCATTGCCATAATACACCTGATGCGGTCTGGGCATTAAATCAAATTAATGCTGCACAGAAAAAATTAAAAATGGTATTGCCAGTTAAAAGACCAGTTAAAAACAAAATAACAAATCAATTGATGGATGTGAGAAAACGGAAACCTCAGGTATCGTTGTTTTCACCAAAATTCGGATGTATCAATAAAGAGCGTTTAAAAACTTTATTTAACAAAATGGTTATTGAAGAGCGCTTTCCTGATTGCACACTTGAAAATTTTCAATCATTATTCTATGACAATGGACATAATAGTAACATTATTCCATACAATGGGTTTTCCACTGAACTTGTTCATCTAATATTTGAGATGCAAAAAATAATAATACCAAAGAAATCAAATTTGAAGTTATGTATTCTTATTGCAAGGTATTTTATAATTGATGGAAAAGCTCTAAAAGCCTCAACCCTTGAAACATTAATGAGCAGGTTACCTTCAATTGCTGTTGTAGATTTTGTAGACCAAATGCTTATGTATGAATTTACTAATGAGAACAAGTAAAATTCTACGTGAAATAATCCACATTTGAATAAACAGTTGGCAACACTTTTCCAGCACGTTCATGGTGATCTTACCCTGAATAGACAAATACATGAAATGAATCCATCCGCAGAACAAACGAGAAATTTATTTTGTTGTCACTTAGAGAAATTTAAAGAAATAAAGTTTGGTAAAAGTTGCTTTTTATTATCAACTTGAAATAAACTATGGTAAACTGTTTTTCACCTCAAGTTATCATAAATTTGCCGGTAAGTGTGGTGCTCAATGCTATACAAGTTACCCATATGGAAGTAAATTATGCCTATTAAGAAAGCCAACAATTATACGGACAAGAGTAATTTGGGCTTTATAGGCCTGTGAAATCCATAACAACGAGAGAACAATGATTAATCACATCATTAAAAGAAAAATGGACATGAGAAAAAAAGCAAATAAAACCAAAAATAAGAAAACAACACCAAAGAGGCCTTTCTTACGCATGTGGAAATCATATTTGAACGCGGAAGGAAAGTATAATATCATGTTGGATTTGCCAGTCCAAACTGAAGGAAGGGAAGAATCTGGATTTTATTTTCCAAGTAGATGAAATAATTTTTTGAATAGTTTTAACTCTTAAACTGAATAGTCAATCATCCTGAACTAAAACATGATCGAGCGAATTTCATTCAAAGTGGCAGCAAGGGCACTTGGTTATACAAGTTATCGGGGATTTCGGTCTTGGTGTATCCGAAACAAAGTGGCTCTGTTGAAGGATACTGGTTCCAATAGGTTATATGTAATGAAAGCTGAATTTGAATACGCTGTCAATAAGGAAATTCTAAAGCATTTAACATATGAGTATAAAATTAATACAACAATAGAATGAATATTGTCAATATTGCCTCTAAAAATTTGCGAGCTATAATGTGCGACCATGAAACCCTTGCAATTTCCAAAAGACAAAAGGGTAAAATCATTGTATATCTATTGTTATCAATGTAAAACCAATGTTGATAAAATTTGCAAAGAAGCGGGTAAGCATAAGGACATATCACAGTGTCCATTTGGAGAGCGACATAAATTTAAGGTTTATGTTCACCAGCCTGGAACCAAAAATAAACGACGGACAATGATACTTGAGACGCGAAACATTAACGAAGCTATTCGGCAGGCAGTTGAATTCCAAAAACTGGTCAGAGGGGAGATGATTCCGAATAGGGAGAGTATTCCTGTAATTGCTCCTACGGCCCAAAGAAAGGAAGTTGTGAATAATCCTGATAATTTGAGTGATTCAATTGACAGATACACGGACTGGTTGGCGGATAAAGAAGTGCCAGAACATTTAAAACGTAACCGGAGTGAAAGCCATGTTAAAGATGTGAAGCACCAATTCGAAATGTTAAAATCTGCACTTGCTTTTCACTCAATTGATCCGAAGTTATTATCAGTTCATGATTTCGATGATGAGATCGTCGGAAAGATTTATAAGTTCCTGAGAGTAAATAAGGGCTATTCAAACAGGTCAGTTAACAAAATAATAGGCAACTTCAAATCATTTTTCAAATGGTTCCCCGAACAATATAATGTTCCTGTCCGTAATGGGTTTAATAAAGTGAAAAAACTACCTGAGAAATATAATCAGCCAATAGTATCTTTCAAAGAGTTCGAAACCCTTATAGGAGATGTAAAACCAGAAAATGGCTGGCAAACTTATGAAAGTGGTGTAAAACAGCGCCGTAATTTTTACCGCCCGTACCTTGTTTCCGTTTTTAAATGGGGAATTCATGGAGGAATGCGCACAGAAGAACTTATTAATCTCAAACATAGCCATATAAAGGAAAAAGAAGGGCACGCTATCATTCGAATACCCAATTTGAAGGTGAATAGAATTCAAGGACGGGAGGCAGAGTCTGAGAAAGTGGAAGTTATCATTCCAGTGACGGAGGATATAGAGCGATTGTTGTCAGAAGCAAATTATGAGCATTTAAAAAATTCAGATGCTTTTATAATTGCACCGGAAATTACAGAAAATAGGGTCAATACTATGAGAAGTGCTATAAGTCGTGGATTCAGTCATTTTTATAATATAAGCCATCCTGAGGGAGGTAAAACATTCAAGGCTTTGCGAAAAACCTATTTAACTCATATGAATAAATACCTGGGAAATGAAGCAACCGACCTAACCCATAGCAATCAGGCCGTGCTGGACAAGCATTATTTGAACAAGGAAAAGCTTGCCGAAAAGGCATTAGGATTCGGAACGTTTAATGAGGAAATACGGCAGGCTGATCTGAACAATGTCCGCACTTCAAAATCACATGAGGAAAAGAAATTAGGTCATGAATTGGACAAGTAACCGGAGATTTCTGCACTTATTCCTGCACCTTACAGTGTGGGGTGCCATCTTTAAGGTCGATAAAGGAAGAGTTCATAAATGGCAAAACCCCCGTAAATACAGGGGTTCCGAACAAGTACCCGGAGCCGGAGTCGAACCGGCATGCCAGTTAAGGCACAGGTGTTTGAGACCAGCGCGTCTACCAATTCCGCCATCCGGGCAATTTTTGTACAGGTTGCAAAAGTATTAATTTTTACCTGAATTCAAAGCGTGAATTGCCTTCTAAGCTGCCATTTACCCACGATTTTCGATCATCGACCCTTTTTTTGAAAACTAATGTAGAATTTATTAGGAGTCTGTCATTCTTCTTTGTATCTTTCAAGTTAATCTACTTCAATAGCTACCGACGACGAAATTCTTATACACTAAATCAGATTTTGTACCGGATTTAACCATTGAAACCGGAATATTGATTTTAATTTTTTAATACCATTACATATGAGAAGAATTCTACTAGTTAACTGGTGCATTTTGCAACTCGTTTGCTGGAATGTTTTTTATGGTTTCAGTCAGACTACCATCATCAACCCGAATACGGATGGTGGTTTTGAACTGGGAACTACATTTGTTGCAAATGGATGGATAGAGGTAAATGGCACACAAACCAATAAGTGGTATTGTGGAACGGCTGCAACCGGATTTACCGGAGCAAGGGCAGCTTATGTAGGAACTGCGGCTATCAATAATACTTACGATATCAATGCAATTTCCCGGGTCCATTTTTATAAAGATGTAGTATTGCCTGCCGGTCAACCTAATATTACCTTGTCATTTAGCTGGAAAGGTTTTGGAGAAGGCAATTTCGATTACATCAGGGTTTATATGGTTTCTACCGCCACTGCTATCACAGCAGGAAATTTGGTAGCCACCGGACAACTAGGAGGTAATTTTAACCTGAGCACCAACTGGCAATCAGGATCTGTGACCTTTCCTTGCTCCGCTGCAGGTACAACCCAACGTTTGGTATTTTCATGGATCAACGATGGCAGTATAGGCACCTTTCCTGCAGGAGCCATCGATAATATCCGGTTGCAGTCTGCCGCCACTTCATCATGTAACACCGTTATGGGAACAGGGGTTATTAATGTGGCTTCTATCCCCTATAATTCCGGTCCGGGTACAACATGCGGACAAGGGAATAACCTGACAGCATCCAATACTGCCGTCTGCGGAAGCACAAATTACCTGACCGGTGAAGACCAGGTTTGGGTTTTTACTCCCACTACCACGGGTTCTTATAGCTTCGTACTCAATGCTCCTTCAGCGTCTTTCACCGGATTAATGTTGTACCAGGGTTGCCCGGTTGGAATTTGCGCAGCTCCAGCGGGTTTCTGTGTTGCATCTTCTCAAAGCTTTTCCGGGGATAAATCTTTTTGTGCACCACTGACAGCAGGTGTGACCTATTATTTGGTTCTTGATTCCTGGGCAGCTCCGGCCTGTAATAATTACAACAACCTTTCGATTACTTCGGCTTCAGGCGGTACGTGCGCATCGCTCCTGGGAACGGGCGTGATTAATGTTCCTTCTCTCCCTTATAATTCTGGATCCGGGACTACCTGCGGAGCCATTAATAATCTTACAGCTACCAATACCGCTGTATGCGGAAGCACCAATTACCTTACCGGAGAAGACCAGGTATTTATTTTTACTCCTGCTGCATCCGGACAGGTGACGATCATACTGGATGCACCTTCTGCTGCCTACACCGGGCTCATGTTGTACAACGGATGCCCTGTGGGTGGATGTGGTCCGGGACCAGGTGCCTGTGTAGCATTTGTCCAGGATTTTGCCGGTTCAAAATCTTTTTGCGCTAATGTTACAGCCGGTGTAACGTACTACCTTGTTTTAGATTCATGGGCAGCTCCGGCGTGTAATAGTTACAACTTCCTTTCTATTTCAAGTGTTTCGTCGGGAAATCCCGGCCCCACATGTGCCAATGCCGTTAGTATACCGTCGCTGCCATATTCAGTTTCCGGACAAACTACTGCATGCATGGGAAATGATTATTTAGCTGGTACACCCGGAATTTGCAACGGCGGATTTGCCTCTGGCGAAGATATCGTATACTCCTTTACCGTTAGTTCCGCACAGTGTATCGGAATTTATCTTTCAGGTGCATCAAATAATGGAATTACTTATTCGGTTTATCAGGGCGGATGTCCCGGCGCAGGAGGTACTTGCATCGCAAGCGGAGCGGGAGCTACACTTGGATCATTATCTGGTTCGGTGAATCTTCCGGGAGCAGGAACTTATTACCTGATCATTGATTCACAAAATCCATTTAACAATGTTAGCTTTAATCTGGCTATAAATTCATTCGGTGCAGGTGCTGCCAACGACAGGCCGTACCAGGCGCAGCCTCTACCTTTTAATATCCCGATTGGTGGCAATAACAGCTGTAGTGGAAATGCTGATGAGCCTGCAGCACAACCGGGTTGTTTTGCTCCTTCAGGAAGCAATACCATGAATACAGTTTGGTATTCCTTCACTGCCCCGGTCTCCGGCTGTGTGAAAATCAGAACATCCCTTGGTACCCTGGCAAATACACAAATTGCAGTGTATGGACCCGTTTCAGGATTGATTGCAGCAGGAAGCGGCAACACGCTTGCCCTGGTTGGTTGTAATCAGGATGTACCACCTTGCGGGTTGAATACATACCCTTCTTCTCAATTAACCTTGAGCGGACTTACAGCAACGATGACCTATTACATCATGGTGGATGGATTTGCAAGTATGACCGGTTCATTTACCATATACCTGATGGATGCAGGTGTTGGATGTAATTTGCCTTTCCCGCCAACGCCGGGTCAGGATTGTGAATTGGCATTTCCTGTATGCAAAACTAATATTAACGTTGCTAATCCCGGTCCTCAGGCTGTTGGATCGAACTGTGAATTTACCTCCGGTGTTAATTGTCTGGCTTCAGGTGAAAGAGGATCGTATTGGTATACTATCAACATTATAGCAAATGGATTTTTAGAATTTGATATTGTACCTAATGACTGGCCAGGACCTCCCTCTACGTTTGCAACTGATTATGATTTTGCAGTGTGGAGCACAAAAACAGCAGGATTACCCGGACCGGCGAATTGTAACAACCTGGGTTCTGTGGCACCAATTAGTTGCAATTACAGTGCTCTTGGAGTTACAGGTTGTTTCGGACCCACTAATGGAACTTCTCCTGCAGCGTATCCCGGTTTCGGTGCTGCCTATATGTCGCGCATAGCAGTCACGGCTGGTGACCAGTATTTGTTAAACGTTAGTAATTTCTCAAACAGCACTTCCGGTTTTGCACTTAATTTTTCTGCAGGAACCCCTCTCGCCACAGCGCCTCCGGCAGGTGGAACACTTGTATGGACAGGAACGCTGAGTACCGATTGGTACAACCCAGAAAACTGGGGAGGATGTGCAACTCCGAATTGTGTGTTGAATGTGTCAATTCCTTCTATACCGGTAAATCAACCTGCTATTGTAGGTATTTCTGCTGTGTGCGGTAGTTTGGATGTTACGCTTGGCGCGACCCTTACACTCCAGCCAAATTCTCAATTAAAAATTTGCAATAACTTAATTAATAACGGAACCATTACTGCCCTTGCAAATTCAACGGTACTCATGCAAAGCGATTCTGTATTGCAAAATCAGAGTATGTCAGGAGGAATGACAGCAACCAACAGGCTATGGAATTTGGTAATTAATAAACCCGTAGCCGCAGGTGGAAATACTGTTACCACCAACAATGATCTCGATAACGAAGGCAATTTTACCTTGGGCACCGCTCCTTCCTATACCGGAGGAACTTTCAATGTCAATGGAAAAATACACAGGGTAGGAGGCAACTTCACTGTATATTATGCTGCGCTTCCTTATGGCAATTATATTCCTGCCGGGGGAACCTTGGAATTTAATGGAATTGCCGCACAAAATTATTTTAACAGGGGAACATTGTTCAATGTTGTTATGAATCACACTTCAACAGGAGTACTGCTGGGTAACAGTGGTGCTATTGACTGGATGACAATCGGTGGTACACTTACACTGAACCAGGGGAAAATAATTACCGGATTAAACCGAGTGAACATAATTAACCCGGTTCCTACAGCTTCAACTCCTGGTAATATATCCAGTTTTGTAGAAGGCTACCTGTTGCGAAGTTTTGCTGTTACAGGAGGAGCTTATGATTTTCCGGTTGGAACTGCTGTCAAAGGTTATCAAAGACTCAATTTGAATTTTGGAGGCTTCAATGACAGATTGAATGCTCTGATTAATTTTAATAATACGGCTCCTCCAACACCTTTACCTTTTCTGGGACCTGAATGTGTTTCTGCATTGTATGATCAGGCACCTTTGAATAACGGACTCTGGCAGGTGGTGCCGTTACCTGCTACCGGAACAGCTCCATATGCTGTGACTGCTTATAATGCAGGGTATACAAATGCGCAGTCAGGGTATACCGTTATGACAAGGTACGATGCTGCCCCCTGGGGATTGAATGGAACTTGCGTTGCCGGATCACCGGTTACAGCATTGGAACGTACCGGATTGACCGCAATGGCAGCATCCACTCAATTTGCTACTGCGCAATCGCTCACACCGCTGCCTGTTGAACTGATACATTTTGATGCTTATCCGAAAGAACAAGTGATCTTATTGAATTGGATCACTGCTTCCGAAATTGAAAATCATGGATTCGAAATATGGAGGGCAACCACTCCTCCTGATTTTAATTACCTGGGATGGTCTGAAGGAAAAGGTACCACCAGCACAACGAATGAATATTATTTTGAAGATGCAGATGTTACAACCAACACCAGTTATTATTATAAATTGAAACAGGTTGATTTTAATGGTGTGTTCACTTATACCGATGTTGTGCTTGCACGCTTGTCATCTAAAGGTTTTACTGTTTCAGCAATGCCCAATCCTTACATGGGAACTACAAATATTACCGTTCATTTAACAATGGGCGCAATGGTGAATGTGAGTGTATTCTCAGCTCTTGGCCAGGAAGTCCTGATCTGGGAAAACAAGGATCTTGAGGCTGGAATTCACAATTTTGAATTCGGGGCGGTGAAATACGGTTTGGGCAAGGGCGTTTATACTGCGAGGGTGCAAGTGGATGGCGAAACGCACTACCTGAGACTCCTGGAGCTGGATTAACCCGAAAATTCCCGGAGGGTTTGTTAACCCCGACGAGGTTCATTTTCAGCTTCTTGACGTGCTCACCCAAAGGGTGGTAGCACCCCGACGGGGTGGTATCACCACGGATTTTGAGTTAAGAGGGAATTTTTGTTACTTTGCACTCCCTTTTAAAAATCAGTATGGCCAGGCAGGTTAAAATATTCTCAGGAACAACGTCCAGATATCTGGCCGAACAAATAGCGGAATGCTATGGTTCACCGTTAGGTGATGTTACTGTCAGTCATTTCAGCGATGGTGAATTTTCTCCCTATTTTGATGAGAGCGTTCGAGGTTGTGATGTATTTATCATTCAGTCTACATTCTCTCCCGTCGATAATCTTTTTGAAATGCTGTTGTTGATCGATGCCGCAAAAAGGGCTTCTGCACATTACATCACAGCTGTAATTCCTTATTTCGGATATGCACGCAGTGATCGTAAAGACAAACCGCGTGTTGCCATTGGGTCAAAGCTTGTTGCTAACCTGCTCACAGCTGCCGGGGTTACCCGCGTTATGACAATGGACTTGCATGCTCCACAAATACAGGGATTCTTTGATGTGCCTGTAGATCACATGGACGCCTCCACAATATTTGTTCCTTACCTGAAAAGCCTGAACCTCGACAACCTGATATTTGCCGCACCTGATATGGGTGGTGTTCACCGTGCCCGTGAGTATGCGAAATTTTTCAGCGCTGATATGGTGATTTGTGATAAACACCGTAAGCGTGCTAATGAAATTGAAAGTATGCAGATCATTGGTGATGTACAAGGTAAAGATGTAGTGCTGGTTGATGATATCGTTGACACAGCAGGAACACTTTCAAAAGCATCGCAACTGATCATGGCAAAAGGCGCTAAAAGCGTTCGTGCTTTTTGTACGCATCCTGTTTTATCCGGCAAAGCGTATGAACGTATCGAAGAATCGGATCTTACGCAGTTAGTAGTTTGTGATACCATACCGTTAAAAAAACCATCTTCTAAAATTACTATGCTGCCCACTGCCGAGTTGTTTGCAAAAGCAATTCATAAAGTATATGCATACGAATCTATCAGTCCGTTATTTGTTAAAGCTTAATATTAAAACCAGTCATGAAATCATTTGAACTAAAAGGAACCAAAAGAGAAATCCTTACCAAACAGGGCACAAAACAATTACGTGATGCCGGTATGGTGCCATGTGTTATTTATGGCGGAGGTGAAAACATTCACTTCTCTGCTCCGGTCCTCGACTTTAGACACCTTGTGTATTCACCCGATGCGCATACGGTCAAAATTAATGTTGATGGCAACATTCATGAAGCTATCATCCAGGAAACCCAGTTTCACCCTGTATCCGATAAATTGCTGCATATTGATTTTTTAGCAATTCATACCGATAAGGATGTCACCATGGATATTCCTGTTAAGATTACAGGGACTGCTGAAGGACAAAAACAAGGTGGAAAATTGCTGACGAAAGTTAGAAAGCTGAGAATAAAATCGCTTCCTGCTTATCTTCCTGATGCAATTGAAGTGGATGTAACTCCTCTCGGAATTGGTCAGTCAGTACGTGTTGGCGACCTTAAAGTTAAAGGCGTTCAGTTCCTGGATTCTGCTAATAACATTATTGTTGGTGTTCGCACTACCCGTAATGTTGTAGAAACTCCGGCTGCTGCCGCTGCTGCTGCCAAAACGCCAACTAAATAAGTCGTTGACGCTTGAAATATCTGGTAGCCGGCCTGGGAAACCCCGGTGCTGAGTATTTTCACACACGACATAATATCGGCTTCGACGTGCTTGACCATATGGCCCTGCACGCCGAAGTTTTTTTTTCAACAGAACGCTATGGTGATATTGCGCGGTTTAAGATCAGGGGCCGTCAGGTCATCCTGTTAAAGCCCAATACTTTTATGAACCTTAGCGGGAAGGCCGTTAACTACTGGATGCAGATTGAACACATTCCTCTGCAACAATTGCTGGTGGTAACCGATGACCTGGCCTTGCCTACAGGAAGTCTCAGAATCCGGCTAAAGGGAAGTGATGGTGGTCATAATGGTTTAAAAAGCATCAACGAAACACTCAATACCACCGATTATGCCCGCCTCCGTTTTGGAGTGGGTAATGAGTTTGCCAAAGGCCGTCAGGTGAATTATGTTCTGGGAAAATGGCCTGAAGAAGAGGAAAAATTTATCCAGGAACGGATTCAGCTTAGTGCTGAGGCGATACGCACTTTTATAGCGGCAGGGCCCGTGATCGCCATGAACCAGTTTAATACCAAAGGCACCTGATTATTAACACTGGCCTGTTTACAATTTATTGGTTTAGTCATCCAGATTGAAAACGTATCAACAACATTTTTAGTAGTTTCATAGTTGTAATTACGGGCTCACAAAATGATGAAAACAAAGTTGCGAATGAAACTATATTTAGTTACGCTGTTGCTGATGGCTTCGGTATGTGCTAACGCCCAAGGTCCTCCAATCCTTGATGTAACGTTTGATGGTTATGCCGGTACCAGTGCAACTATTCCTGCCGGAATTTATATTTCATGGAATTCCGTCAGCCCGGCATCGTTTTATGCCTCTGCTGGAAATTATGGTGCTACCGCACCCTCCTATAAATTCGGAAACGATTCCAATTACATCGTAACAAAATTAATGAGTCCGATTGACTCCCTTTCATTTTGGATGAAAGGTAATGGAGCTCCTTATTCTGTATTCAATGAATTGCGTTTTTATTACAGCATCGACAGTATCACCTATGTATTATTTGCAGCAATTGATTCGTTACCAACTACCGGAACAAACTACACTATGTTGGGAAATCAGGTAATAGGATATATCAAAATCGAATATCATAAAGCGCCTGCCGGCGGAAACCTGGCTTTTGATGATTTGAAAATTTATTCCTCCATCGCCATTGGTTTGCCTGCATTTTCCAATGTACCCGAACAGATTTTAGTTTACCCTACTCCGACCAGTGGTGTTTTAAATATAAAAACCCCCTTATCTTCAGGTTTTCCTGAAGTTGAAGTTTATGACATGCTGGGCAATGCTGTGGATTATGGTTTGGTAGAGCGAAAAAATAATACGGAGTACTATATCGATCTCAGTTATAAAAAACGCGGATTTTATTTTATAAAAATAAGAAGCGGTTTTGATTTTGTAACCAGGCGAATAACCTTAACAGATTAGATCGGCAGAAGTACACTTTTTCTAAACCGCCTGGAGAATTTCCCTGAAATTTAATTTCTCATCCAGGATTTTTCGAACCCTTTCAACAGGTATCCGCTCCTGTACCATGGTATCCCTGTAGCGTATAGTCACAGTGTTATCTTCCAAGGTCTGGTGATCCACGGTAATACAGAATGGTGTTCCAATAGCATCCTGCCGGCGATAGCGCTTTCCAATTGAATCTTTTTCATCATACTGGCATAAGTGATCGAACTTAATGCCATCCATTATTTCGCGTGCCTTTTCGGGAAGACCATCTTTTTTAACCAATGGCAACACCGCTGCTTTTACAGGAGCCAGGAAAGCGGGTATCCTCAATACCACTCTTTCAGAACCGTCGTCCAACTTTTCTTCATGATAGGATTGCGATATAACGGCCAGGAACATACGATCTAATCCTACCGATGTTTCAACAACATAAGGTACGTAATTCTCGTTCAGTTCCGGATCAAAATACTGCAATTTTTTACCTGAAAAAACTTCATGCGATTTGAGATCAAAATCCGTACGGGAGTGAATGCCTTCCAGCTCTTTGAAGCCAAAGGGAAATTCAAATTCTATATCACAGGCGGCATTCGCATAATGGGCTAGTTTAATGTGATCATGAAAACGGAATTTTCCTTCCGGGAAACCGAGTGCACGGTGCCATTTAAGACGACTGGATTTCCAGTGCTCATACCATTCCATTTCAGTGCCCGGTTTAACGAAATACTGCATTTCCATTTGTTCAAATTCACGCATCCTGAAAATAAACTGGCGCGCAACTATCTCATTCCTGAAAGCTTTTCCGGTTTGGGCAATTCCAAATGGAATTTTCATCCTGCCCGTTTTCTGAACATTTAAAAAATTTACAAAAATTCCCTGTGCTGTTTCCGGACGCAGGTATAAGGTGCTGGCGTCTTCACTCACAGAACCCATTTGCGTAGAAAACATCAGGTTGAATTGCCGCACGTCAGTCCAGTTGCGTGTGCCTGAAACAGGACAAACAATTTCAAGATCTGTGATCAATTGTTTGATGGCAGCCATATCATTAGCTTCCATCCCGTTTTTAAAAGTTTCATTGATTGCGTCAATCTTTTTTTGATTTTCCACTACTCTTGCATTCGTAGTCCGGAATTGCAGTTCATCAAATGTTTCACCAAAACGTTCACGTGCTTTGTTGACTTCCTTTTGAATTTTACTTTCAATTTTAGCTATATGGTCTTCAATGAGAACATCAGCACGATATCTTTTTTTAGAATCTTTGTTGTCAATAAGGGGATCATTAAATGCATCCACATGGCCCGACGCTTTCCAAATTGTTGGATGCATGAAAATCGCAGTATCAAGTCCCACAATATTTTCATTCATCTGCACCATCGATTTCCACCAGTATTCGCGAATGTTTTTTTTCAATTCCACACCATACTGTCCGTAATCGTATACTGCACTCAACCCATCATAAATTTCACTCGAAGGAAAAATAAATCCGTATTCTTTACAATGTGAAATCAGGTTCTTAAATAAATCGTCGTTGGAAATAGCCATAGGCGCAAAGATACAAATTGGAGGGGAAGCCTGATACAAATGCCATGGATTCAAAATTAATTGAATTACAACTAGTTGTACGGTTTTGCCGGATGTTGAATCTGTTAAAACACCTGGAAAAAATTGCTGCTATTTCACTATAGAAATCCTGACTCTTAAGGGTAGGGAGTCTTTATCTTTTAACAGGATGCCGGTATAAATTCCTGGTTCCTGCAAAGAGACCGAAACAGTTCCGGACTGAACCTGCAATTCTTTCACCCGTTTTCCGGTTGCATCAAAAATTATAAATTCACCTGTAAAATTTGACTCATCAATTTCCATTTTAAAATTACCATTTGAAGGATTTGGAACAATCCGAACAGCGGGTGACGGAACAGTCTCCAGGGAAAGTGTAGTGCAAAAAACAGCATTTAATTTCTCCCATAATTCATTATCAAATGATGAGATCGCAAACAGTGGAATATTGCCCGAATTATTTCCCATTCTTATTACAACTAAATTTTGAGACGGAACTACATAAATTTTCTGATCGTTTTTTCCTAAAGCAGCAATCATATCGTTAGGCGCATTCGGTACCAGGTCTCCCTGAAAAACAAATTGCGATTGCGGAGCCATAAAGGAACCTTTTCCATTGAGCCACCATAAATAACCATATGATGGATTCATTGCCTGGCTGGTAGAAATCATTTCCTGGAAATAATTTGAATCATGCAATATGGTATCTGAATCCCAGATTCCATTTCCCAAGGTAAGCAAACCAAACCTGGCCATTGATCGGGGTGTGCTGTAAAAAACATGATCAATCCATAGTCCTGAAATTCCTGTCTGTGTAGTGAGGTTAGACCATGTGTAAGCATTCAATGAGTTGCCGGATGTTACTGAAAGTACATCATGAATCAGGTGATAGGGAGCATTATGATACGCCCAACGATTTCCTGGTGTGGCAATGCATGTGAGGCAGGAGTCGGTAGTGCAATCCGGATCAGGTACATCATCATCAAAACCGGTAGTCATATTCAATTGATTTTTGATAGTGATTTTTTCTTCGTCGGTGCCTGTACAGTCGGTCCAGCCACTTCCGAGGTGTGCTGCTACCGTATCGTCAATGGATAGCAATCCATTTTCCTGTGCTATGCCGACAAGAAATGCACTAAGCGATTTTCCGGCGGAAGCCCAGTACCAAATACTATCCTGAGTAAAAGTGCCAAAGTAATTTTCAATCACAATTTTGCCATCTTTTAAAACAATAAAAGCCTTGGTGTTTTTGTCAGCGAGATATTGGGTAAGTGTATCAATCTGATTGGGACACCAACCTAACGAAACCGGAGAAATTGTATCCCAGACATTCCCGGAAACAGGAGGGTAATAAAAAGATTGCGCTCGGGTAGAAACGAAAATAAATAATAGAACAAAAGACAGGAGCAGCGGCTTCATATAAAATCGAATCAGGCTAAAAAGACCTTTAATAATTCAAAAGGTTTAATCAGCCTGATTAAGTGAGGTTGTACTCAACTACTTTCTTCCCCAGAGTTTGGGTACGCCTTTGCGGAATTCAAATTTATAGGCCACTTCCACATTCACATAACTGAAGCCATCATTTTTTGCCGGATTTCCCCGCGGGCTGGTAGCCGGACCGGGATAACCACTGTTTCCAAATCCTGTCGGATCGGAAATGTACATGGCCAGTTCTTGTTTTATAGGGTCATTAGGGAAGTTCGCATTTACTTCGGCGTAAGTCGGGTAAGCATCACTAACGTCATCAAGGAAATCAGTGAAGAACATATAGTAACCAAATTCAGTTGAGATGGTAATTTTTTTGCTTATTCCATATCGCAAACCCAATCCCATAGGAATGCCGGCATTGATATATTTATAAGCAGATTTTTTCGATGACTCACCTTTATAATCCGCTCCCTCAGTATACCAGTCGGCAAGATTAGTTTCGTATTCGCCATCCTTTTCAACAATATTTCCGGAAGAACCCAGGCCTTCATCCGGAGCATCGCGAACGGTACCATCCGACCAGAAATAATAGCGGTTGGCAATATCAATTTCTCCGCGAAAGAGGTCTGCTTTAGGCTGGCCATAGTAAGCACCGACGCCTGTAAATACAAAAAGTGCGGCCTGCTGCTTGTGAAGGGGTTGACGGGTGTTGGAATAAAGGGTGTATGTTACATGTACTGCCGTTCCGAAAACATCATTACGGAATCCGATGCCACGGCCATAATTTCTTAACTCCCAGCCCTGTCTGCCTCCGATGGGTTTTGTTTCATCATACTGAAGCCGGTTCCATGACAAACGGACCTCCACGGAAAGTGGACGGTACAGGTTCCCGGAATAAGCGGAACTACCCAGAAAATTCCTGAAAGTGATAGCTGCTCCGGGTTGCGTAGCTGCAGTCTGAAACCAGGCTTCATTTCCTAAATCACCAAAGTAATTGGTAATGCCGCCGGATATTCCCATTTCAAAGGACCGCTGCGCAAAAACAGGCGTGAAACCCAATGATATCAAGGAAATGGAGAGTAGAAGTCTTTTCATTAGGAGGTATGTTTAGAATGGACAATACTAAATTAGTAATAATCCTCAAATATCCAAATTTTATTTTTGCTTTTTTGGTGAACGACTGCTGGGAATGGTGAATAAACCAGCATATAGATTATTCGCAAAATTATCGCGAAGTTCGTACCAGTTTCCTATAGGCGGTGCCGGATTCGAATTTTAACAGAACGAGGTAACTGCCAGCTTCAGGTAGATGTGTCTCAAGAACGAAATCATTTACTCCCTGGCGAATCGATAATTGCTTTTCCAACACCAGCTTGCCACTGAGATCCAGCACTTCCAGCCGGGCATCTAAATTGCGTTTCGACTCCATGTGAAGGGTGATTGAGCCGGAAGAAGGATTTGGTGAAACATAAAAATCAGTGAGTACTGTGTTCTCATCAAGAGCGCTGCAAATGTTCCAGAAATTGCAGGAATCTACGTAGTTAAAACACCCGTTGTTAATTGCAAATGCATGTGCACAGGAATCAAAATATACTTTGGTGGCATTTTGTTCAAAACACGTTAACAGGTGATAAAAATCCCTTGCAACAGGATCGTTGCACTGGAACATCATACCTGCAGAAAAATTAAGTGAATTGGAATAAATCAGGTGACCGGGATGCCCCACGCCTTCTATCCACTCCAAGGGATAAGGAGTTGGAAATCCGGGAATGCTCAGGTAGTAAATCCTGCGAGGTCCCGCAGTTATAGTTATGGAACTGATGCTGTCAACAAAGTAAGTGCCGTCCTGAAAATAGCTTCCCAATTGCGATACAAAATTGATACTAATAGAATCACCAACCTGGAGCGAAAAGTCATATAAAAGTACCGGTGATGACAAGAAATTATCTACGAAATAAATTTTTTTCAAAGCGGTGTCTTCCCGGATATATCCATAAATACAATCCGGTAATCCGCTGTTAGCGTCTTTCAGGTAAAGTACTTTGTATGTTTCGCTGCCGATTACTGAATCATTAACAGTGTAAATTTCGGAAGTGAACGGGGAGTAGTTGTAATCACATACTGCTGCCTGTTGTTGCATGCGAACCGGAACCATATTGGCAACAAATGTCCACGTATTTGAAGTGCTATCGAGCATTGGGAAATATCCCTGTGCACATAATGAAGAAGAGAACATGCAAACTAAAATGAATGTGTACAGTTTTTTCATACGCATTGTTTTTTAAGAATAACTTTATGGAAAATTATTATGAGGATGCTGATATGAAAGTACAAAAAAAATGAATACAATCTAATATCCCAGCACTATCCGGTCTTTTTTAGGTAGTTTTTTCACAACCTCATCATAGGAATGATCGATCCATTGCAATATAACTTTTTTGCTTACGCTACCATCGAGCAAAACGGTGTTCCACATTTTTTTATTCATGTGATAACCGGGTTGCACACAATCAAAATGGTCACGTAATTCAATGGCTTTTTCCGGATCGCATTTAAGATTAATACTATCACCTTCACTTAAACTGGTCAGGCAAAACATTTTGCCCATTACTTTAAAAACAAGCGTATCCTCGTCAAAAGGAAATGATTCTGTTGTTGCTTTTTTTGACAGGCAATATTCCCTGATTTCTTCAATGTTCATTTGTCAAAAGTGAAAATATTTTTTATTCGGATTCGGTTAAAGAATACAACACCGGTTTAGAGGGGCTCGCATCATTCTCGAGAGAAGTGATCTGAATGTTTAACAAATACATTCCATCCTTTACATCATCAGGAACAAAAATCAATTCTGTGATGGTGCAATCAAGACGGGTGATACCTGGATATTTCCAGAAAGCATGATGAGCAAGCAACTTTCCATCATCCTTTTCACGGTCTACAGAGGGTAAATCCAATAACAGGTGCCGGATACCTTTTTCAACCATCCAAACTGCAGCTTCCTCCTGCAAATATGCCGGATTGGTATTGGAATAATGATGGGTTAATTTTTCAGTATTATTAGGCAGTGTTCTTATTACGAGGGCATCTGCAATGGAATTCATAAGTTTGTTTTCAAGCTGCTTCCGCGTAATCACACTGTCATCACCAATTTTTTCAGGCTGCACTGTAACAACTTCCGCAAAAAAGAAAAATGTTTTTAAATATTCATTCAGCGTATAATTTTCCTTACTGATATGCCCTGCACATTCAGTGTGCGTGCCATTGCCATGCGGATTCAGAAAAACATTGCGGAAATTAACACTTCCACCACGGTTAACATCTCCTATCCAGTCACCCATAACCACCGGTTCAATTCTCACAGGTTGTGAGTACCAGGCATTAACATTGTGTGTTCCAGCTCGCAATGGAATGGAAATATCATGTGGCTGAGACAGGTCTGTCTTGAATATTTTACCTTTAAAGTTTAAGTGCGTTATCATGGTATAAAATTAATAAACGTAACCAATAATTCAATTCAAACTTTAAATACTGTACCGGATATTAAACAATAAAAGCCTTTGCTGTTATACGGTCAGCAATCAATTTTCCCTTTTCGGAAAGTGTGAATACCGTTCTATTCACCATGAGGTCGCCGGATTCAATGTAGGGAAGCAACTGGTGTAAAAAATCAGCTTCATAGGACTCCCCGAAATTTTCACGAATATATTGGAGATCCACTCCCCAGTTGGTGCGTAATCCCGTCATCAGGTATTCATTGTAACGGTTTTGGAGGGTGAGCACCTCTTCTTCTGCCGGAATTTCATTGTTGTTAATGGCAATCACATAAGCGGCATTACTGGCTATGTTCCACTGTCGTGAGATGCCATTGTAGGAATGTGCTGACGGACCTATTCCAATATAATGATGGTCTTTCCAATAACTGCTGTTGTGCTTTGAATAAAAACCCGGCCGTGCAAAATTTGAGATTTCGTAATGTTCAAATCCGTTTAGCTGTGCTTTATCAATCAGCAATCTGAAATGACGGGCTGCCTGATCTTCATCCACGGCAGGAACTTTTCCATCACGTATCATTTTGTCGAGCGCAGTTTTTTTCTCGACAGTCAGACTGTAACACGACAAATGTTGCACAGGCAATGAAAATGCTGTTTCAAGATTATGTAACCAATCGTTATCGCTCATCCCGGGAACACCATAAATTAAGTCGATGGTAATATTTTTGAACCCTGCATTGTAGGCATCAGTAACACTTTGCAATGCCATTTCTGCTGTATGTGCACGGTTCATCAACACCAGTTCTTTTTCAAAAAATGATTGCACACCAATACTTAAACGGTTTACAGGAGTTTGCATTAAAGCCGCCAATTTTTCCGGAGTCAGATCGTCAGGATTAGCTTCGAGCGTAATTTCAGCATTTTCTGCAATCACATAATAATTTTCGATCGCCTTGAAAATTCGTAGCAGTTGATCGGTGCTTAACAAAGAAGGAGTCCCGCCTCCAAAATAAATAGTTGCCAGCAAGGGCTTCTCCTCTCTTTGCTGCAGATAATTCTTTCGAAGTTCCAGTTCTTTTACCAATGCATTCACAACATCGTCAATCCGCTCATGATTTACTGAAAAATGAAAATCACAATAAGAACAGGCTTTGCGACAGAAGGGAATATGGAGGTAGAGAGACAAAAGATGATGAATGAAAGATAATTGATAAGGTAGCTTTATTATTTGAAATTACGATTTCAAATAATAGTTGTCAGGGAGTTCAAAGACATTAGGTTGAATATGCGCAAATATTGATGAAAAAATGATGTTATTATTTATCATTTTCACATTATTTCGGCAACACGATACGAAAAGTTGTACCCTTATTCATCTCGGAACTTTTTACAAAAATATGCCCCCCGTGATATTCTTCAACGATTCGTTTTGAAAGCGACAACCCCAGACCCCAGCCTCGGGATTTTGAAGTGTACCCGGGTTTGAAAACTGTTTTAAACTTTGATTTCTGTATTCCTTTTCCCGTATCGCAAATGTCAATATAAACAAATTGTTGCTGATCGGTTATGTTTACTATGATAGCTCCTTCTCCTGCCATTGCATCAACGGCATTTTTGAAAATATTTTCAAGAACCCATTCAAACAGCGGTATGTTCATGGGCGCATACACATCGTGATTGGCCATGTTGTTAAGTTTGAAAGCTACTTTTGACGAAGAACGGGAACTAATGTAATTGATGGAATTTTGTACTACCTCATTCACATTTTCTTTCTTCAGTGAAGGTGCGGAACCAATTTTTGAAAAACGTTCGGTTATGGTGTTGAGTCGCGATATATCTTTTTCGATTTCATCGAGGTGCCCATCTTTATTGCCATGCATTTTCAGGTATTCCACCCAGGCCATAAGGGAGGATAACGGTGTGCCTAACTGGTGGGCGGTTTCTTTTGCCATTCCCACCCATACCTGGTTTTGTTCTGCCTTACGGGATGAACTGAATGCGAGGTAGGAAACAAGAAGAAACAAACTAATGACCGCGAGTTGAAAATAGGGGTAATAGCGTAGTTTCTTAATCAGCATGGAATCGCGGTAATAAATAAAATTTTTCTCGCCTTCCTTACCAAAAATTATTTCTATGGGTTCTTTTTCGGTTTTCATTTCTGAAACCTGTTCTTTCAGCCACAATTCATCCTGTGATTTTAGTGAATCCAGGTTGCGGAAAGAATTGATAGTACCTTCAGCATCGGTGAGCACCATGGGAATGGTGTTGTTGCTGCTAACAACTTCAAGAGCTATACTCACATCTCCGGCATCAACATCCATCTGCGAAAGCTGCCTTACAGCGGCTGCCCACAGCTCTACATTTTTTTTCTCCTGTTCTGCAAGTTGCCTGACCAGGTTATTGGTGTACCATAAAGAGGCAATACCAATACCCAGGGCTACAATAAGCAAGGCCAGCTTCCATCGCTGTTTTCGGGTGTAAATATTCACAGGTTATTGAGCTCTTTTTTAAATAGTTTGCAATGTTACGGCAAAATTATTTACAGATCAGCATCTTCCTCATATTCAATCTGCATCTCTTCCTTCTTTTTAACAGCCGGGGGGCGTTTACCGGAGGTGTCTTTTTTCCCGAACTCCTGCTTTAGAATGGTTTTGAGGTTTTTTGATTCATTCCTTATTTCTGTTGATATTTTTTGCTCTACGCCCTGACGGTCCCAGGTGAACTTGGGATCTGCGGCAGGCCCTTTCATGTTGAGGTAGAGCATCGGCCGACCCAGTCCATCGTCTTCAATGGTGCCAAATTCCGTATTCTGAGCCTTGACTTTCCGACCCATGATCTGGGATAAATAAAGGCGAAGTTTGTAATCTACCTGGTTATCAAAAGTATGCACTCCACTGGCACTGATATCAATAGCGCTACTTTTGATTTCCATCAGAGGAATATAAATTTTCCGGTTTTTGATCTCAATGGTATTGGTGAGATTGGAGAATTTAACCGTTTTCAGATCAGCCCCTTTTAAAAATTTTGATAGCGCTAACAATGATTCCAGGTTAATAAGCTCCCCGTTTTCAATGGTAAAATTACTCTTGGCATATATGCTGCTCTCATCCAGGTCAAGCCGATTACTCCACATCGACCGGAAAGATATTTGCGCGGATACCCTACCCTTTAGGTTCTTGTCAACAATCACTTCTTGCCCGAAATTGCCCATTTCATAAAAGAGCTTATTTACATCCAGGTTATTTATTGTTGCCTCGCAGGTAATTTTCAGGCTGTCGGAAGGTCTGTCGTGGATGGAGCCTGAAAGCCGGACATTCCCGTTAACGGTATTGAAATCCAGCTGACGGGTGCTCAGCAGTTGTTTTTCCAGGGCCACCGACCCAATTATTGATTCAGCATGAAACTTTTTGAATTGGAGATGTGCAATGTCAATATCAAGGTCGAGCCGGAGTTTGTCGGAAAAATCGAGCCGGTACACCGTGTCGTTGCCTGCACTTGCACTTTTCATATCCTTTGCCATCAATTCATCCAGGTTAACATCCCTGCAATTAAGAGAAGCGGAAATGTTTAAAGGCTGATTTTCCGTCATCAGCCATGCAAATAAATTCATAAAGCTCCCTTTGAGGGAAAAGTCACTGGTGCCTGCTTCTCCATTCAGTGATTCAATCAACAGATCATTGCCATGCAGGTGGAATAACCCATTGAAATTTTTAAACAAAAGAGGTTTTTGCTTTAAGCGGAAACTGACATCCTTAAAAAGAATATTTCCGGAAGATCTATAAGTTGCTTTCTCTCCTGAGATACCATTAAATGTTGCATCAACAATTGCAAGTCCGGAAATTTCCTCAAGTGTATCAGGCTTAAAAAATTTACTCAACGCATTCAAGTCTGCTTCGAAAGAAGTAACAATATTAAGTTTAGGGCGGTTGAAATTTTCTATTTCGATATTGGCTTTTATCGGTTTTCCTTCAAGTGAAGCTGAAAAATTTTCCAGTTTGAGATAGGTCACCGGATTGGCTTTATTTTTCCGATTGGTAAAGTAGCCCTTCCCGTTAAGGTTTTTTAATTTGTATGGCGAATTTTTAGGATTTAAAAAAGCATTTTTGCTGACAAACGTAAAAGCCACCTGGGGTGAATTCGTTTTATCCAACCGACCTTTAAAACTACCTTTGAATTCAATATCGCCTGAATAATTATAATCTTCTGCACCGGCAGTATATTTTTTAGGAATGAGAGTGAGTAAGGCAGGGAGATCAGCCCCGGGCGAATTAACGGCAAGATCCAGTTCGAGATAATTATCCATTTCGGTTATGGTTCCCAGCAACTCCAATGTTAAACCTGCCAGTTTTAATTCCGAATCCTTGAACACATATTTTCCTTTGGATTTATCAACATCCAGCGCAAGCTGCAAATCACAAGTTGTTTCAGTAAGATATTTTACTTTTTCAATAATTATTGAAACGTTTTCTAATTCGCCTTCTGTTATCAATGAATAATTGGTATTGCCGAAATCACCTTTCAGTTTCCCACTCTTTACCAGGAATGAAAAATCCTGTTGTTTTGCAACATTGTAATATAAAACATTCACATTTTCAAAAGCAACCTGTTGCAGTTCCAAACGAAAAGCTTTTCCGGCAGCAGTATCAGTCTTCCAAATGTTATAGTTTGTGGTTCCGTCTTCAGCAACCTGCAAATTCAGTGATGCGTTTTTCAACACAATTTTTTTCACTGCATAATTTTCATTGAAAATAGCTCCCAGGTTAAATAACAATTTCAGACTGTTGGCATTCATGACAGTTCCGGTTGTAACAAAATCACGAGCCTCCGCAGCTTTGATGTTTGTAAATTCTACTGACGCATAGGGAAAAGAACTTAGGAAAGAAAAGGTGATTTCTTCCACTTCAATTTTGGCAGTCAGATTTTTATTCAGCGACGCAACCACATATTGTTTCACTTTATCCTTGTACACATAGGCGAGCAGACTGGCCAATGCAATAATGCCTGCAAATGAACCCAGAATAATAAGTGAAATGCGTTTTATCGGTTGCATGCTGTTGTGATCACTGCTACCACCTGTTTACCCAACTATTTATTACTGCATTAAAACGGCCTTTTTCAAGTTGAATCATGTGCATGGCAGTGATTAAATTCCGGCGTTTAAAAAAAAACTGGCCGGGGCCAATAACCAGTAACGCAAAAAAACCTATTTTATTGCTAATATGACAAGTGGTGGCGTTTTTAATTTCAACATAATTATGAGCATAAAAAAAACCCCCGTTTCCGGAGGTCTTTCCTGTTCATTAAGGGGTTACTTTGAAAATCTCTTTGCCGCTTCTTCCCAGTTAATCACATTCCAGAAAGCAGTAACGTAATCAGGACGACGGTTTTGGTAGTGAAGGTAATAAGCATGTTCCCAAACGTCCAATCCCAATACGGGTGTGCCTTTTGCCTCGGCAACATCCATCAGCGGATTGTCCTGGTTGGGTGTAGAACTGATTTCCAGCTTACCGGAACTATTTTTGATCAGCCATGCCCAGCCCGAACCAAACCGGGTGGTTGCTGCAGTAGCAAATTTGGTCTTGAATTCCTCAAAACTTCCAAATGAACTATTGATCGCCTCCGAGAGCGCTCCTGAAGGAGATGGTGTAGCATTTGGAGTTAATAGCGTCCAGAATAAGGAGTGGTTATAGTGTCCGCCACCATTGTTTCTTACTGCAACCGGATGCTTGGAAATCTGGCTGCAAATTTCTTCAATTGATAATTTTTCCATTTCCGTGCCGGCAATGGCGTTATTCAGGTTGGTAACATAAGCCTGGTGGTGTTTGCCATGATGGATTTCCATCGTCTTAGCATCAATGTGAGGTTCCAGTGCGTTAAAAGCGTAATTTAATTTAGGTAGTTCAAATGCCATGATTGTTAGTGTTTTATGTAAAAATTAGGAAATTTATTGTTCATGTAAAGGTAACAAATATTTACCTTAAGGAGGTTTCAGGCGAGCTGGAGTTCTTTAAAGATATTTATTTTTAAAGTATTGGTTATTATGTGTTTTAATAATATTATCTTTGCGCCTTCAAATTCATATTCAAGCCAAATTAATTAAACCAACATCACAATGAAAAAAGTATTTGCCGTTATGGCAATCGTGGGAATGTTTGCTTTCGTAGCATGCGGTCCTAAAGCAGAAGACAAGAATGAAGAAGTAGCTACTGAACAAGTTCAGGATGCAGCTGAAACTGCAACAGAGCAAGTTAACGCTACAGCTGAAGAAGCTACTGCTGTTATTGATTCAACTGCTGATGCAGCTGTTGATTCTATTTCAAAGTAATCAGTCACGATTACAGAAAAAAAGCCTCTTCCGCGAAGAGGTTTTTTTTTGCTTTATTTTTTAAGATGGATGAGGGACTTTTATTTTACAGACACCCTGTTCTTCCACCATCCACTGGAACATTTATTCCTGTAATGTAGGATGCTGATGGTGAGGCCAGGAAACCAACGGCCGAGGCAATTTCTGAAGGATCACCAAATCGCCCCATTGGAATTTCATGTATCATTTCCTGTTCCAGTTCTGCAGTGGCTTTTCCTGTTTTTGCTGATTTCCCTGCAATTAAGGAATTGAGTCGCTGGGTGAGGGTGGCGCCGGGCAAAACATTATTCACCGTAATCCGGTAAGGTGCCAGTTCTGTTGCAAGTGTTTTCGCCCAATTGGCAACAGCAGCCCTGATGGTATTAGAAACACCCAAACCTTTTAATGGTTGTTTTACGGAAGTTGAAATAATATTGATGATTCTTCCATACCCGGTTTCTTTCATCCCGGGAAGGAAAGCCTGAACCAGAAGGTGATTGCAGACCAGGTGCTGCGTAAACGTATTTTGAAAATCAACTACTTTGGCATCTGTAATGGGACCTCCCGAAGGACCGCCGGTGTTATTTACTAAAATATGGGCAACTCTTCCGGGTTGCAGCCACGCAGCCAGTTGCGTTCGAAGCGTATCGGGCTCGGTGAAATCGGCAATAATGTAATCATGCTTTTGAAAACCGTTTTGAGGAAGGGCTTCCGCAACACTTTTCAGACTCCCTTCATTTCGTGCAACCAGGGTGATAGATGCACCCATACCTGCGAGTTCCCTGGCTATAGCCAGTCCAATTCCCTGCGTACTGCCACACACCACCGCTCTTTTGTTTGTTAAATCCATATTCATGGGGTAAAGATAACAGGGAAATACGAAATTCCATTCAATACAAATTCCCGAATATTTTTTAATTTAGCCTTTAATTGGAAAGTGGTTAGTTAACCAAAGTCAGGAGTTTATTTTTAGTAAACCCGATTGCCACCACCAGGAATCATTTGTATTTTTTAAAATAACACGATATGGCAATAGCTCCCGCATTCAGTTTCAAAAAATGGATTGAAGAAAACAGGCATTTATTAAAACCTCCTGTAGGTAACCAGGTAGTTTATACACCCAACCAGGATTTTATTGTTATGGTAGTGGGTGGTCCTAATTCACGTAAGGATTATCATTTTAATGAAACGGAAGAATTTTTTTACCAGCTGGAAGGTGATGTCCAGATTAAAATAATGGAAGACGGCAAACCCCGTACAATTGATATTCGCGAAGGTGATATTTTTTTATTGCCACCCCGCACCCCGCATTCGCCACAAAGAGGTCCGAATACTGTTGGGCTCGTAATGGAAGTGCAGCGTCGCGAGGGCATGAAGGATCGTTTGCAATGGTATTGCGAAAAGTGCAATAATCAGTTGCATGAAGATGTTTTTGACCTTAAGGATATTGTTACGGAACTTCCTGCTGCCATGGAGCGTTATTATGCATCGGTTGAAAAGCGCACGTGCAAAAAATGCGGAACTGTAATGGAGCCCCCTGCAAAGCTTAATTAATAATCCGGCTGCTGAAAGCTTAACTGCAACTCATTTTTTATTGTTCGTTATTGGGATACAACTGAAAATGTTTTTCCTTTACCAACTCCATTAGTCGCGCACGAAGTTCATTAATGTTTTCATTTCGTGCTGCAGATATAAATACAGCAGGAGCATTCGCTTTTGCCATCCACGATTTTTGCAATTCTTCCAGACTTACATTTTCTTTGGTTGCAGGTGTAAGGTCATCAGCTTCTTTCTCTACAAAACTGTAAGCGTCCATTTTGTTGAATACCATCAGCACCGGTTTATCGGCAGCTTTTAAATCCATCAGTGTTTGATGTACCACGGCAATTTGCTCTTCAAAATTTGGATGTGAAATATCAACAACATGCAAAAGGATATCAGCTTCCCTTACTTCATCAAGTGTCGACCGGAACGATTCGACCAAATTGTGTGGTAATTTACGAATGAAACCCACCGTATCGGATAATAAAAATGGAATGGTTTCAAGAACTACTTTACGCACCGTGGTATCCAGTGTGGCAAACAATTTATTTTCAGCAAACACTTCCGACTTGCTAATTAAATTCATCAGGGTTGATTTTCCTACATTGGTGTAACCAACCAGTGCAACCCTAACCAGGTTTTCGCGCGATTTTCTCCGGGTGAAATTCTGTTTATCAATTTCCTTGAGCTTTTCTTTGAGCCGCGACAGTTTATCACGGATCACCCTCCTGTCGGTTTCAATTTCAGTTTCTCCGGGACCTCTCAAGCCAATACCTCCACGTTGTTTTTCAAGGTGTGTCCACATTCGGGTCAATCGTGGTAACATGTATTGATACTGTGCCAGTTCAACCTGCGTGCGGGCTTGTGCAGTACGCGCCCGCCTGGCAAAAATATCGAGAATCAGGTTGGTTCGGTCAAGCACCCTCACTGCTGTTACCTGTTCAATGTTCCGTATCTGTGAGGGTGAGAGCTCATCATCAAAAATGGCAATCTGGATATCATTTGCTTTTATATAAGCGGTAATCTCTTCCAGTTTTCCTTTTCCTACATAAGTCCGCGACTCAGGATGATCAAGCTTTTGAACAAACCGTTTTAATGTAACTGCACCAGCCGTGTGTGCAAGAAACTCCAGCTCATCAAGAAATTCTTTTGTTTGTATTTCAGTTTGTCCTGGTTTAGAAACAGCAACCAGTACTACCTTTTCAAGGGGAGCATTTTCATTAACAGGTAATTGTGCCATTAAATTGATATTCGTTGACCGGATAATTCCGGGATCCTCAGAACCAGCCCCTGCCCACACCCATTTGGGTAAAAGGCCATGGAATGGTAATAAGAATGATGATAAGACTTATTAAAAAATAAATGAAAATTTTGCGGAACTTTTCAGAATCGGATGTTGCCCGCTTTGATAAAGAATATCCGATGGTTATGATTATGATGGAGATAATCATCATAAGGATGTGTTCAACAGCCCAGAAACGGAGCATTTTATCCTTCATGGCAGCTCCCATATCAGGCAAGGCTTGTTGCACCGCCGGGCTTACCATGTACAACAGGAAACCTATCAGCAACTGCACATGTGAAAATATCAATGTGAAGAGGTTTACTTTTTTGTCAGTGGATGTATAACTACGTTTGTTTTTCCATCCGCTGTATGAACGAAAAATAGCTGCTATCAGCAAAATCAGCATGATCCATCTTACAAGAGAATGGGAGTGAAGTAGTCCTGTATACATAGTTTGGTTTTAAAATCCTCAACAAAAATAGTAATCTATTTCTTATTACCTAATTTTCGGGCTTGTATCGGGTAAAAAGTTCAGTGATTAAAGCGGACTTATTTTCTAAAATACCTCACATTTAATGGGGATTCGTCCTCAGTTTTACTGAATTTGAATATTATTGCATCAGGGAACTATCGCTATGAAAAAACATCTATTGATTTTATTTGCTTGTATCATCTGCTCATCCACGGTGGTTAGGGCACAGGTCACTTTCCCGGTTAATGGAATTCCTGATCAGAGAAAGCTATACCAGGCATTCATCAATGCAAAAATCTGGGTAGATTATCAAACCGTTATTGACAGTGCCTCCCTATTAATATTTGATGGAAAAGTGATAGCAACCGGAAAAGGTATCCGTTTACCTGAAGGAGCAGTCATTCACGATATGAAGGGAAAGCATATTTATCCGTCCTTTATTGATCCCGATACGCATTATGGGATTACTCCTCCAACTCCTGCAGAAAAAGTAAAAGGACAGCAACATGTCAGCGCTACCAAAGGCGCTTATGCATGGAACCAGTCCCTCAAACCTGAAGTGGATGCTTACCGGATGTTTATTGGAAACGATACACAAGCAGCTACATGGCGAAAAGCAGGATTCGGAGCTGTTTTAACGTATTATCACGATGGAATTGCCCGTGGTACTGCCACACTCGTTTCCCTTGGTGACGGGAAAGAACAGGAATTAATCATAAAAAATAAAGCAGCAGCCTGTTTTTCTTTCCGGAAAGGTGTTTCCCAACAGGATTACCCGTCATCTGAAATGGGAGCCATCGCGTTATTGCGTCAGACTTTTCTTGATGCCGAATGGTACCGCAAAGGAGGATCTGAAAAAGAATTCAATATTTCAATTGAGTCATGGAATGAACTTCGTGAGCTGCCGATGTATTTTGAATCAGAAAGCAAGTTTCAATCGTTGAGGATTGATAAAATCGGGAAGGAGTTTGGAGTGAAGTTTATTGTCAGAGGTTCAGGCGATGAATACCAGCGTGTGGAAGAAATCAAAGCCACCGGAAGTTCATTTGTGCTGCCACTAAAATTTCCCCCGGCTTTTGATCTGTCCGATCCTTATGATGCAGTAAATATATCACTTGAAGAATTGAAACATTGGGAAATGGCGCCCGCTAATCCCATGCTGCTTCACCAGGCAGGTGTGACTTTTGCTTTTACCTCTAATGGCTTAAAGGAACCCTCCGAATTTATAGAGCAGTTGCGTAAAGTGGTGTTGTATGGATTGCCTTCATCAGAAGCTTTGAAAGCCTGCACTTATGCACCCGCCGTTATGATGGGTGTATCCGGCAAAACAGGCAGTTTGAAAAAAGATATGCTGGCCAATTTTATTGTTACTTCGGGTGATCTGTTCAGTAAGGACTGTATTATTTTCGAGAACTGGATCCAGGGAAAACAATATGTAGTGAACAAAGGTAATTCGATAAACCTGAAAGGTTCCTACAAGCTTGAAATTCAAAACATGACACCGCTTACACTACAGATCAGTGGTGAACTGCATGAATTGAAAGCCAGGATTGGCACCGGAACTGACACTACTTCGGCTACAGTGAGCTATAACAATCACCAGCTTTCCATAAAGTTCGAGATGCGAAGGGAGCCGCTGAAAGGTACGTATCTACTGACCGGATTTCAGTTAGATTCAACAGGAACTATTTTCTCAGGCAATGGTATGGATCCGCAAGCCCGGCCGGTTACCTGGACCGCTGAAAGGACATCCGCAACTACTTTTACCATACCTGCCGATACTGCTAAAATTGAAAAGCCGGAGTGGGGAACACTGTTATTTCCTAATAAAGCTTTTGGGTTCAGTAAATTGCCGGAAGCGGAAACAGTACTTTTCAAAAATGTAACGGTATGGACAAACGAAAAAGAAGGAATTCTGAAAAACACCGATGTACTGGTTTCGGGTGGGAAAATAATTAAAATTGGAAGTAATCTTCAGGAAAATGGAGCAACGGTTGTGGATGGTACAGGGAAGCATCTTACAGCGGGAATAATTGACGAGCATTCTCATATTGCAGTTAGCGGAAATGTTAACGAATGTTCTCACGCTGTAACATCGGAGGTGCGCATTGGGGATATTCTCAACAGTGATGATATCAATATTTATCGCCAGCTTTCAGGAGGAGTTACCACTTCCCAATTACTTCATGGATCGTGTAACCCGATAGGCGGACAGTCTGCGCTTATAAAATTGCGATGGGGACATTCGCCCGATAAAATTAAATTCGAAGGTGCGGATGGCTTTATAAAATTTGCTCTTGGTGAGAATGTGAAACAAACCAATTTTGGTGACGATTTCAAAACGCGCTATCCTCAAACCCGAATGGGCGTGGAACAGGTGTACATAAATGCCTTTCAAAAGGCTAAGGAATACGAAGCTTCCTGGAAGAAAGCAATTAAAGGAGGTAAAGGCACTTTATTGCCCCGACGCGATTTGCGGCTTGAAGCGCTGGTAGAAATTCTAAATGAAAAAAGATTTATAACCTGCCATTCCTATCAGCAGGGTGAAATTAATATGTTAATTAAGGTTGCCGATTCCATGGGATTCCGGGTAAATACTTTTACACATATCCTGGAGGGTTATAAGGTTGCCGATAAAATGAAAGCACATGGTGCAGGAGCATCCAGTTTTTCAGACTGGTGGGCTTACAAGTATGAAGTTATTGAAGCAATTCCACACAATGGTGCGATTATGCACGATGCCGGAGTCGTTGTTGCGTTTAATTCCGATGACCCGGAAATGGCCCGCCGGTTGAACCAGGAAGCTGCAAAGGCAGTTATGTATGGAGGAATAAGTGAGGAGGAAGCCTTTAAGTTTGTAACGCTAAATCCGGCTAAGCTGCTTCACATTGATGATCGTGTTGGAAGCATCAAAGTTGGAAAGGATGCTGACCTGGTTTTATGGAACGAAAACCCGTTGTCAATTTATGCCAAACCGCTAATGACTTTTGTTGATGGCGTAAGATATTTTGATGTGCAACGGGATGAGGCGATGCGAAATGAAGTTCAACAGGAACGTTCGAGAATTATAAGCAAAATGATTAAAGAGCGTGGCAAGCCAAAATCCGGGGAATTAAAAAAGCCAGTCTTCAGAGAAGAAGAAATTAAACATTGCCTGGATGATGAATAACTAACAGTTATTTTCCAATCCTGATATTCACGATATTTAGTATATACAAACATGAACAAATTTTATTGCTTCTGCCTGATACTATTTCTTTTTCCAGATTTCGGATTTAGTCAGAACCCGGTGCCTGCAGACCAACAAACAAAGCGCATTCTTTTAATCGGTGGAGTGGTGCATGCCGGAAACGGTACAGTAATAAATAATGGCGCGGTTGGATTTGAAAACGGGAAGCTGATTTTGGTTGGAGATGCCTCAGTAATACGAATCGACCGGGCTGCATATGATACAGTGATAGATATCAGTGGAAAGCATGTATATCCCGGACTTATTGCACTCAATACAACTATAGGGCTCAATGAAATTGAAGCGGTGAGGGCTACCAACGATATCAATGAAACCGGTTCGATCAATCCTTCAGTTCGTTCCGTGATTGCTTACAATACCGATTCTAAAGTAACACCTACTATCCGATCAAATGGTGTTTTATTGGCACAGGTTGTTCCGGGAGGCGGGTTGGTTTCGGGTCAGTCATCGGTTATGGAACTTGACGGATGGAATTATGAGGATGCTGTTTTTCTTATGGATGATGGGGTGCATGTCAGGTGGCCTTCCATGAGAAAATCTAAGAATGTAAAAGATGATGTTGAAGAAAAACAACAACAGCGAATTGAAAGCGAACTGCAGCAGATAAGAAAATTATTTACCGATGCCCGGGCTTATTCCCAATTGATTGCTCCGGTTGAAAGGAATATTCATCTCGAATCACTTCGTGGCTTGTTTGATGGTTCCAAATCTCTTTATATCCATTGTAATTTTGTGAAAGAAATTATTGCTGCCGCAGGCCTGTGTGCGGAGTTAGGAATGAACATGGTGCTGATAGGAGGTACAGATGCGCTTTTGGTAACCGGATTGCTGAAGTCGCAACGCATTCCGGTTGTAATTGTTAAAACACACCGCTTGCCTTCGCGGGATGATGAACCGGTTGATATGCCGTATACTTTTGCTGCACAACTTCGCGATGCCGGAATCAAATTTGCAATTTCTGCTGATGAATTCTGGCAGGTGCGAAACCTCGCCTTTCATGCCGGGACTGCCGTTGCACACGGATTGAGTAAAGAAGCAGCACTCACTGCGATCACTTTGACACCGGCGGAAATTTTGGGTATACAAAAGCGTGTAGGTTCCCTGGAAACAGGTAAAGATGCTACTTTGGTAATAGCCTCCGGCGATTTGCTGGATATGAAATCAGCCACTGTGGAAGCTGCGTTTATCCGTGGAAAGCAATTGGATCTTGACAATATTCAGACCCAACTTAACCGGAAATTCCGTAAAAAATACGGCTTGAAATAACAACATCCCGGAAACGGAAAACCATTTCTTTTTATACCGGTTATTTTGTAATTGATATGCATTATTACTTCTGTGTTGTTGCCTTTAAGGAAGCAGGCTATGTGGGATTGTACGGGTATCGGGTGGTTCATGTGAATACAAAAAGTTCCCTGGTGGACTAGAATGCGAGCCTTATTTTTTAATGCTGGTTAAATTAGTAAAACAGCATTTTTTCTACTTTTTGATTTCCTTCACGGGAAGTTACCCGCATAAGCAACAAGCCTGCCTGCCTTCGTGAATAATCATATCTGACCCGGGAAGTGGAGAATGACATCGTATCAACAAGTTTTCCCTGCACATCAAATAATTCAACATCATAAGAGTCAGATCCCGATAACATCCAGGTGATGGTGTGAGGCGAAGGGTTGTAATGAATGACAACATCCAGGTTGTTATGTCCGGTTAAATGAGGGATCCATTTTCCTAATGAAAGGTAATATAAATTTCCGGCGGCTCCCGGAACTCCCTCATCGGTTATATAAACAGCCGTATCATTAATAAAAGTTATTCCTTCTTTCTGAGAACTGTCGATCATGAATGAAGTTATGAGGGAATGTGTAAAGTTGTAGTTTTTAAATCCGTTGTATAACCAGATTTGTGATTCTGAGAGTAGCACAAAAGCTGTTGCTGATGGATTCATGCAGGCGGAAGTGATCCACCCGTTTGTTTTAAAACTGTCCGTTAGCATAGCGATATAGTTTCCCGGCGTTGCAGGAAGTCGGTACATTTTAGTATAATCAGAATTACTCCAGTTCTTGGAAAAAAGATACAGCGAATCGTTATAAAAGAAAAATGCCTCGCAGTCAAAATTCTGAGCTGCAGGTAGCGGCGGAAATTGAAGTTGATCGGAATAGGTAAAGTTAATGACTTGCGGAATGGCTGTGTCCTTTGACAACTCGGCGAAAGGAATTTTATAGATGCAGAGGTTGGTCCGGTTATTGAAATTGTTTCCGAAATCCCCTACGTAAACATTTCCTTCCCGATCGCGGGTGATATCTTCATAATCGTACGCTGTTGCAGAAGCTAAATTAATTACCCTAATAATATTTCCTGTTGTATCGACTTCAAAAATTCGTGGCAGGTCACCACTGTCGTTGTGTGAAAAAAATTTTCCGGGGGCACTGTACGTTATTCCTGACGATTCAAAAAGAGTATCCGGTAATTCGCAAATAGTTTGCAGTGCTACATATTGCCCTTTAACAACCGGGCTTATCAGCCATATGCCAATCAGGAAAACAAATGATGGTCTCACCATTAGAGTATTAACAACCGTGCTGATTTTATTCCCTGCTCCGTAATAAGATTAAGCATATATACTCCGGAAGTTAGTGTGCTTACCTTCATTTCAATTTTATTAATACCGGCATTTAGAGGCAGTGCCTTCCGGAAATAAACGCGCTGACCGGTGGCATTTATGATTTCTATTGTGCCCGGATCATTTGACTCGGAAAGGAAACCAAACAGGAAGTTTCCGTTGGATGGATTCGGGTAAACCATTAGCTGATCGGGTTGGCTGGAGTTATTAAACCATGCGGTGAATCGATTATTTATTTCAGGATTCACCTTTATTACCATCGTTCTGTCATTGTTTAAAGGAATGGATTCGGAAACCCATTTCATAAACTTGAATCCCGGATTTGGAACAACACTAATGGTGACAGGGTTCCCGTCGAAATAATTTCCTTTCCAGGGAAGAGGACCGGGAGTAATGGTATTGATGGTTACTTTTCCTGCAGCAGGTGGCCAGACATCCAGTTCCACACTCACAATTTCTTCCAGGTTGAATACATTTTTCACCTGTTCCATGGCAAATGCAGGCCGATCATAGAGATGTGGCATCACCACCTGGAATATTTCCTGATCCCAGCCCGCCATATCATTTCCCCACTTGTTAAAATGTAATGGCATTTCATCTTCGAGAGCATCGCGTGTATCTAAAATGTGTTGCTCCATGTTTTCAGTTGAAAAAAGCGTGTTGACCAGGTCGGCATAACGGTTGATGAAATATTCTCTGAAAGTTTGATTTTGTAACATGCCCCTGAAGATTTGAACATGCCTGTTATTGTCACCGTAAGGTCCCATAATGCGGCCAAGTATATCAAAATCGGCAGGTGCCCAGCCGTTGTTTCCAAGTGCAATATCCAGGTCAATGAGAATATAACGCCATTTTGCTCCGGCTTCCCTGACACGCCAGAATTTGATATTGTTGTAAGGCCAGTCAATGTTTGATAAAAATGTTTCAGCAATATAGTAATCGCATAAACTCTCTGTATCTATTAACCCTGATGCTGCATTAAAATTTCCGGCAACAGCCATATTATTTGTGGTAATAAAATCATGCATGGCATTAAATGCCGTAAAACTTCCTTCAATAACGAGTGAATCTTCTTCCAGCAGATCTACATTGTCGCCATCAACTCCATAATTTTCCTCTAGATAATATTTACTGATCCGTTCTCTGATGTTATGAACTCCATAGTAAATACCATTAAGAAAAACTACCGACGGCTGGTAACCATCTAAGTCAATGTTGGTGTTATTCATCATTAACTGATGCAGGCAGCCATCGCGGAAATGTGTTTTGTTAAAATCGCCACTTGAATTCCGCAATACGATAATTTTAAACTTATCCAGATTTTTTTCATCAAAAAACCTGTAATTAAAATCGCCGCCTCCGAATTTACTCTTATTGGAAAGCCGCAGTGATTTCATAGGCTTGGAGCGGTTTGAAGAACCACCATGGATTGAAACACCGGAATGTTGCGCTATTTTACGCGCACCTTTTTCATCAAAAAATTCTATATGCGCCGGTATTTCCCAGTCCTGCCAGAAATTAGCACCATAATATGGGTAAACAGGACTGGCATTGGGACCCGACACATAGATCCCGGTATTCCAATCCCAAAAATACTCAGGATTTGTTGAGATGGAAAAGACAGGTAGCTCAGAGTTATAATTTAAAAAATAGGTGTTGGAAATTATTTGCGAAGGAAGTTCATCACTGTTGTTGCTGAAAGCACTTGCCCTTATAACAGTGGTGGAGCTTATGGAAATGCTGCCATTATATAAATCAGAAGCCTGGGTTGGAAGACTGCCGTCAGTGGTATAACGGATAGTGGCATTGTTACCGGTGGAAATTTCCAACAGGCACTGACCGTTATAAAATCCTGCCGGTTTTGAAAATACAGGATCCTGAACATAACCGGTATATGCGACAGCACTTTGATTGGAATTTCCGGGAGACGGTACATTAAAAATTCCTAAACCTGATGCTGATCCGTCAGGTTTGCGTCCATACGAATGATCCAACTGTAATGGAACTACCGATACAACATCTGCAATAACACCTGATGTGTTGAATAAAGTGAGGGTTTCACCTTCTTTTGATAATTTAAAACTGGCATGGAGATTCGGCAGAGTGCGGGTTTTCCCGGATGCATAAATGATTATGAATTCCTGAGGTAGCATTGTAAATTGTGGCAGTATCCACGGCTCTGAATTTCCCGCCTGTAAAGCGTAGTTGAACAGGTTTACAGCAGCCGGCCCCTGGTTGTAAAGTTCGATCCAGTCTGGTTCATCGCCGTCTTCATCTTCAAGTACAGTCCCGTTATAAGAACAAACTTCATTTATAACAACCTGGGCCACGGCCGGAACAGGAGTCAACCAGGTAAAATGCAACATAAACGAAAAAATCAACAACCAGGAAGGTTTCATCAGTTGAGAATAAAGAATCCAAAGCTTTAAGATCAAATTTACAAAAAAAAATGACTGGAAATCATATTCTTAACGTAATAATGCCTTAATGCAAATTACGGGGCTTTAGGAAGGGAATTAGGGAATAAGGGAATAAGGGAATGAGGGAATGGGAGAATGAGGGAATGGTTATTTGTTATTTCTGATGAGAAAAATTTGATAAAATGTTTTAATAAATTGGAAAAATGCTTATTTTGTAGAATAATTCAGGAAAACATTTTTAATTTCAAAATGATGCCAGGGGTAACCCACCTTTTCACAGTATATTTTTTTGAATATTTTAAAGCTTATAGCCATGAATAAATCAATTCATTGGGATGATTTTACGATTTGCATCATGTTGGAAAAGCGAAAACAACAAAAGTTTTCCTCAATCTAATAATGATTATTGGGGGGGTATGTTGGATACTAGCGGAAAAAAGCTTTGGGATAAGACATTCGGTGGTAATGAAGAGGAACGCGGCTTAAAAATGTATGAATTGTCAACAGGACATTTTATTATTATTGGTTCTTCAAATTCACCAATCAGCGGTAATGTAACCACAAGTAGTTACGGCCAAAGTGATTTTTGGTTAGTAAAAATGGATAGTATAGGTAATAAAATATGGGATAATAATTATGGTGGTACAGGATATGAACATGGTGGCAATGGGGCTTCTTTGGTCCCCTTGCCTAACGGTGAATTTTTATTTGGCGGAAGTACGAACTAATTCTACTAGTCTTAATGAGGAATCAGAATCAATTATAATTAACCTTTCACCCAATCCAACTTCCGGATTGATATCAATTCCAGAAACGTTAAAAGGATTTTCTCTAAATATCTTTGACGTTATGGGCAAAAATGTATACCAGTCTCTGCCGCTATTTGAAACTTCTTTTAATTTGAATTTTCTAAACAGTGGCTGCTATTTCCTGAATTTTTCGAAACGAGAAAAGGTATTCAGGGCAAAAGTCATTAAGAATTAATGGACATCCGATTTTTTTAATTATGAATTTTAATTTTTTGGTATTTCTATGTAAGCTACTTGCATACGGCTAAATCTTTGTAGGAAAATTAAGGCCGAGGCCTTAGCCGAAATTTTACTGGCAATTCATTTTAGTTCTGAATAATTATTGGCGAAAATTAGATGTGCTTAGATAATTAAGTATTTAGTTATAAAGCATTGAACACATCTCCAACTTCCCACCAGGGAAATTGCTTTTCACCCAATTAAATCACTTATAAACTTTTGGGGTATTTTGCTGTTATAAAGCATGATAAACTATTGGAAATTACTGCCGAAAAATAGTCAGATCCTTCAGTTTTTTTCGCACCTTTGCACTCTTAAAAACACTTAGAATTCATGCCAATTATTATCTTTCTGGTTTTACACTGGTACCTCTCCTTATTTGCCCAGACCTTCTTTCATCACCGCTATGGAGCCCATAAGATGTTCACAATGAACCCTTTCTGGGAAAAGTTCTTCTTTGTTTTTACGTGGATCACACAAGGCTCTTCGTATCTGAATCCTCGTGCGTATGCTATTATGCATAGGATGCACCATGCTTACAGTGATACCGAAAAGGATCCGCATTCACCGCTTTATTTCAGAGATGCCTTCCAAATGATCTGGCATACAAAGGATTATTATGCTGCACTGGTAACCAATAAAGTACAGCCAGAACCCCGTTTTGACAAAAATATTCCTTCCTGGCCCGCCCTGGAAAAAATTGCCGAAAGTAAGGCCTCGCGATATCTGTTCGCGGCAGGGTACATTGCGTTTTATGTAATTTTTGCCACCCAGTGGTGGATGTGGCTATTCCTTCCATTCCACTTTTTTATGGGTCCAATACAGGGTGCAGTAGTTAACTGGGCAGGGCATAAGTATGGTTATACTAATTATACGGATGGGGATCATTCAAAAAATACCTTATTTATTGATCTGCTCCTGCTAGGTGAATTGTTCCAGAACAATCATCATCACTTTGCTGCACGACCTAATTTTGCCACTCGCTGGTGGGAGTTCGATCCTGTTTATCCTATAATCAAGCTCCTTGACTTGTTTAAAATTGTCAGGATTGTTAGAGCTTCCTGAAGGTATTGCCTGTTTGTAAATAAGCAGGCATTTTTTTATACTACCTGTTTTTATACATCCGGTTGATGATGATTATGCCGTGTATGGGATTTTCTGTTTTTTTTTGCATTAAAATTTACTCAAAACCATTCCAGATATTATGCATCTGAATTTCTTAAACCTGAATTCTTTTTTTTGGATGTTAGCCGTTGCTGGTTTTTTTTGCTTTACAGAAATGTTGCGATAAGTGAAGCACGTACACACTATCAGAACAAACCATTCTGGAATCTGTAAATGCATCAGACGAGATTTTGCCAGCCGCACCCACCGCACAATTGTCATGGATGATGTCCGTATCATTTCCTGAGTGAAGCCCTATCTATAGCCGTAAACGCGACCTCTTTTTTTTATATTTGCCAATCTAATCCCATTTGCCACACAGTTTTTATGAAATCGTTGATCCTGACTATGTTGCTTTTGGCCTGCTCCTTCCAAGGGGTGGTTAATTCTCAGGACACTGATTCGCTATATGTTGATTTTTTCAGTCTCTACGAAAATTTATCGGATCAGGAAGGAATGTTTTACTTGCCACAGGTCCGCAAGTCGGGTTTTGCTCCCGGTTCGAAATTGGTAAATGAAAAGCGTTTACAAGCTGCCACAAAAGGAGGAAATAAAAGACAGGTCATCCTGGTTGCTGTAAACCTGGCATGGATTGAACTGGAACAGGGAAATAATGAAAAGGCATTGTTGTATTTCAACACCGCAATTAATGCACAACAAGAATTGCAGGATAAAAAAGGTGCAGGATTACTCCTTTTGCAAAAAGGATTTGTGCAGCATCGTAGCCTCGATTTTGAAGCAGCACTCCTTACTTTTAATGAAGCTCTTAAAATTGTTGAACCAGGAAATACACGGCCAGGAGTTGCAGTTATCCACGCCCTGATCGCACAAACTTACCTTGTACAAAAAGATTTTGATAAGGCTAACAGACATTATAAAAAGGCCTACGATGGTTTTATTGAATCGGGTGAATCGCGCGCAAGGGCACGGATTGGTGTTCAGCTGGGTGAGATTGCCATTCGAAAAGATGATCCTGCTGCCGCACTGAAATACCTGACCCAATCACTCGCTTATTTTCAACAAAATGGTGACTTGAATGGACAAGCACTTGTGTACCGTGATTTGGGTATTATCAAATTTAAAAATGGAGAGTATAACGATGCCATCAGTGATTACCGGAGCAGCCTGGCCCTTTCAGGGCAGTTGTCTGTTGCGAAGCTATTGAAAAACACCTATCTCAAATTATTTACCTTAAAATCGATTTCAGGGGAACATGAGGCCTCCAATGAAATCAACATTCAATATGTGCAGTTGCGTGACTCTATTGATAACATAGAAAGATCACGTGTTTTAAATAGCCAGATGACACGCCGCGATATTATGGAGCGTGAGACGATAGATGAAATGTTGCAAAAAGAACAGCAAATTTCCTATCAGCAACTTTCAACTCAGGAACTTCAAAAAAACCGGCGGGTTACCGAAGCTGAAATTGAACGATTGGAAAAAGAAAAAATAATTGAAGACCTTAACATGGCCAAGCGTATCTCCGATCAGGCTAACCTGGAGCGGGAAGAACGGATTCAACAGCTTACAAAAGAAAAGGCGTTACAGGATCTTGCACTATCAAAAAAGGAATTGGAAGTAAGCAGGGGGCAAGCATTCAGGAACACACTTGTAACGGCTTTCATTTTCATTGTCATTATTGGGGGATTGCTTTATAACCGTTACCGGAATAAAAGTAAATCGCATCAACAACTCGACAGAGCTTACAAAGAACTCACCGAAACCCATTATAAGCTTGTTGCAGCACAGGAACAATTGGTGCATGCACAAAAGATGGCATCTCTCGGACAACTTACAGCGGGCATTGCTCATGAAATACAAAACCCTTTAAATTTCGTAAATAATTTTTCAGAGTTGTCGGTGGAGCTGATTGATGAGTTGAGGGAACCCGGCGCTAACCAGCAGGAAATCCTCTCCGATTTACAGGCTAATCTTCAGAAAATAAATACCCATGGCAAGCGGGCCGATAAAATTGTAAAAGGAATGTTATTGCATTCAAGAACCGGTCAGGTTGACAAGCAGCCCGCCGACATCAATAAGATGATTGATGAATTGCTCGAACTTTCCTACCACGGAAACCGGTCGCGTGACATTAACTTTGTTGCTGAAATCATACGGAACTTTGATTTGAAACTGCCTAAAGTGAATGTTGTAATGCAGGACATTAGCAGGGTGCTTATCAACCTTTTTAATAATGCATTTTATGCAGTTGGCCAACGCACAAAAAAGAGCGGAGCGGCATTTAAAGCTACTGTTGGTGTAAGTACGGAACTTGCCGGTGATCATGTAATCATTAAAATTCGTGATAATGGTACCGGTATTCCGGAAGATATCCGTAAAAAAATATTTGATCCCTTTTTTACCACTAAACCCGCCGGGGAAGGAACCGGCTTAGGGTTGTCGTTGAGTTATGATGTTATTGTAAAAGGGCATAATGGAACACTTGACGTTAATTCAGAAACGGATTCCTTTACGGAATTTATTATTACGCTGCCATTAAACTGAAGGCTAAAATTAAATTTTGATTCACACCTTCAAAATACCCGGAAAGAACAGGATGTGGAAAAATTTTGTAATCTTGGTTAAAAATTAGAACATCCAGTTGTTAAAATAAACCTATATCATGAGCCAGTTATCAGATCTTACCTTTCTTCGAACCTTTACCGGTGGCGATTCCGCAAAAATGACCAAGTACATTAACATGTTTCTTAGCGGTGCCCCGCAAATGCTGGCTCAAATCCGTCAGCAAACCGATTCTGCCGACTGGAAAGGGCTTAAAACATCATCGCATTCCCTTAAAACCCAATTAAAGTATATGGGTGTAACCAATGCTGTGGACCTGGCTTTTGCCATTGAGCAGCAAAGCGGTGAAATGAAGGATCTCGATCAGCTGCCTCAGTTGGTCAACCAATTGGAGGCAGTAACAAATACTGCCATTATGGAATTACGTGATGAGTTGACAAAACTTTGATAATCCAATCATTTATTTTATTATTGCACTCAAAATCAGCACCAACCCCTCCGATTTCCTATGTCAGAATTCAGAAAGAAAATATTTATCGTAGATGACGATCCTGTTTTAGCCGAAATGCTTAAGGACCATCTTACTAAAATGACCAGCTATGATGTTTACGTTTTTGATAGCGGGGAAGAATGCCTGAAAAACCTTTCGGAAAAACCGGGAATTATTTTCCTGGATTATTACCTGAACTCGGTTAACAAGGATGCCATGGATGGTCTTGAAATACTCCAGGATATCAAGAAAGTAGATCCGGAAGTGGATGTGGTGATTTTATCCGGCCAGGATAAGATTGAAGTGGCTGTTAAAACCATGCAATACGGTGCTTTTGATTATATCGTAAAAGGCGAGAGCGCTTTCTACCGGGCCGAAAAAGTGGTGTTTAATATTTACCGTTACAAAAAACTACAAGGCAATGCAGCAAAATATAAAAATCTGTCGATTTGGCTTGCAGTAGGTATTATCCTGCTTGTTATTCTTGTACTCTGGTTGCAATTGTCAGGTAAGATCTCTGATATGCCGGGCTGGAGTTGATTCGTATTCCCAGAAGGTAATTTATAAAAGGATGTCAGGCTGGCATCCTTTTTATTTTTCTTTTAAGGCTAAATATTTAGCCACATATTTCCCAATCACATCAAATTCCAGGTTGACTACGGAGCCCATAGTAATGTTCTTAAAATTTGTGTGATCGTAGGTAAAGGGAATAATGGCAACCGAAAAAGTAGTTATTCCTGAATCTACCACCGTTAAACTAACTCCGTTCACGCAAATAGAGCCTTTGGGAACAGTAATAACGTCTTCGCCGGGATCATATTCAAAACGGTACAGCCAGCTGCCGTGCTGATTCTCCACTCCGGTGCATACCCCGGTCACATCAACATGACCTTGTACAATGTGACCATCAATTCTCCCGTGCAAAATCATGCTTCGTTCCAAATTGATCAGCTCACCTGATTTCAACAATCCAAGATTTGATTTACGAAGTGTTTCAGATATTGCAGTCACTTTGTAGTAACTATCATTCACAGCAACTACAGTCAGGCACACACCGTTATGAGCCACGCTCTGATCAACTTTTAATTCACCGGCAAAAGGACATTCGACTGTAATATGCAAATTGTTGTCCTCAGGATCCAGTGAAACCACTTTCCCCATACCTTCAATGATACCGGTAAACATAAACTAAAATTTTATTTATTGGGATTACCCTTGTCGCGCAGTAAATGAATAAAACCTGAAAGTTCACGGCTCTTGATTCCGCTAAGGTAAATTTCGTTAACAATACATGTGTAGTAATAAACACCATCAGGCAAATCTTCTCCTGTATTGTTGGTTTTACCATTCCAGTTGATAGCAGGGTCACTGGTTTCAAAAACCAATAATCCCCAGCGGCTGTATATTTTCAGATCAATGTCACGGATGTACCGGTAAGGGAAAGGATCAAACTCATCATTCAGATTATTTCCATCAGGAGTAAATACATTCGGGAGTTCATAATACGGGCAGTTGTCAACACATATCACCTTTCCGGGTGCTCCCTCATTTCCATTGGTATCTACAGCAGTTACATAATAACATCCGGCAATTGAAACATCGTTGGTATAAGTGAACGAATTTATGTTTCCGTCAGTAATAGTTGCAAGCAGCGTGAAGGGCCCTTGTTGGGAAGGAGAATAATAAATATTATAAAGATTTACATCATCAGCACAACTGTCGACCGGGATGTTCCATGAAAGCACAATTTCAGGTTTAACACAGTCGAAAGATGCAGTATCTGTTGACAATGCACAAGGAGGAACATTATCATAAGGCAATGCACAGGCCTCCTGTGAATTGTTCAATAGCGGATTTGCAAAACCCGGACCTGGATACGACCCGGTGCTCATCACATAATAACAATAATTTTGTCCATTTACAAGACCGGTATCGGTATAAGAAGTTGTATTGCTGAAGCCGATTGAATCAAAAGTAGCGCCATTATAACGGTACACTGTATAGGTAGCATTATCCCACGGCACATCAAAATCCCAGGAGAGATTTAATTTTTCGTCGGTGGGAGCAATGGTAAGATAAATAGATGTTGCAGTTTGAGAACTTCCAACTCTTTCAAGAACACCATTAACAGTTGCGTACAAATCGATTTTATACGTATAGGCATTGTCGGTGGTATTTAAACCGGTATCGGTGAAAAAAGTATCTACAAGGCTTGAAGTGATTCCGGCCACTGCAAACGAGGTTCCATTAATTCCTGTTGCACGTAAAACACGATATTCATGAGGGGCAGGAAACTGCTGAAGATCGAGGTCGCTCGGGGCGCTCCATCCCACAAACATAGTTCCGGTAGTGGTGTTGGTAGCAGTTACACTGGCATTGGTTATTACAGGCAAATCTTTCTTCAGGGTTGCACAAACTTCAACGGATGCATAACTCTCGGCACCATCATCAAAATAAGCTATGATCATATAACAAAATTCGGAACCCGGTGCTAATCCGTTACCATTGTTATTGTCAAGGTAGGATGTTGTGGTCAGCCCCGTCACAGTAGCAATTTGTGAATAGCCGGTATAAGCAGGCACTCCTGTTTCACACGGCCCGGGAACGAAGCCAAAAAATCCGGCTCTCCTGTAAATTTTGTAACCAATGGCCTCCTGACAAATACTTTGATCCCATCCTAACTGGATGGAATTTCCTGTAGGCACAGCAGTTGGATTTAGAGGTGCAGGAGCAACTATGGTAATCTGTACAGATTCCAGGTCAACAAGGTTTATAAATGCATCATTGTCTTCGGCTTTAAAAACCATTTGGTAAGATTGCCGCCTTACGTGTTTGCAATCGGTTTGCCATTGAAATGTTTCCGTAACAGCACCTGTTCCCGAAACTGGTTGATTGAACACTGCAGGAAAATTTGAAAGCGTTAATGGAGCTCCGGTTGCTGTTAATGTTATTAATTCGGTAGGGCCATCAGTAGCAGTAACATCAAACGTTATCAGGGTTCCTGCCGTAACGCATAGATCAGCAATTGAAGTAATAACGGGTGGTTCATTGTTGTTAGGGTTATTGCAAAGAATTGTAATTTGCATATCACGTTCTACAAAACCTATCTGCACACCGTTACGGTATTCTTTAATCAGGAAAGCTACGTTAAATTCACCGCAGCTCATAGGACTGTCCCATACCAAATCACCGGTAATGGGATCGAGGGTGAATGAGTTGCTGGCAGCTGGATAGAAATAACCGGGTATGGGTAATCCGCCAGCTCCTTTGCAAAAAATTAATTCATAAGCCAGGCTGTCTCCATCCGGATCAAAAGCATTGGGATTGTGAATGAAAACCTGACCTATGGTTCCATCATCAATAGGAGCCTGTAACAACACCGGTGAATTGTTAAATCCCAGGAATGCGGAAATGATCAGTTGTGATTCCACATAAAAGGGAACATCAACAGAATTGGGAATATTGATAACACCCGCATTCCGGTTTGGATCTTCAAAATACAAGGTATAAACAGAGGGTCCGGGGTATGTATGAAAACCGATATAGGTGTTCTTCCTGATATCACTTCCCGGCCCACCGAAATTATCCGTAAAGGAAAATCGGGGCAAAATAGATCCCGTTCCATCACCCCACAAGATATTCAGTTCAGGACGATCAGCCGGTGAAGAGGTTTTGGTGTAAGTGGTTATGGTAACTTTGTAATAAAACTGTGTAATTTGCTCATAAGTAATTTCACCCGCACGGTTATGTGTAGCGAAAACTTTGTTCACGGTAAGGGAACAAAATATCAGTATAAAAACAGCAAGATTTTTCATGAAAGGGTTAAACATATTCATAACTGGATATTAAAAAGTTTTATTGCATTTAATATGTTATCAATTGTTGTTCCATTAACTCGGGTAATTCCCTGAATTCGTATTGCTGGGTGCGAAGTTTCGGCACAAACCCTGCTTCCCGGATAGCATCCTGGATGCCCTGGCTGGTAAACCGATGGGGTGCCCCTGCTGCGGAAACAACGTTTTCCTCAATCATGATAGAGCCAAAATCATTAGCCCCGGCATGAAGGCAAACCTGCGCCACAGCTTTTCCTACAGTCAGCCAGGATGCCTGTATATTGTCAATATTCGGCAACATGATACGACTCAGGGCTATCATGCGTATGTATTCATCCGCCGTAACATGGTTCCTGATACCTTTTACACGTTGCAACAAGGTGCCCTCGTCCTGGAAAGGCCAGGGAATAAATGCGATAAATCCTTTGGATCCCGCAGGTTTATCTGCCTGAACTTCTCTTAACCAAACAAGGTGCTCAAATCGTTCATCAATGGTTTCGATATGCCCGAACATCATTGTGGCTGATGTGGTTATGTTCAGCTGGTGAGCTGCCCTCATAACTTCGAGCCACTCTCTTCCAGAGCATTTTCCTTTGGAAATCATCCGGCGCACCCTGTCGTTCAGAATCTCGGCACCGGCTCCCGGCAAGGAATCAAGTCCGGCTTCTTTTAATTCTTTAAGGACCTCGGTATGAGACAAGCCTTCCAGTTTGGAAATATGTGCCACTTCGGGCGGTCCTAAAGAATGCAGTTTTAGTTGCGGATAAAGCGATTTCAGTTCCCTGAAAAGGGAGGTATAAAAGGAAAGCCCAAGGTCCGGATGATGACCTCCCTGAAGGAGAAGCTGATCACCTCCGAAACGGAAAGTTTCTTCAATTTTTTGTTTATACTGATCAATCGTTGTGATGTAAGCTTCGCTGTGACCCGGTATCCTGTAAAAGTTACAAAACTTGCAATTGGCAATGCACACATTGGTGGTATTCACATTCCGGTCAATAATCCAGGTAACAAAATTGCCTTTCTTACGCTCTTTGCGCATTTCATGACCCACCATCATCAATTCAGGTGTGGTTGCGTTGAAAAAAAGGAACTTCCCCTCTTCCGCACTTAAAAAATCTCCTGCTAGCGCCCTTTTCAGTAAATCGACTGTATTCATGGTATTCCGAAAGTTGTTACTTAATCCGGTCATTGTTAAACAATTGTAAAACCGGATTTGTTCATAAGCCAATGCTCTTAAAACCAGCACGTTTTGAATTGACCCCCTATTTGTGTAATTTCAACCACTCAAAATTATAACTAATTAATGAACACGACAATCCGTAAAACAACTTCAGCAGGTAAAGGCGAAAATGTGGCCATTTTTACAACCAACTCTGAAAAATTTAATAGCTCATATTTTTCCTCACAGGAACTGGACTTTGTAAAGTCTGAAATTAAGAAAAAAAATAAACTTATCAGTGTCAATCAGTACTCCAGATACGTTTTTTTACAAATAGTTGACGCAAATACTAAAGTGCCTTACAAAGAATTGGAAAACTTGCGCAAGGCGGGTGATCAGCTTATCAGTGTGCTGAATAAAATTAAAGCTGAAAGTGTTTGCGTGGTTGCAGATGCAGATGAAACAGCTACCTATGCTTTCCTTGAAGGTATGTTGCTGGGGAATTATCAATTTATAAAATACAAGACTCAAAAAAGTAATAATACACTTGCAAACATTCAGGTGATGTCATCACAATTTTCACCTGCAGCACTTTCTGAACTGACTTCTGTTTGTGAGGGGGTATGGATGGCACGCGATCTGGTGAATGAACCTTTAAGTACGTTAACCGCGGTTGAACTGGCTAAAGCTTTTCAATCAATGGGAAAACAATCAGGATTTAAAGTGACAGTGTTTGATAAAGCAAAAATTAAATCCATGAAAATGGGAGGTCTCATTGCTGTAAACCTGGGAAGTATCGATCCTCCTACTTTTACAGTTATGGAATGGAAACCTGCCAAAGCGAAGAACAAAAAACCAATTGTGCTGGTTGGGAAAGGTGTGGTGTATGATACAGGTGGATTGAGTCTTAAGCCTACACCGGCTTCAATGGATTATATGAAATCAGATATGGCCGGTGCTGCTGTAGTGGGCTGTACCATGTATGCCATTGCAAAACAAAAATTACCGGTTCATGTTATCGCTCTTGTTCCGGCTACCGATAACCGTCCTGACGGAAATGCCTATACACCCGGTGATGTTGTGACCATGATGAGCGGTTTAAAAGTGGAAGTGTTGAATACCGATGCCGAAGGTCGTATGATTCTTGCCGACGCTTTGCACTACGCAAAAAAATATAACCCGCAACTTGTGATGGAATTTTCCACGCTTACCGGCGCCGCTGCCAATGCAGTAGGTCATTACGGAATTGTTGCGATGGGTGATTGTGACGACGCGGTAAAAAAAGAGCTGAATGAAAGTGCCAATCATGTTTATGAAAGGTTAGTTGAATTTCCATTCTGGGAGGAATATGATGAACTAATAAAATCAGATATTGCCGACATAAAAAATATTGGCGGCGCAGTTGGCGGAGCCATCACAGCAGGGAGGTTTTTACAACGTTTCATTGACTATCCTTATATGCATTTTGACATAGCCGGTCCATCATTTGGAAAAACCAACGACAGCTACCGGGGGAAAAATGGTACCGGTGTGGGTGTACGCTTTATGTTTGATTTCCTGAAAGGAAAAGCAGGAAAAAAATAAGAAATTTTTATTGAGGCAGTCTTTTTACATATTATGAGCAATACACAAGATAGTGATAATAAAGTAAGGGTAGGAATTACCATTGGGGATGTTAATGGCATAGGTCCGGAAATAATTATAAAAACATTTACTGATAACAGGATGCACCAGGTTTGCACTCCGGTGATTTATGGTTCTACCAAGGCAATTTCTTTTCACAAAAAAGCACTGAACAACACCGAATTTAATTTTACAACCATCAAACATATCACCGAGCTGAATCACAAGCGTACTAACTTGATTAATTGCTGGGAAGAAGAGATACAGATAGAACTGGGACTGCCAACAGCAACCGGAGGAAAGTACGCCTTTACGGCGTTGCAGGTAGCTTGTAAAGATCTTACTGATGGCAACATTGATGTTCTCGTTACCGCTCCCATCGATAAAAAAACCATGCAACAGGAGGGCTTCCGCTTTCCCGGTCATACAGAATTCCTGGCCCAACAATTTAATTCTCCGGATCATCTGATGATGTTAGTGAGCGATCGGCTTCGTATAGCCACGGTTACAGGACATGTTCCTGTTAAGCAAGTTGCTACTGAGCTGACAAAAGAAAAGATTCTGTCTAAAATCAAGGTTATGCACCAGTCGCTGAAAAGAGATTTTGGAATCAGGAAACCACGTATTGCTGTACTTGGTTTGAACCCGCATTCAGGTGACAGCGGTTTGATAGGCACCGAAGAACTGGACATCATTTCACCTGCCATACAGGCTGCTTTTGAACAGAACATTCTGGTGTTCGGCCCCTATCCTGCTGACGGATTTTTTGGTGCTGCGAAATTTACCGGATTCGATGGTATCCTTGCTATGTATCACGACCAGGCACTAGTTCCTTTTAAATCGTTATCGTTCGATAGCGGTGTTAATTATACTGCCGGACTTCCTGTTGTCAGAACTTCTCCCGATCATGGAACAGGGTATGACATTGCCGGTAAAAATATTGCCTCAGAAGATTCCTTCCGGTCTTCCATTTATCTTGCATGCGATATTTTTCATAACCGGATTACTCACGATGAGGTAACGGCCAATCCATTGCGATATTCCAAATATGGTGGTGACAGGTAATTGAGGATAGGCTATTTTCACTTTTTCGGTCGCGAAAACCTAAGCTTTAAATTCTATTGTTGTATTGCCTGCAAAAAAATGATTTTAAAAAATCAGGCATCCAAACGTGTCTGATGAAATAATACAAAATCATTCAATTGATATCAAAAATACTCTGCCGAAATTTATCCAACCAGGGTCATTGCTAAACAGCCAGGGAATGTTCATTCCCTGTGAAAATAATTCAACAGGGAAGGCAATAGCAAACGTAATACAACGATCAGTTTTTTCACTTACAGGTTTGTTGAGCAATAGCAATGTAGCCAATTTGTTCTCACATCAAAGCAATTTTCTTAGTAAATCTTGCAGCATTGGAACTAATGACACAATTGTAAATCCCATCAGAAATATTCTCAGGTAAGCTAACCACCTGCATTGTGCTCCACTCAGGTAAAGCTAAATCAAACACTTTTCGACCGGTAATATCAAATATTTCCAGTTTCCCTTTCTCATTTTGCGGCAATAAATAACTGACTTTGAAATTTCCATTATTCGGATTAGGGGAAACTGAAAAATGAAAATCGTGAGGCAATTCTTGCATTCCCAGACCCAATGTATCACAAAGACTTCCTATAACCGGACCCAAATAATAATTTGGGTGAAGTACATTACTACGCACAAAAAAACAGGGCGTATGTAAAGAATGCTGCTGAACATCACATGCCAACCCCGAACTATCAGGTGAGTTGATTACATGCATATCTATTACTCCGTTTCCTGATGATATATAAATTTTCCCATCAGCGGCTAAGTACATCAGCCAAAAATCCGTTTGAAAAGGTGGGTAAGGAGAATAAAAACCATCATTAATTGCTACTGTATCCTGACTAAAGGTAGATAGATCAATTTGATAAATTGTATTCCATTTTGAATGGTATAAATAATTTGAATTTGGAGA
>JALYQW010000043.1 GCA_030855635.1 Bacteroidota bacterium | reverse complement strand
TCGAATGATTGAAGGACTTAGAGATACAGGCTATCAGTTCAACACCGCCATTGCGGATATTGTAGACAATTCTATTGCAGCAAAGGCAACCAAAATTGAAGTCTTCATATCAATGGATTTTAAAGGTGACGTCAGGTTGTCAGTTGTAGATAACGGCGAAGGTATGAACCGGGAGGGTCTATTAAATGCAATGAAATATGGTTCTGCAAAGAGAGCGAACGCTGCCTCTTTGGGAAAATTTGGACTTGGCCTCAAAACTGCGTCAACCGCTTTTTGCAAGAAACTTAGTGTACTTTCAAGAGCGTCTTCATCCGATATACCTTTGGAAGTATCTTGGGACTTGGAGCATGTGAAAGAAACGAACAAATGGGAACTGCTTTTTTCGCAGGCACCTGATAAGGATTCTTTAATTGAGCTTGATAAAATATCGCTCGGCAAATCCGGTACTGTTGTTCTATGGACTAAAATTGATCGGCTTCTCAAGAAAGAATACAAAACCAAAGGTGGGAGAGATGCACAGAATGCAATTAAAAAACTAGCAGACAATCTGAGAGAACATATTGGAATGGTTTACCAGCGTTTTCTCGATCCGAGTGACAGTCGGGCCCAAAACCTAATAATTTCTGTTAATGGCATTGCTGCAATTGCCTGGGATCCTTTTTGTACTGGCGAATCCGAAATACTTGCTCAACAAACGTTAACAGCAGAAACCGAATCCGGTCATCAGGCCAACTTTACTGTCAAGGCGTTTGTATTGCCTCGAAAGGAAGAATTCAGTTCAGAAGATGCGTTCAAGAAGGCACAAATAAGCAATGAAACCCAAGGAATTTATATATATCGCGAAAACAGACTGATACATGAAGCTGACTGGTTGGATATGTATTCAAAAGAACCACACGGATCATTATTGCGTGTCGAATTTTCTTTCAATTACGATCTCGATGAGGCATTTCACATTGATATCAAAAAGTCACAGATAATTCTAAATGATCAGTTATGGGAATGGCTAAAAAATGAATTTCTAACCGCTCCTAGACGAGAAGCAAATAACAGATACCGACTTGGACAAAAATCAGAAGCGCATAAAAAAGCTTCCGGATCTCATGACACTTCTAATCGAAACATTGCTTCTAAGGAAGAGGATATTCAGCAAGCAATGGTTACGGTAAACAATGCAGCAACAGGCGATGTAACAGTTACAAACAAGCTTGGTACATTTAAACTTAAACTGCCGGTTGAGTCCGCCCGGAAACCAGGAGAATTGTATATACAAATAGTTGATTCACTTCCTGATGGAGCTCTATTCAGACCTTCCATAATAGATATGAGTAAAGCTGTTCAGATTAATTCTTCTCATCCTTATTATCACAAAGTGTATATTCCAAATCTAAAAAGTGGCGTAACAATTCAAGGTATGGATGCCTTACTTTGGTCACTTTGTGTTGCGGAGCTCAGCACTATAAGTGATTCAACTTCCAAATACTTTGAAGAAATGAGATTTGAAATTTCCAGGATACTTAGAAAACTTGTTGAGGATTTACCAGAGCCGGAAATAAACGACAATGTGGGTTCCTGATATTTATAAATTAAGATCGGCTCTTTCTGAACATTTTGGAATACAATTTCAGGCTATTCAAATTCCATCGAAAGATGGAACCATGATTATTGAAATTGCTCCTTCGGGTGATGCTTCTCGACTTTTTCAAATTCAAATTTCTATTGGCTGGAGAAGTTTAAAGGCAGAACTACTTTTCGGAATGTTTTCTTCACAGCTTATTGAAAGTATTGTTGACCATATATCTGTGACAGGACAATTATTTGGTTCGTTAGCTCAAAAGAATATATCCGAGGGTGTAACCATAATATTTAATATTAATGGAGTACCTGAATCTCCTTTTAAATTGGAATCTTGGCCAAATGTCTGGAAAAAATTTGAACTGTCAGCTGAAAAGAAGCCGATAGCAGTAAACACAGAAGATTTCGAAACCAACAATTTGAACCTAGACTACTGGTCTAAAAGTTTCGTGACTTTAATACTTAGCATTCTGCCGCAAGAAGAACTTGAAGAAACTGAAACAGTATCTGGATTACCTGAAGGCTCAGTATCGCAAATAAAAGTTAACAAATACGAAAGGAGTCACATTAATCGTGCAATGTGCATCGAACTTCAAGGAACTGATTGCAAAATATGTAAATTTTCTTTTCAACATGTTTACGGAGACATAGGCAAAAATTTCATTCATGTACACCATATTACTCCTTTATCGAAATTAGGCCCTAACTATATTATAAATCCAGTCACGGACTTGGTTCCTTTGTGCCCAAATTGCCATGCCATGGCTCATAAGAAGAACCCACCATTTACAATGGAAGAACTCATAAAAATTTATGCGGATCATAGCTCAGCTTTAGGATAACTTTGCTGCCAACTGGTGCTGCACAGCCAGCTTACCGATAATGCCTGGCAGTATATGAAAGTACCGCAGAAAGAATTTGAGCAGCTACATCCGGATGGGCTGAAGGAATTGGTGGAAGTTGTTAATCCACCGACGTTGTTTGATTAATCGTTTTAAAAACTATAAATTATGCTGACTGTAGTCATTATTTATTTGTTTGCCTTTTTAGGAGGACTATTCTGGATAGGAATGGCTTTATTAGGCGGCTCATTTCCTTCAGGGATAACTCAATTTCAACTTCCGATACTGTGTTGTTTATTGGGAGGTGTTGGTGGTGTGTTATATTGTCTAAGAGGAATATATTTAAATTATAGTGTAAAAAAACAATGGAGTAAAGATTGGTTACCTTGGTATTTCATCAGACCGGTATGCAGTGTAATTACGGGTGGAATAAGTTTTATGTTCCTCAAAGCAGGATTATTGGTTTTGGAGGCCCAGACAGAGACTACATCTTCAAATCTTGGATTTTATACTTTGGCTTTTATTGCCGGCCTGAATGTAGATCGATTCGTTTCAAAAATCGAAGACCTTGCACAAGTAACATGGGGTATTCAAAAATCAAGAGCCAGCAAAGAAGAATAATAGTTTCTTGTTATCAATGTACCATTGAATAAATCGCTTTTATTTCATTGGTGATATAGGCTTGCGGTAATGAAGCCAATTCTTTAACAGCGGCTTCATGACAGTTTATGAAAGAGATTCCACTTCCGCAGAGGCAAGGTTCATGTGCCGTTGGTATTCGGTTGGAGGCAATATAGCAGAACGCTTTTAAAATTAATACTGAGTCATTCGATTGCATCTTTTCAAAATAAAAGTCCATATTGCCATATACTAGATTGTGGGGTCTTTCACCATGAGGATATTTCTTATAAATCTCAACATACACTTCTCTGGCTAAATGCGGGATTAAAATTTTTTCTATGAAATAAGACAGATTTATTCCGTCCTTACATGTAATCAACTCTTCCGCATCAGCAGCAAAACATAATTTTCCATTTCTGTTGATATGCCGCTCTGGAACTCTGAGAATTCTCTTATCAGTTTCTTCTACTTGTGGAAATCGATACGGGTAGTGGGCCGGAATTTTTAATGAAATATTAAAACTGTCCTCAAATCCATGTTTAGAATTTGAGAAAATAATTTTACCTTCTATAATTGGAGTAACTGTATCCTCCACTAAATAAAGTGAAGGATACAGACTCAGTGCTTGGCTCATATCTGAACTTAACCGCAATTGCATTACCAGCTCCAGGGCTTTTTAATAATACCGGTTGCAGCAATAAGCACAGCTGCGGCAGCTTTTTTCTCGTCCGAATTTGTTATATTTCCTATTTCTTTGCTGATACCAGACTTTGTTATAGTGAAAATGATAGGTTCTGGTTTACTTTCACTGGGCTCAGTTGCTGTATTAAGAATATTGAATGCACCAACCTTTCTGACATATTCCATTTTTGCTTCATAATGCGGAGGGTTATCCTCATCATTAATTATTTTTTTGCTTGAGGCAATCACGAACCCGCCATTCCTCTTGTAGTCGAGAACCTCCAATGAAGTTGATTTTGGTTCAGGATTATCCTGCTGAGGCCGGTCGTTAAAAAACGACCAAGAACAATGATGTGGAGATAAAAATACATCCCAGTCTAAAGCCTGTTCTGTATCATCATTTCCGTACTTTCGCGTTTTTTGCAATATAATATTCCAAGAATAATGGTCTGAGTCCCCACCAAACATGAACAATCCGATGAAATCCGATTCATCCGGATGACTCTTGAATCTTGCCTGAAATACGATGCTGGTTGAATTTCTATCCTTGTCAGCTGATGTTAAATGTTCTTTAAATGGAGCATGAATGAAGAGCGAAAAATTTAACTGCTCTTTATTATTAAATGTTGTAACAACTCTACCTGGTATAGCACGCAGGTGATTCAAATCGCTGTAATCCTTATTTCCATCATATCCAACAATCTTTATTCGATTACCAGGTAAGTCTTTATTAGGGTCTTTTTTACGATGCAGTTCTAATCTACGTTCAGCTTCCTGTTGATATGCATCCTCATCATCATTTTTATGTTCTTCAGCTATCATTGGTGAAAACCACATTTCATCAATTAGAATTTCATTAGCGACTTTATTTTTATCTGAATATTTTTTTGGATCGCCTTGGTAAAAATTCTTCTGATAACCTCGGCAATGATCACAGTCACCATGAGTAAGAATAAAAACATCAACAAACGGAATTCCATTTCTTCTTTGGGTTACGTTCAGAATATCCTTTTTGACATCAAAAAATTTAGGATCAGTGCTGTCAACCGAATCCTCACGGATATTACAGTCCACCATGATGGTGGTGTCGTCTTCAAGCGAAATGAGCGACTGGTCTCCGTTACTGACAGGGTAAAACTTAACGTAATTTTGTTTCATGTGTAATAATTTAATTGTTTATAATTTTGAAATTTCTTAGCTTTACTGCCAATTTTAAAGTAATAATCTCTTTGATCAATCGCTGTACCAAGTTACGATTTTTCCGTAATATGCCAATTTTAATGTCAAACTTGGCATAATTACACTGTAGTAATACGGATTATTAGTAGAGTTGTCTATTTTTGGCAGATTAAGTGTGGCAGTTGTTTATTTAATAAAATGAAGAAAAACCGTAGAATATGCTAATCAGTTTTACAGTAAGCAATTATTTATCCTTTAAAGAAAAGATGGTTTTTACAATGCAAGCCACTTCTGTCCGGGAGTTTAGAGATACAAATACATTTCCTTCTCCGCATCCGGAGATTTTGACTTTGCGAAGTGCAGCATTGTATGGCCCAAATTCAAGCGGGAAAAGCAATCTTTTGAAGGCCATTCAATTTATGTCAAGATTCGTTTTGAATTCAGCAAAAGGTATTGCAGGAACTGAAGAACTCCCAGACAATAGATTTAAGTTAAGCACATCTACAGCAAAAAAACCAAGTTATTTCAAAATGGAGTTCATACATGATAAACAGATTTATGTTTATGAATTCGAATTTGACAAGAAAGAGATCATCTCCGAACAATTAATGTACAAACGCAAGGTCACTGATGCTAAAATTTTCTCCAGGAAGAAAACTAAGATTGAAATTGAAGAAAAATTTAAAAGCGGCACTAAGGCAATCGAATATACACGTAGCAATGCATTATTTCTATCGACAGCTGCCTTATTAAATGTCGATTGGGCAATGGAACTGCTAAAGGCATTCAATAAATTTCGCTTCCTACATATCCGAGTGCCACACAACATGGCATGGGCAGGATTGACCAGCAATATTTATGAGAATCAACAGTACCGAAAACAAATTGATCGTTTGTTAATTGGAAGCAATTTAGGATTTAATAAGGTTACCGAAGAGGTTATAAATATTCAACCTGAAACAAGTGACTCAAGAAAGACAAATCAGAGTATATTTTTTAGTGAAAGTAAAATCAAACTGATTTACACTTTGCATGATCAATTAGATGATAAAGGTGAAATAAAATCTCAGATTGCATTTAGCTTAGATGAAGAATCTGATGGAACCAAAAAGTACTTCTCAATGATAGGCCCTATTGTTGAAGCTTTGGCTGAAGGGGTTGTTCTCATTGTAGACGAATTCACATCTCATCTTCATCCTATTCTTGCAGAACATTTAATTAAACTTTTTCATAACAGTAAAATTAATAAAGGGAATGGACAGTTAATTATTGCAACACATAATACGTATTTACTGAATGAAGATTTGTATCGAAAAGATCAGATTTATTTTATTGAAAAGGATAAATTTTATGCTACAAAATTAAAACGACTCTCTGATTCGGAATTATTCAAAGATGTTCGCCAAGAGACTAATTTTGAAAAAAGATATATTCACGACCGCCAGTTAGGAGCTTTACCTCAGTGGACAGTTAATGAAAGTAATTTCTGGAGTGAAAATTATTAAAGTCCGATTGAAATTAAAATTCAGATTATCGGCAACGGATTTTTGCTTTCAAAAAATAATTCAATTTTATTTTTATAGGTATATGGACAATTTAATAGAACAGTTGTTTAACGAAATTCCGGAGTTCGATCAAGAAAACGCAGCAATAATCTTGAAAGAAAATTGCGAAAAAATTGCCGATCAACTTTTAACGGTCAGCACTACAACGCTTGATAGCGACGAAGAATCAATGTATGGAATAGCCAATATAGATTTATTGCATACGAGATACAAGGAAGTTGACATGGCCTTTCAAGCATATACTGAATGGGAAGAAGATAAAACCGATGGAAATAGGAAATCCTATAAAGATATTTTTAATTTGGCCATTCACCATATAAAAATTAATTTAGCGAACTTCTTTTAAAAGGGCATATTATTGAATAGTAGTGGTAATATTTTGAGATAGATAAGTTTTTTAAGCCATTTGTCATTCCGATGAATTAAAAAGGGTAACCTTTTGAGTTACCCTTTATCGTCAATGCATTAACTTCTTTGCAGTTGAGTTGTCTCCATCAGAGACTGATTCCTCTTCAAGTTGATAGCGAAGTTTAGAATATTTTCGGATAAGTCAACACCTAATTTTCAATACATTTCCTTAAAAGTCCAACTCTTTTAGCATCTGGTAAAAAAATCATTACAATCCAATGGACTTCATGTAATTAAAATAAATGGGATCTATCTCAAAACCAATATACTTTCTCCCCAATTCCTTCGCAACTTTCAAAATTGTACCGCTGCCGGCAAACGGGTCGACAATCACATCGCCTGGTTTAGTGGTAATCAAGATAATTTTGCGTGCAATTTCCTCCGGTATCGGGCAGGGATGAGGGTTGCCGGATTTCTTTTTTGAAACATTTTTAACAGGAGATTCTAACCACCAATCAGAAAGCGGGGCCATATGACCGGCCTCCATTCTTACTATAATTCGTTTGTCTTTTGGATTTTTATAGGGCTGTCCAACTTCCTTGAAATAAGCTCTGCAGTTCCACCAGGTAATAAGCCGGAATTGTTTAGCTATATTGGAATTGTAGACCCAGCTTACACTTTCAGTGCAAGTCGTTAAGGTTACCAGGGGCAATAGGTTAATAGATTGTTCAGGATAGTGTATGATTACTGATTTTTTACCGTAAAACGCTCCATTCAACAGTTGCAAATAATCATCATTTTCCAAATTGTCACCATAGGAACTGTAGTGATAATTCTGGTTATAGGGCGGGTCACTAATAAAAAAGCAATCATTCCAAGTTGATAAATCGAATGTCCTGAAATCAGTATTAAAAACTGTGTCGTACGGGAGACAATTTAGGCTGTCAGAGGTTGTAGCTGAAATTACTAAGCCGTCATGCGGCAGGTAAATTCCTGATTTGGTTTTTTTAGTTATATTCATAATATATATATATTTAAATACAACTATAACCTCAACTTTCAGAAATGTGAATGCTTATTTTTTTTTGATATTAAATTTTGAAATTATATTAGGTTGGCTGGTGATTATTATTAGTTAGAGTTTCTAAATAATGCGAAGGACCCCTTAAATTACTTTTTATTCACTTTTAATTCCCGTACAAAATTTTCAAAGTTGATTGTTTTGCTGTCCTGAAAATACATATCAAAAGCTTGTTTGCTGGTGTGTTGCGATTGATTCATAATAGCTTCGTCAGAAATGCCTCTGATCTTCATATTGGTAACGTAGCTTCTTCGTCCGGTATGAGATCCGATGAATGTATAAAAAGGAGCGGTTTTATAAGTTGAATTTTTCGTTCTGGTATTGTATCGTTCCTGTGTGAAGTCATCGGTAAATCCGGCTAATTTAAGTGTATCTTTTATTGACCTGTTATAGTATGCATTGGATATTTTAGAAAAATTGAAATTATATTTTTCCAAAATGTTATGCACTTCATCAAAAAGAACGATGTCGGCCTCTACTCCTGTTTTTTTTCTTCTTATTGGAGAGTATCTTATATGATCGCCAGCAACAGTTTTCACCTTGGCTTTTTTGAATAATTGAGGCAGATCCACATATGTTACGGATGTGTAGGATTGAATATAGAATAAATCTCTAACATAATCTAAATGTTTATGACTGTCATCAAATTTGAGATCCAGTAGTTGCGCTAACATATCTTCTGTTAAGTATGGTCTTTTCACCTTTTCATAAGTTCTATCGAATATATTGCTGTAAATATTTAATTTCTTGCTATTGAATTGCATTGTGAGTTGAGATGTTGCAAAAGCAAATACGGCATTAATCCATTTTTTGTAGTTGTTATAACCAGCTAAGTCCACGTCCCTTTCTTCTAACAAATAGTCAAAAAAACTGAGGAATACGTCGTCGGTAAGCTCGTTGACTGTCATTTGCTCATCAAATTCATTAAACACATTTATCAAAACATTATATGCCCTTCCATCAGAGAGTGTGCCTGTCTTAATTTTTCGATTTTTGACAAAGTCGACAAGTTCAATATATTTCATGCTTCCGTATTTTTTCACATCAACATCGTGTATCAGACATGATTCAATGGATGATGTTGATTGTTCATTATTAATTATTGAGACCGGAGCCAATTGTAAAGTAGGCTGAATAAATTGCTTTGCTTCAGATTCCAAATCCAAATCAAAAAACCAATCCAGATTAATTTTATTATTATAAGCATCCACCAGAGAATAATGTGATGCTTTGATTTTATCTCTTACTTCGTTATAAACATCTTCCCGTTGCATTTCGTGCCAACGAAAATTTTTGTTCATGTACTCGGCTATTGGAGTAACTACTTCGTGAATATTTTTTTTGATTGATTCTTCTATTACCTGTTTGAAAAAACCTTTCAAATACAACTCATGAACAGTTTCATCAATTATGCTGGCAGCGCTTGAGTTCAAAGTATTTTCAACATCTTCTTTCACTTTTAATAACCGACCTGCGAGCTCCGCTTTTTTCGGAAGATTTCTGTTTGCATCCCATTCTTCCGGTAACACCGATACACCAACCGAACAGAGCTGGTACAGGTATTTTCCTTCCCACTTTGTATTCAGAGCGCACACCAGTTGAATTGGCTTCGTTGCTGATGATACAGATTGCAATTTGTAATTGATTTTATAAGTCTTCATAATCAATGTTTTAGAATATAGTCAAATATAATAAATTAGTCTGAAAATTAGCCTAAAAATTGAAAAAATAATGTCATTTAGACTAATTAACCCTACTATTTAGACTAATGTTTGACTAAGTAAAAAATGAACATCCGAAAAGAGGCACTTAAAGATTAACTTATATAGTGTTGATATAAAAGGTATAAGACACAAAAAAGCCCCTCATTTCTGAGAGGCTTAACGTTGTCCGACAAGGGCTCGAACCTTGAACGACAGAACCAAAATCTGCTGTGTTACCATTACACCATCGGACAATGCACCCTAAAGTGTAGTTTTTGCTCTCACTTCCTGGAAAGGATCCCTTTCGGAATCGGGACTGCAAAAGTATAAAAAAGTTAAAAAGTTACAACGTAATGCGTTTCTTTTATCCGGGTATCTTCAATTATATAGTTTATAAATTTGATAATCAGGTGTATGAATATCAGAACTCCGGAGTTAATATTGCCTTTTTTTTAAATGCATCCCTTTTGTCCTTTCGTTTAAGTGTTATTTCCTCCACCCGCTACAACATCTGCCAACCGTCTACCGCCAACTACCAACTACCAACTACCAACTACCCACCGCCAACTGCCAACTGCCTACTGCCTACTGCCTACTGCCAACTGCCAATCGCCAACTGCCAACCGCCTACTGCCAAACCGCCCACCACATTTTTCTACCTCCCCCCGCTGCCTACTGCCTACTTTTTTTTATCTTCGCCAAATTCAATTTGAACCCTTTAGAATGAAAAACTACAACAGGATCAATAACTTAACAGGTTGGATTGCCTTTGCCATTGCCGCTTTTGTATACCTTACCTCCATTGAACCCACCGCGAGTTTCTGGGATTGTGGCGAGTTTATAGCCGCAGCATTCAAATTGCAGGTAGGCCACCCTCCCGGAGCATCTCTGTTCCTGCTGATAGGACGCGTTTTCACCCTGTTTGCCGGGGGTGATGTGAAATTGGTGCCCATCATGGTGAATGTGATGTCTGCCCTGGCTTCCGCAGTTACCATTCTCTTTCTGTTTTGGTCGATCACCCATATAGCACGCAAATTGGTTAAAGTCGCCGATGATCAACTTACTTCCGGGCACTATGTGATGATTATGGGCAGTGCCTTTGTGGGTGCTGTTACTTACACGTTTTCTGATTCTTTCTGGTTCTCTGCTGTAGAAGGTGAGGTGTATGCCATGTCTTCAATGTTTACTGCCATTGTGTTCTGGGCCATGTTGAAATGGGAACATCATGCCAACGAACGCCACTCCGACCGCTGGCTGATTCTTATCGCCTACCTGATGGGACTATCAATCGGCGTCCACTTGCTGAACTTGTTGACCATTCCCGCTCTGGCTTATATTTATTATTTCAAAAAATATAAAATTACTACCGGTGGATTGGTGAAGACTGCCATCATGGGTGTTTCTATTTTGGGTATCGTTCAGTATGTGATCATTCAGGGATTTGTTAAGATCGGTGCGCATTTCGATCTGTTCTTTGTAAATACCCTTGGACTTCCTTTCTGGACCGGCTTCCTCTTTTTCGTATTGATTATTGTTACAGGAATTATTTTCGGATTGAAATATACGGAAGCAAAAAATAAACCTATCTGGAATACCGCTGTACTTTGTTTCGCATTTATTATTCTTGGATATTCTTCGTATGCTCAGGTCGTTATTCGTTCGTTGGCCAATCCGCCAATGGATGAAAACAATCCTGAAAATGCATTCGCATTGCTGAGTTACCTCAACCGTGAACAGTATGGTGATCGTCCGCTGCTTTACGGACAATATTACAATGCTAAATTGCTTGATCAGAAAGAAGGTTCAATGGCGTATGCTGCCAAAAATGGTAAATATGTTGCAACCAGTCCGAAAATTGAAGCAGTTTATGATCCGAAGGCATCTACTATTTTCCCTCGTATGCACAGCAACCAGGAGAATCATGTTGCAGCTTACAAGGAATGGACCGGCATCAAAACAGACCGTACGCCTACAATGGGAGAAAATCTGAATTTCTTTTTCTCTTATCAGCTGGGACATATGTTCTGGAGGTATTTCATGTGGAATTTCGCCGGAAGGCAAAATGATTTGCAAGGACATGGCGGTATCAATAAAGGAAACTGGCTGAGCGGCATCAAACCGATCGATTCCATGCGCCTCGGTCCGCAGGATAAACTTCCTCAAAGCATGACCTGGAATAAAGCCATGAATACTTATTATATGCTGCCGATGATCCTGGGGCTCATCGGATTGATCTATCACTTCCGAAAAAGTCAGCATGATGGTGCGGTGGTGATGCTGCTGTTCTTTTTCACAGGTATTGCGATCGTAATTTACCTGAACCAAACCCCCTATCAACCCAGGGAACGTGATTATGCGTACTCCGGTTCTTTCTATGCCTTCAGCATTTGGATTGGCCTTGGTGTGATGGCACTTGCCGACTGGCTCACCCGGAAAACAACACCTATGGTTGCAGGGATAACGGCTACGGCTATATGTTTTGCAGCCGTACCCGTAGTGATGGCTAAAGAGAACTGGAACGATCATGACCGCTCACACCGCTACACCTCACGCGATTTCGCTTACAATTACCTGAACTCCTGCGCTCCGAATGCAATCATATTTACCAACGGAGATAATGATACATTCCCGTTGTGGTACATTCAGGAAGTGGAAGGCGTGCGTACCGATGTCCGCGTGGTTAACTTAAGCCTTTTGAACACCGACTGGTACATTGAACAAATGCGACACAAAGCGTATGACTCCGATCCGGTTCCATTTTCACTTACTTATGAAAAAATAATTCAGGGTACCCGTGACTACGTGCCGTTTTATGATCGCACCCTTCCCGGTTATACCGATCTGAAACAGATCGTTGAATTTATCGGGAGCGATGATGCAGGTGCCAAAGCAATGACGCAGGGGGGAAGCAACATTAATTACTATCCTACTAAGAAATTCAGTATTCCGGTTGATCCTGCCAAAGTGGTGGAGTACGGAATTGTTACTCCTGAAGATGCTGACAAAATTGTGAACCGGGTGGAGTTTGAGATCAGCAAAAATTACATCACCAAAGCTGAAATCATGATCCTCGACCTGCTTGCACATAACAATTGGAAACGCCCGATTTATTTTGCAGTTACCGTTGGTTCGGAAAGTTATATGAACCTGGAAGATTATTTTCAGCTGGAAGGTCTCGCTTATCGCTTAGTACCTATCAAGAGTGTACGCCAGCCTGACGGTCAGACCGGCAGGGTGAACACAAAAGATATGTATGACAATATGGTGAATGATTTTCTGTGGGGAAATATGAATGATCCGAGAGTGTATCTCGATCAGAACAACCTGAACATGACCATGAACCTGCGCAATAACTTTAGCAGACTTGCAGAAACGTTGCTAAGTGAAGGCAAGCGTGATTCGGCACTAACGGTACTGAATAAGTGCCTGGAGATGATGCCCGATAAAACGGTTCCCTATAATATCATGATGATTCGTATTATTGAGATATATTATGCAGCAGCCATGTTCAACAATCAGCCACAGGTTGATCCAACTACAGGAATGGTTATCAATGCCGGCATGGAACTTTCCGATACAAAATCAAAAACAGCTATGGAAACCGGCAACCAGGTGCTTAAACGCCTTGCCGATATTTATGAAGATGATATTGAATATTACCTGTCGTTAAAAGGTACTAAATATTCCAAGCTGGTGGAAAGAGATCTCGGGCAAGGCATCGCTGTGATGCAGGAGCTGGTCAGGCTGGCCAAGAATTCAGGCCAGGATGCTTTGGCTAAAGAACTGGAGAACCGGTTTAAAGCGATAGAGCAAAAATATTATTCACGTTAACATTTAAGGCTCCGTAAGGGGCCTTAAATTTATACCCATGTTTACCCCGGTACGGCCACCTTATTTACTGAGGCGTTATTATAACCGGTTCACCTGGAACATTCCGGGTGAAGGACGAAAAGTGTATTTGACTTTCGATGACGGCCCCGTTACCGGTGTAACCGATTTTGTGCTGGATACTCTGGATGACTTCAAAGTAAAAGCAACTTTTTTTTGCATCGGTGCGAACGTTAAAAAAAACCCGGAATTATTTCAACGCACGCTGCAATCTGGTCACCGGGTAGGAAATCATACCTTTCAGCATACAAACGGCTGGCTGACTAACGTTGATGTCTATGTGAAAGATGTAGCAGAAGCAGCACATTGTATTACATCAAATTTGTTCCGGCCCCCTTACGGGAGAATAAAAAAGTCGCAGGCTGAATTGCTGTTGCAGCAGTACCGGATTATTATGTGGGATGTGCTGAGTTATGATTTTGACTCTGGTATCAAGCCCGCCCAGTGTCTTCAAAATGTAACAATGCATACTCGTCCGGGATCGGTTATTGTTTTTCATGACAGCCAGAAAGCTTTTTCTAATGTTAAAGCAATTTTACCCCGCTACCTGGAATTTCTTTTGAAAAATGATTTTGTTCCTGAAGTGATTCCGTGAAATACCGGATAGCGAGCAGTGACGCCATGCATGGCTCCGAACAACAGTCTATCCCGGTATGAAAGAATACTTTAAAATGTGAACAACCACGGAGGTGATAGTTTAAGCAAAATTTCGGAACTTAGCAATAATTTACACCACAGGCCGATGTCTGTACCTACCGGGTTGCGTTTCAAATGCTAGCCGACTTTGAAATGAATCTACATCTTCACTCTCATCTTGAAAAAACCTGTTGTTTCAACAAATAGCTGCAATAGACAAAAATTAAGAGCATGAATAAACCCATCAGGCGGCATGAATCATTACAGTTCCTGAGCCGCGAACATCACCAGGGACTTTTACTCAGCTGGAAAATCCGTAAAGGCATCTCCGCAAGGATAGCAACAGGCCGTTTAAAAAATTACGTTTCCTGGTTTTTTATCGAACACCTTGTGCCTCATTTCCAGGTGGAGGAATTGCATGTCTTTCCGGTACTTGGTAACAATCATCCGTTAGTGATGCAGGCATTGGCGGAACACCGGAATCTTGAAAGGTTATTCAAAAGTGAACTTTCAGCGTTGGTGACATTTGAAGAAATTGCAGATGCATTGGAGCAGCACATTCGTTTTGAAGAACGGACGTTATTCAATGAAATAGAAAAAATAGTTACACCCGCACAACTCAATTCAATTCAAACGCTTCATGCAGAAGCACCGTTTTGTGAAAATGAAACGGATAAATTCTGGTTGTGATGGTTAATATAACTGAAGCTTAAATTGAGCCGCGGCCATATCACAAACTGCGCTGCCAATAGCGAGTGACGCAGTTGCAGCAGGTGAAGGTGCATTCAAAACATGGAGCGCATTACCATGACGTTCAATTTTAAAATCGTCAATCATTTCTCCATCGGGATCTAACGCCATGGCACGAACTCCTGCACGTCCCGGAACCAGGTCATCCATTTCCAGTGAAGGAATTAATTTTCTCAGCCTGTTTAAAAACAACCGCTTTGAAAAAGCACGTTTGTATTCATCAAGCCCAAAGCGCCAGTGCTTGTAAAATAATTTCCAGGTGCCCTGGTAGGTGAGTGCTTCAATGGTATCTTTCAAATTAAAATCTGTTTTCCCATAGCCTTCACGTTTGAAAGTGAACACCGCATTGGGACCACATTCCACTCCGCCCTGTATCATTCGTGTAAAATGAACTCCTAAAAATGGAAATTCCGGATTCGGTACCGGGTAGATCAGGTGTTTTACTTTATTAATTCCCTTATCCGATAAATCATAATAGTCTCCCCTGAATCCAACAATCTGCATACCGGGCGCAACGCCCTCTTTTTTCGCGATCCTGTCACATTGCAAACCGGTACAACTGATAATAAACCTGCCTGTAAATTTTCCTCTCGGTGTGATCACCGTTGTGGCATCCATATTTTTTTCAAATGCGGTAACCTCGTATCCCGTAAGGACCTTACTGCCGGGAAAACGGTTTTCAATCAATTCAACATATTTCCGGGCAACTACCGCATAATCGATTATCCCGGTGCACGGAACCGAAATTCCTTCAATACCCGTGCAAAATGGTTCTATTTCGCGAATCTCTTCTGCGGTGATTTTACGGATGCCTTCAACACCATTTTGCAATCCATTGTTGAAAACCCGGTTCAGATGAGGTAATTCCGCTTCAGATGTGGCAACTACAATCTTACCGCAAATGTCGTGAGGTATTTTATGTTCCACTGCAAATTTCACGAGTTCACGACGACCATCTACGCAATTTTTTGCCTTGTAACTCCCCGGCTTATAGTATAAACCTGAATGAATTACACCCGAATTGTGACCTGTTTGATGAGCAGCTACAGTAGACTCTTTTTCAAGAACCAGTACCCGGAGCCGCGGAAACCGGAGGTTTATTTTATACGCACTGGCCAGTCCAACAATTCCGCCTCCTATTATAATCACATCAAATTGATTGTGAGATACTTGATCATTATTCATACGTGTGAAGCAATTGTGTTTCTCCTTTGATCCGGACACGGATTCGCTGAAACGACGCAAAAGTAACCAAATTGCAAATGGACGGCGCAGCTGCGCTTTTACATATATCAGGTTCATCTTAACAAAAACATGTTCAAAACTCTGGGATTAGCAGTATCTTTAGGCTTTGACTCGGGGCACTTACGCCCTAAATTTGCAAGAATGCTGAAATTCACAATTAAGAGTTATATAGTGTCTATTGCTTTTGTATTAGTAACTGGTTCTTCCTACGGAGGAGGTTTCCAGTTGAATATGCTGAGTATGAAAGCCACCTCTATGGCCGGAGCTTTTACCGGCTTCGGCTCCGATCCTTCTGCGGCTTTTTATAACCCGGGAGCAATGACTTTCCAGGAATATTCTCAGTTATCGCTGGGCGCATCGTTTATGATGTCGTCCACTTCCTATCTGAGTCCCTTTACGGGAAATACCAACATGGATAATTTGATGGTGCCCCTGCACTTATACGGGAATGGTAAACTCAATGAAACAACTTCAATAGGTATTAGTGTGAACACTCCCTTTAGTTTACACACTACCTGGGATGACAACTGGACGGGAAGGTATATCGCCCGCGAAACCCGGATACGAGCTACTTACATTCAGCCCACAATTTCTTACCAGTTCTCTGAAAAGTTTGGAGTAGGCGGTGGTCCTGTGATCGCATTGGGAAAAACGTACCTGACACGCGCCTTGCCGTATGCCTCCGAAAGTGGTGAAGTGGGAATGGAGTTGGATGGAAATTCAACAGGGTTTGGTTTCAACATCGGAATATTTTACAAGCACAACGAGGATCTCACACTTGGATTGGATTACCGATCCGCAGTGAAAATGAAAGTGAAGGATGGAGATGCAACATTTTCAAATGTGCCTGCTTCGTTAGGTTCCATGTTCCCTTCCGGGAAGTTTGAAACGGAATATACATTGCCCTCAGTGATTTCTGCCGGAGCTGCTTACATGCTTACACGCGAACTCACGTTATGCCTGGATATAAATTTCACTACCTGGAAATCATTCGATAGCCTGGAATTTAATTTTGAAAATAATAGCCAGCTGAATTTTGGCAGCGGAAAATTTTATGATAATGCATTCGCTATTCGAGTGGGTGCGCAATATGAACTCAGCGAGCGTATTGATGTAAGAGGCGGGGTCTCATTTGACTCTTCACCTGTTTCTGATGAACATGTTTCCCCAGAGAATCCCGATAACGACCGATATATGTTTGCATTAGGCGGAAGTATTCAGTTCGGTGAAAACGTAACTGTTGATCTGGCATATATGCTACAGAATATTAAGGAACGTGAAGTTTTAAACAGGGAATCAAACTTTGGGGGGAATTACAAAAGCCTGGTAAATATTTTTGGCATCACATTAAATTATCAATTCTGAAAAATGATAGTGTTCAATAAATATGCGCTCTTACTTTCGGCAGTTGCGATGATCGCTACTTCCTGCCAGACTGATTTTGATGATATTAAATATAACAACGGCGATGCCAACTTTTCAAGAGTGGTAGCAGTAGGCGGATCGCATCTGGCAGGTTACAGTGACCGTGCTCTTTACCTTGAAGCCCAATCAAATTCCATTCCTGCAATACTGGCAAACCGTTTTTCTTTTGTTGAGGGTGGAACATTTATTCAGCCACTGGTAAAACCCGGTATCGGAATCGGAATAAAAGGCAATGCCCGGTATGAATTAGAAAATATAATCAATCCTTGTCTCACCGGGACAATAGTAGCGGCACAGCCGGTTGCTCCAGCCGGTGATATCAGCAATTATAACTGGTTAGGGAGTTTTATTAATTACAATAATCTCGCTGTTCCTAACACACGCATCGGCGATTTAACCAATCAATCCTATGGTGATCCCAGCCCGTTTTTAGGAAATCCATTGTATGCCCGTTTTGCCAGCATGCCAGGCACATCAACCATTTCGGGTGATGCGTTACTGTTGAATCCTTCATTTTTAGTGATATGGATGGGAATGGAAGATGTATATAATTATGCACGTACCGGTGGAGAAGAGGGCGGCGATTCTATTACCGATCCGGCTAAGTTCAGTACTAAATTTGAAAACCTGCTTGAAGAAATGACATCGCTGAATGCTGAAGGTGTGGTTATGAATATACCGGGCCCTGCAACAATTCCTTTCTTTACGGAAGTTGCATTCAACGGCCTTCATCTGAACGTTACACAAGCTGCCAACCTGAACGCATTGTATGCAATTGTTGATTCCACGATTACTTTTACTGCAGGTACGAATCCTTACATTATTTCCGACCCCTTATTTCCAACAGGAAGAAGACCGATTAGAAACGGGGAATTTATTTTAATGAGTGTATCACTCGATTCCATTAATTGCCAGGGCTGGGGAACAACAGTTCCTATCCCTGAAAGATATATACTTGATGCGGATGAGGTTGCGGATGTTAATGCTGCTATCAATGCTTACAATGCCATCATTACTACCAATGCTGCAATTAATGGCCTTGCGCTGGCAAATATGAATGCCTTTTATACAACTCTGGCCAAAAATAATTTGTTCAACGGTGTTAATTACTCTTCTGAATACCTGTACGGTGGTGCTTTTTCAACAGACGGGTTTCATCCTTCACAGCGGGGAAATGCCTTGCTAGCTAACGAAATTGTAACTACCATCAACCGGGTTTACAGCTCAAAAATTCCTCTTGCCGATGTGAATTCGTATCCGGGCATTAAATTTCCCTGAAAAGTTGTTTTCAGACTGCCCGTATGCAACAATCCCGGTTAACCTCCCCTGATTTTCCTCAATAATTGGTAACTTTGCAGGCTACCTGTCAGTTTTTATATAATGGACAACTATTCATATTTAGGGAATGCTGATCCTTCAGCTATCGAAGATCTTTACCGGCAATTTCTTTCACAACCGGCATCACTTGAAGACGGCTGGAGGAAATTTTTTGAAGGATTTGATTTTGCACGTACCGATTTTAAATCAAACGGTTCGCATGTGCCCGAAGCCGTCATCAAAGAATTTAATGTACTCGCACTGATTAATGGTTATCGCACACGCGGACATTTATTCACGCATACCAACCCGGTGAGGGAACGCCGCAAATATTATCCTACCAATGACATTGAAAATTTCGGATTAATTGCTTCCGATCTCGAACAGTCTTTTGTGGCAGGAAATGAAATTGGAATAGGACCTGCGAAACTCAAAGATATTATTGCTCACCTGGAGCAAACGTATTGTCAGTCGGTAGGAGCCGAATACAAGTACATACGCACTCCTGAAATTATCAAATGGCTCGAACAAAAAATGGAGAGCACCCGAAACGCTCCTACTTTTGATATTTCGCAAAAACGCAGGATGCTTGAAAAACTGAATGAAGCTCTTGCCTTTGAAAATTTCCTGCATGTGAAATTTGCAGGTCAGAAACGTTTTTCTCTTGAAGGTGCAGAAACATTGATTCCAGCACTTGACGCGGTCATTGAATCAGGTGCAGAACTTGGTATCAAAGAATTTGTGATCGGGATGGCTCATCGCGGCAGACTGAACATTCTTGCTAACATTCTGAATAAAACCTACGAAGATATATTTACCGAGTTTGAAGGAAAAGAATTTGAGGATAATGCTTTTGATGGTGATGTAAAATACCATCTTGGCTTTTCCGGTAACGTGGAAACTGCGAAAGGTAAAAAAGTACACCTGAGTCTCACGCCCAATCCTTCACACCTGGAAGCAGTCGACCCGGTTGTGCAGGGAATTGTAAGGGCAAAGATCGATAATACCGAAGGTGGCACTATTGATCACATCGCCCCTGTGTTGATTCATGGCGATGCTGCCATTGCCGCACAAGGCGTTGTTTACGAAGTCATCCAGATGTCGCAACTGAAAGGTTACGGCACAGGAGGAACCATTCATATTGTTGTAAACAACCAAATTGGTTTTACCACCAATTACATGGATGCACGTTCTTCGACCTACTGTACCGATGTGGCAAAAGTAACTTTATCGCCGGTTTTTCATGTGAATGGTGATGACGTGGAAGCCCTCGTATATACCATACAGTTAGCAATGGAATACCGACAAAAATTTCACCGTGATGTTTTCATCGACTTATTGTGTTACCGCAAGTTTGGTCATAATGAAGGCGATGAACCCCGTTTTACGCAGCCGCTTTTATACAAAGCCATTGCCTCCCATCCGAATGCACGCGAAATCTACAACCAGAAATTGTTGTCGCAGGGTGTGATTGAAGCAACGCTAGCCAGAGAAATGGAAGCGACATTTAAAAAAATGCTGCAGGAACAACTGGATGTAGCGAAAACCAAGGAAAAAACTAAATTTATTCGGCAGATTGAAGGAAACTGGTCGGGACTGCATTTTGCTAAACCCGAAGAAATTCTTCACTCGCCTGATACCGGAGTAGCTATAGAAGTGCTAAAGGAAATCGGCGACCGAATTTCTGACCTTCCGGAGGAAAAACCATTTTTCACCAAAACAAAACGTTTGTTCAACGACCGTAAGGAAATGGTGAAGGAAGGTAAGCGTATCGACTGGGCTATGGGTGAGTTGCTGGCTTACGGCACCTTGCTTAACGAAGGATTTCCGGTGCGTGTGAGTGGGCAGGATGTGGAGCGCGGAACATTTTCACACAGGCATGCCGTTATACGTGTGGAGGATTCTGAGGAGCAATATTATCCGCTGAATAATATTAATGATAAACAGGCACCTTTCACCATTTATAATTCCCTGCTTTCGGAATATGCGGTGCTGGGATTTGAATTCGGATACGGTTTATCTGCCCCCAATACTTTAATTATCTGGGAAGCACAATTCGGCGATTTTGCCAATGCTGCACAAATTATCATCGACCAGTACATCAGTAGCGCTGAAGATAAGTGGAAGCGCATGAACGGACTGGTCATGTTGTTGCCTCATGGTTATGAAGGCCAGGGTGCAGAACATTCAAGCGCGCGCCTTGAACGGTTTCTTACGCTGTGCGCGGAAAATAATATGCAGGTTGTTAACTGTACCACACCGGCGAATTTTTTCCACGTCCTTCGACGACAACTCATCCGCAAATACCGCAAGCCACTGGTAGTGATGACGCCAAAGAGCCTGTTGCGCCATCCAAAATGTGTTTCTTCACTTGATGATTTTTCAAGTGGCGGATTTAGCGAAGTGATTGATGATAATCAAATCAAAGCATCGCAGGTCAGGCGTGTTGTAGTGTGCAGTGGTAAAATTTATTATGATCTGCTCGATTTCCGGGAAAAACAAAATGTGGGTCATGTGGCACTAGTAAGACTGGAGCAATTATATCCGTTTCCGGAGGAAAAGCTTTCAAAAGTTATTGCCCGTTACACCGGGGCTAAAGAAATAACATGGGTTCAGGAAGAACCGGAAAACATGGGTGCAGTAAGTTTCTTGTTGCGTGTGTGGAGAAATCAGAAATTCTCCATCATCTCGCGTCGCGAAAGCGCCAGCCCTGCAACCGGTTCACACGTTCAGCATGAGAAAGAGCAAAAGGAAATTACAAAGAAAGTTTTTGAAAGTATCGGTTGAGAAATGTTTTCTGCCGGTACTTCGTGTACAAGTAACTTCATGAAATACAGTTTTTATTTTAACAGTTCATTATTTTTTTAAACCATGATTACAGAAATAAAAGTTCCGTCACCCGGTGAATCCATCACAGAAGTCCAAATCGCACGCTGGTTGAAAAATGATGGCGATTACGTAGAAAAGGATGAAGAGCTGGCTGAAATTGATTCTGATAAAGCTACTTTAACAATTGCTGCAGAGCAAAGCGGTACGTTATCTATTAAGGTGAAAGAAGGAGAAACCATTTCTGTAGGAACTGTGGTTTGTACCATCGATGGTGAAGGTAAAGCTACCGAAAAACCGAAGCCTGCAACTGAAGTAAAAAGCGCCGACAAAGCACCTGAGCCCGTTCCGCCTGTTGAAAATGAAGCAGCCGGTTATACAGAAGGTGTTCCTTCCCCCGCTGCTGGAAAAATGATGAAGGAATCAGGAATGACTCCTGCCCAGGTTAAAGGAACCGGCAAAGGCGGCCGCATTACCAAAGGTGATGTTATTACTGGAGCTGCAAATCAAAATGAACCAGGCGAAAACAATACTAAATTGAAAGAGGAAAGTTCCGGGAACGGTAAGGAAACAACTGCTGGGACGTCATCCCGCACCGCTGCCTCTGGAAAACGCCGTGAGAAAATGAGCATGCTCCGGAAAAAGTTGGCGCAGCGGCTGGTGGCGGTGAAAAATGAAACGGCAATGCTTACAACTTTTAACGAAGTTGATATGAGTGCCATCATGGAAATACGAAAAAATCATAAAGATAAATTCAAGGAAAAACATGGCGTGGGATTGGGCTTTATGTCTTTTTTTACCAAAGCGGTGTGCGAAGCCTTAAAAGAATTTCCTTCTGTTAATGCAATGATTGATGGCGATGAAATAGAGTTTCACGATTATTGCGATATTGGTATCGCAGTGAGTGCACCGAAAGGATTGATGGTTCCGGTTATCAGGAATGCAGACACCCTTTCGCTGGCTCAAATTGAATCACAGATTATTGCCCTTGCCACCAAAGCGCGTGATGGCAAAATTTCTATTGATGAAATGACAGGAGGCACTTTTACTATTACCAATGGAGGCGTTTTCGGAAGCATGCTTTCAACTCCTATTATTAATCCTCCGCAAAGTGCAATTCTTGGAATGCATAACATTGTGGAACGGCCTGTGGCTATTAATGGAAAAGTGGAAATCCGTCCTATAATGTTCGTTGCATTGTCTTATGACCATCGCATCATTGATGGAAAAGAATCGGTAAGTTTTCTAATGAAAGTTAAACAGATGCTTGAAAACCCCGTACTCATGCTGTTTGGCGGTAGCGATCCTGTTAAAAAATTACTCCAGCTCTGATAGTTAGTAGTTCACGATGTGTTTTTGTCACGGTTCTTCGTTTAGGGTTACCGTTATAAAGTAAATCCCGGGTTTCATTGGAACGTCATTTCCAGTGAATGGGATTCCTATAGCTCCGGGAATGAGCGTTCTGTCAAAATATATTTTCTAAATCAGTTTATCAAGTAATTCCAGAAAATTTATTTAATCACACCAAGGTCTTTTCCAACACGGGTAAAGGCGGAAATGGCGGCATCCAGGTGATGCTTTTCATGACCCGCCGAAAGCTGCACCCGGATCCGGGCATTTCCTTTTGCAACTACGGGAAAAAAGAAACCGGTAACATAAATTCCTTCTTCAAGTAATCGCGTGGCAAAATCCTGGGCAAGTTTGGCTTCGTACAACATAATCGGTACAATGGGATGTGTTCCAGGTTTAATATCAAAACCTGCTGCTGTTATGTTTTTTCTGAAGTAAGCCGTGTTTTCCCAAAGCTTGTCGCGCAAATCCGTTGTCGTGCTTAATAAATCGAGCACAGCCAGGGAAGCGCCAACAATTGATGGTGCCAGTGAATTTGAAAAAAGATATGGGCGCGACCGTTGTCTGAGCAGGTCCACAATTTCTTTCCTTCCGGAAGTAAAACCACCCAAAGCCCCACCAAGCGCTTTTCCCAGCGTGCCGGTAATTATATCAATACGACCCATCACGTTATGATGATCATGAGTTCCTCTTCCGTTCTTACCCATGAAGCCCGAGGCATGACATTCGTCAATCATGATAAGAGCTTTGTAACGATCGGCCAGGTCACAAATTTTATCGAGTTGTGCTATGGTGCCATCCATTGAGAAAACGCCGTCGGTAACAATCATGCGATGACGAAGGTGCATCGCCGACTTGAGTTGAGCTTCCAGGTCTTCCATGTTGTTATGCTTGTATCGCATTCGTTGCGCCTTGCATAACCTGACCCCGTCAATAATGGAAGCATGATTCAGCTCATCAGAAATAATCGCATCCTGTTCATTTAATAAAGGTTCAAAAACTCCGCCGTTGGCATCAAATGCTGCAGCGTATAAAATGGTGTCATCGGTTCCCAGGAACGCAGAAAGTTTTTGCTCGAGTTCTTTGTGGATGTCCTGTGTGCCGCAAATAAAACGAACCGACGACATACCGTAACCATGTGTGTCAATGGCATGTTTCGCAGCAGCAACTACTTTAGGGTGAGACGATAATCCCAGGTAATTATTGGCACAGAAATTAACCACCTTTTTTCCATCTGCCAGTTGAATATCGGCACCCTGAGGTGTAACGATAATCCGTTCTTTTTTAAATAGTCCGGCTTCTTCTATTTCTTTCAGTTCTTTTTGTAATACAGGCTGGAGAGTGGCGTACATAATGTTTTATTTAAAGTTCAAAGGTAAGGGGAAAAAGGGTAATTCAAAGGGTGAACCAGTGGTTAATTCAATGAGAAAGGTATTGGTTAATTAAGGATTTTAATTGATTTGGTAAATTTTCCCGGGAAGGCATTTTAGTACTCCTGAGAATTCCAGATTGAGTAGGAGGGAAGCTACTTTGCTGGGTTGCATTCCGGAATGGATGACTATGGAATCGATTGCGGCTTTTTCGTGAGCGATAATAAACGATACCAGTTTTTTTTCATCATCATTGAGATCTACAAACAATTGTTTTTGTGGTGAGGGTTTCACTTTATTTTCATCTTCCCAGCCCATAATATATTTTATATCGGCTGCAGATTGTATGAGGGCGGCGCGGTTTGATTTGATGAGCATGTTACACCCTTCACTAAACGTATCATGTATACGGCCGGGAAGCGCAAATACATCCCGGTTATACGAGTTGGCAATATCTGCAGTGATAAGTGCGCCACCTTTTTTTGCAGCTTCTACCACCACAACAGCATCACAAAGTCCTGCTATAATCCGGTTCCGTTTCGGAAAATTTTCACGGTCAGGATCGACACCGCTGATGTGTTCGGTAATGAGTCCGCCATGAGTCACCATTTTACGCGCAGCCTGGCTGTGTGCCTGAGGGTAAATTCGATCCAGCCCGTGCGCCATCACGCCGATAGTTGCCACATTTTTTTGAATACATGCTTTATGTGCCGCTATGTCGATTCCATAAGCCAACCCGCTAACAACAATTGCTTTCATGGCGCCTAATTCTTCCACCAGCTGCATGGTGAAACTTTTTCCATACTCCGATGCGTTACGGGTACCAACAATAGCCACCATCCTGTTGTGGTTGAGCGATGCTGTTCCTTTGTAATATAACATAATAGGTGCATCATAGCAATTTTTCAATCGCACCGGGTAATCATTGTCAAGATAAAAGAACGATTGTATCTGGTGTTTGCGAATAAAATCCAGCTCTTTTTCGGCGCGTTGAAAATTGTTAAAGGTGGCGATGGAGGCAGCGGTTTTAGGACCGATTTCAGGTATTTTTTCCAATAGCCGTTTCTTCTCCCTGAAAATAGCTTCAACACTTCCGCAATAACTTACCAATTGCCTGGCCAGCACATCACCCACTCCTTCAATTAATGTCAAAGCGATGCGATGAATGAAAAGTTCATCAATATTAGATTTCATAGAAAAACAAATAAAAAGTATATTTCGCCAAAATTAATAAAAATCCCACACGAACCTATGCTTATCAAATGGAATTGCCTGGTGTTACTCATGTTTTACAGTTTGACAGGAGCCGCCCAGGAGAAAGCGGTGCTGATGGGCCTGGTGCGGGATGCTGCAACCAAAGAATCCCTTCCCGGTGTGAATGTGGTTGTAAATGGAATAGGTGGAACTGTGACCGATGCCAGTGGGAAATACTCGGTGGAAATTCTTCCCGGTGATGTGTCAGTAGCTTTTCGTTTTGTGGGTTATGCGGCACAGATTAAGCAAATTACGCTCGCAGGCAGTGAAGCAAGGATCTTAAACATTGATTTGTCACCTGAATCCACCATGCTGAACACCGTTGTTGTAAGCGCGGGCAAGTTTGAACAGAAACTGGAAGAAGTAACAGTTTCTATGGAAGTTATTAAACCAACTCTTATAGAAAATATAAATGCCACTTCTATGGATGTTGTTATGGAACAGGTTCCGGGTGTGGCTATTATCGACGGGCAAGCGAATATTCGCGGAGGCAGCGGGTTCAGTTATGGTGCCGGAAGCCGTGTTTTATTGCTGGTGGATGATTTGCCTATGCTTGCCGCAGATGCCGGTGATATCAAATGGAGTTTTTTGCCCGTTGAAAATATCGAACAGGTGGAAATTATCAAGGGGGCTTCTTCAGCCTTATTTGGATCTTCTGCTATGAATGGTGTCATAAATGTTCGCACCGCTTATCCAAAATCAAAACCTGAAACTCATATTACCTGGTTCACCGGTTGGTATGGTGATACAAAAAGAGAAGAATTACAGTGGTGGGGAACAAAACGTCAAACTAACAGGGGTTTAAGTTTTAATCACCTGCAACAGGTAAAACAATTCGATGTGGCCTTATCGGGAAATGTGTTTAAGGATGATGGATTCCGGCAGGGTGAGTCCGAAGAACGCTATCGCCTCAGTGCCAATACGCGGTATCGTTTTAAGAAAATTGAAGGATTATACGCAGGAGTGAATGTAAATTTTACGTTTACGCAGGGAGGGTTATTCCTTCTTTGGCAAAATGATTCATCAGGTGCCTATCTGCCGCAAGGCGGATTAGCCGATTCCACCACCACAATCAGTTTGTATGAAACAACACGTAACAGCATTGATCCGTTCATTACCTATTCAGGAAAAAAAGGAAGCACACACAAATTGCTTACCCGATATTTTAATTCCGACAATAAAAATAATACTAACCAGGAATCAAGCGCATCTTTGTACTATGCAGAGTACCGCTACCAGAAAAAGTTTAAAGATTTTCTTACCATTACTGCCGGTGTAGTGGAAATGTATTCTGATGTGAGAAGTGAATTGTATGAAAACCATTATGCAAACAACACTGCAGGGTTTGCACAGGTGGATGCTAAGATCTGGAGACTGAATGTTGCGGTGGGTGGAAGAGTAGAATCCAATTCTATTGATGGAAAAGATAAAGAAACCATACCCGTAATCCGCTCGGGAATTAATTTTGAAATTTTTAAGCACACGCATTTCAGGGCTTCATATGGCCAGGGTTACCGGTATCCTACTATAGCCGAAAAATATATTAGTACACAGGTGGGAAGCATCGTGATTTATCCGAATGACAGTGTAACATCAGAAACCGGATGGACTGCTGAAGCAGGAATCAAACAAGGCATCCGGCTGGGTGGCTGGGAAGGATTTTTAGATGTGGCGTTTTTCTGGAGTGAGTACCAGGATATGATGGAATTTACGTTTGGAAATTATGGCCCTCCCGTGCCACCATCATATGGTTTCGGATTTAAATCGGTTAATATTGGTAACACTCGGATCAAAGGATTTGATATTGGTTTGAATGGAAGCGGTATGATTGGAAGAGTACCGGTCAACTTGTTTTGCGGTTATACTTACATTGATCCTGTTCAGCTGGATTTTGATGCTGCTACCGACACGCTAAAAAATTCGGCCAATTACAACATACTGAAATACCGGTATCGTCACATGTTTAAAGGTGATCTGGAATTGAATCCCGGGAAAGTTATGCTGGGTGTAAGCACGCGTTACAATAGCTTTATGGAAAATGTTGACGCGGTTTTTGAAAGTGATTTTACAATACCCGGAGTTAAACATTACCGAACTATTCACGACTACGGTGACTGGGTATTTGATATGCGATTAGGATACCGCATTACCGAGCAGTTCCGCATGGCGTTTCTTGTAAAAAATCTTTTCAATCACGAATACATGGGACGACCGGCCGATATGCAACCGCCGAGAAATTTTGTAGTGCAGTTAACTATTAAACTGTAATTCGTTTCTTTCCGGTTTATCTTCCGCAAAGTAATCTTCTGCCTTCACTTACCTGTTGACGGTAGAGCCTGGTAAAAGTTTTGTATTCATGTAAAATATGCAAGTCATCAGTTTCTGAAAACGCAATTCCTGATTTAATCCGGAACCAGTATTCATCAAAAATTATTGGAATGTTAGCAAGTATCTGGTTGGTTTTATAAAGGGCCGCTCCCCTGATAACCGATTGCCTCCAATCGCGCGCTTTTGGCAACCTGACATTTGTCTCGGCTTTTTGTAGCAACCGCAATGCATCCTGTAAAAGTGCTTCATCAGCAACATCTTTCGGCTGTTTTTCTGCAGCCTGGAAATAATTCAACAGGTTCCTGTTTTCAAATGTTTTGATAAAGAAATCAAGAGATTCGTAATTGAGATGGAGATCGGGTCCTGTTCTATGAAACATACCTTCGGACTGCGCTTCAAGAGCATGTTCATTTCCGTAATGATGCCTCAACGCAGCAAGACATTTTTTTTCTTCATCACCTTTGTTGTCGGGAAGCAGCATCAAATAATCGGAACCCATTTTAGCATCATAATAACGGTACCATGCCGGAACAATTTCTTTGCAGTCACCCGCATTCCTGATGCTGTCATAATCCTGCCAGTGATAGTACCATGTTTTTTCACTGAATTCTCCTGATTCAACATAATTCATATAAAGATTAAGTTCCGCAGCACTTACCGGAGTCAGAAAAGTACAGGTGCGTATAGATTTCTCAATACAATAAAAGTCACGAGTTACTTCAACACCTTCCAGTGTGATCAACCCTGCTCGCCATTCAGCCTGAAGGTTGAATAATTTTTTTTGTTGTATTTCCCACAGGCAATTTTCTGCAAGATCCCTGAAGCGAAATTGCTCCCGTTCTTTTTTTGAAACCAGTATGGTTCCATTAACAAGGTAGTATGCTTTTTTAGCCGCGTACTCTGAAATAAAATCGTGTACCGATTCTTCATTGAACGTTTTGAAAAATTCCCAGTATCGGGCATTAGCATATAATTCCCTTATGGTTTCCTTTACAATTTCCTCATACCGTTCTCTCCGGGCAACATCCTGGATAATTTCTCCCTTTGGCAACAAATCATTATCTCCTTCAAAGTGACTCATAAAATACTTTCTTTTTGCCTGCGTAACGGATGCGGAGTAACAGGGTTGCAACGTAGTTTTTAGAAGTATGTAAGAAATGGCGTTATTTTACCGTTCATGGTAGGGGTAATTTTTTTGGGAACAGCGGAATGACTGGCTTATACCGTACTCTTTTCCTTTCCAAACAGATATTTTTTACCTTTGACAGAAACCAGGTTCATGATTATGAAAATTTATATTGTATTGATTCTGATAGCATTATCATGCCACGCCCAGGCGCAAATGATTGCTCCAACTACCGAGGAGGAATACAATTACGGCGCGGTAGGTTATAAAATTCAATTGCAGAATAAGCTTGAGACCAAAGCAGGTTATTATTTAAAAGATGCTGAAGGTTGTGAGGAATCGGAACGTAAGATGGAGTTTAAATTGGTTTTCCGCGATGGTGAAACACAACCCTGTGCGGTGATCGCTGTTTTTACCAAAATCCGAAGTGCACCACTCTATTATTGTATCCCGACAGCGAATGCCGGCCCAGCATTGTGGGATCGCTTTTACAAAAGCCTTACGCTAGGAACTGACAATCCCGCAGGGCAACTCCAGTTTACTAATTATTGTATTGCAAGATTAATGATGGGATTTGCTAACGGGAAACCATGAATGTAATCGGAATCATTCCTGCCCGTTACGCATCTACCCGCTTTCCTGGCAAGCCGCTAACCCTCATCCATGGAAAAACCATGATCCGTCGTGTTTATGAACGGGCTTCATTGGCATCGCGGCTCTCTAAAGTAGTTGTTGCAACGGATGATAAGAGGATCTTTGATCATGTGTTACAATTTGGAGGTGAGGTAGTCATGACTTCTTCATCCCACGAAAGTGGTACCGACCGCTGCGCAGAAGCATTACAACTAATAGGAGGAAATTTTGAACTGGTGATCAACATACAGGGCGATGAACCGTACATCTACCCCGAACAAATTGATTTGCTCATAAAGTGTTTCGATAATAAAGAGGCGATGATCGGCACACTAATCAAACCCATTAGTGATCCCACAGAGCTGGGAAACAGGAATATTCCCAAAGTGGTTAAAGACTTTCAGGGATGGGCACTCTACTTCAGTCGCCTCGCCCTTCCTTATTATAAACCTGAAAATTTAGCTTCGCTGCTCGAAAAGCAAATTTTTTTCAAACATATCGGTATCTATGGCTATCGTGCAGCATTGTTACCGCAATTGGCAGCCTTACCTCAGGGCATCCTCGAATCCAGTGAATCTCTTGAGCAGTTGCGGTGGCTTGAAAACGGATACCGGATCATGACTGCGGTGAGTGACCATGAAAATATTGCAGTTGATACTCCCTCCGATGTGGTACTCATAGAAAAGCGTTTTAGTGTATCTGATTGATTGCTAAGAAAGTCATTTTTCATTGTTACTGTTTTGTCGGATAACACCTAAATTTCTGTAAATTAGCAGCCTTATTCTAGCAGGTGAAAATCGACAATTATATAAGTGAATTATTATACGATCATGATTGCGTGATTGTAACAGACCTGGGTGGTTTTATTGCCAATTACAAACCGGCATCCATCAACCCTGCTTTGCATGTAATTTCACCGCCCTCTAAAAAACTGGCTTTTAATGCTTCTTTGAAGAATAATGATGGATTGCTTGCCAATCATATTGCGCAGCGAACCACATTGAATTATGTGGATGCCTGCGAGGTGATCCGTGAATTTGTAAAAGAGGCTTCCGCCGGAATGAAATCAGGGCAGAAACTGAAAATAGATAAGGTGGGTGTGCTTTATTTCGATCAGGAACAAAGGCTTCAGTTTGTCCCCGATCATCATGCCAATTATTTAATAGCATCTTTTGGACTTGCACCTGTTCATTCACCTGTAATAAAACGTTCCGCCACAGAGCCGGCAACTCCTGCTGAAACAGTGATAAGGAAACTGGCTCCGGTAACATCGAAGCCTGAAAAGGAAGTTCGTGTATTTGGATGGAAAGTTCTGGAAATGATTCCGGCAGCAGCTGTGCTGGCGATTCTGATAATGACTCCTCCTGTATTAAAGGAGTTCAATACGAATTTATCGACATTGCTTCCTTTTTCAAGGATGAACGAATATCTGGATGTAATTAAAGGTGATCGGTCAGATAATTCACATTTTACTGTTCCCAGCATCAACCCATTTGAAGTACCACCTCCAACTGGCAATGATACTTTTAATGAAACCGCAACCGGGCAGGCCGACAGTGCGGAAAGTGAAACGGTACCACTTTCAAATTCTGAGTTAACACCTGCCGTTCCAAATACTGTCACTAAACCAACTCCTGAACCAGTTGTTGAAACCGTCGCTACTCCTTCACCTTCAACTGCTCCGGCTGTTTCGACTGACGTGGTTAGTGTTGAAGTGGATCAGCGAACTTATTTTGTTATCGGCGGATGTTTCAGGTCACAGCAAAACGCTGAGAATTTTGTGTCAGAATTGAAATCCAAAGGAGTGGATGCCAGCATCATTGGCCAGAATAATGGCGGGTTGTATATGGTCAGCCTATTTTCAACAGCTAGTTTTGGTAAGGCTACAGATACCCTTCCCGGGATAAAAGCTGCCGTGGTTGAAACAGCATGGATCTACAAAAAATAATTCACGAGGTCCGGTAATTTTTATTTGGCAAATCCCCGGCGTTTACCTTCCTTTACTAATTCAAACAACAATCAACAATAACCCTAAACCCATGAAAAAAATCTTTACTAAATTTTTATTGCTGGCTGCGTTAGCAGGAAGCGTGACATTCTCGTATGCCCAAACTTCAGGAACCGGTTCCGGATCAGAAGCAGTGGGAACAGGTACATCAACAGCCATTCCTTCACCAGGTGTCCAGGCTTTATTGGATCAGCAGTTTTCCTATAACATCACTACAACAACCGGATCGGTTGGTAATGCAGGTATAGTACACCTCGGTTCCGAATTCTGGGTAGCTAAATGGCAGAGTGATACCGTTTGGGTATTAGACAATGCAGGCAATCTCATGTCCAGCTTTTTTGTTCCCCTGGGTGCTGGCGGAGGAATCCGTGCATTGACAACAGATGGTAACATGGTGTATGCATCACAAAACGGACCTAACATTGTAATCATTGATAAAGTAACTAAAACAGTTACCGGTTCAATTCCTGTTCCTGCACTCGGTTTCTCTGTGCGTTCCTTAACTTACGATCCAACTGCTGATGGCGGTGCGGGTGGTTTCTGGGTATCGAATTTTGGAACCAGCATCATACAGGTTGACATGACCGGTGGAACACTTAATACCATTACAGCAGGTACTCACGGTCTGGCTGGAATGTATGGTACTGTAGTTGACAATATTTCAAGCCTGGGTTCACAATTCCTATGGGTATTTGATCAGCCTGGAAATCCAGGAGCTACCTTATGGCAACTGGATGTTGCAACAGGTACTCAAACAGGAGTTACACTGGATGTAAATCTTTCATTGGGCTATGCCGGTCTTGCCGGAGGTGTTTGTATCGCGACAGGAATTGCAGCGCAACCATCATTATGTGCAGTGATACAACAAACACCAAACTCAATTGAAGGTTTTGAATTGCCGTTACCTGTAGGATTGAACGAAACTGGAAATGCATCTGATATCAGCATCTTCCCTGTTCCTGCAACAGAGTACATTTATTTTGTTGTGAACGATTTAAATGCTGCGTCATTAAATGTTGAGGTATTCGATGTGAAAGGTCAACTTGTATCGGCCTTCGCTTCTGCGGATAAGAAAATTACCGTAGCCACAGGTGATTTTGCTCCCGGCGTGTACACGGTTACTATCTCCGATGGAGTAGCTAAAACATCAAGGAAATTTATGGTAAAATAATTTTCTTTACCGGAATACAAAAGGCTGATGAAATAACTTCATCAGCCTTTTGTGCTTCTAATAAAACTTTACATTCACGCTGATATCCCTGTTTCGTCCTTTATCATCGCTGCAGGATATTTTGTAACTGCCTTCTTCCGGCGTAAAAAAGGTAGCTTCCGATGGAGTGCTTTTCGCAAGAAACCGGTCGTTGATATACCAATATACCGTTGAAATATCAGCACCCGCATTACAGGTCAGCTGCAAAGGCTGTGATGCATTTTTCTCAAGAAGATACTCTTTATTATTTACCGGCGAGACAATAACCGGGGGTTGTTCACTAAATAGCTGCGTGCAGAGGGGATTGTGAGGAGGTGATTTTGAAAATGGAATGTTGTTAGCGGTATAAAAAGCATATACCGAAGCGGGAAGGTTATCAGCAAAAATTTTACGATAACCATTTTCAGGTGCACAGGTCATGCAATACGTCCAGGTATTTTCAGGATTGACCATGATTTCTCTGCTGTGAGCACATTTTTTATTTGATGAAACAGCAGGTATGTAATAATCGGTAACAAGGTCCGAACATAATTCTCCCGGTATCAATCCGGAGTGGGAACATACCAGCCGGAGATCAGCACTGCGGGGTGCCGTATACCAGTTGTTATCTGAACTGTAGTCGATGGCGTTGAACAGGTCAAAAAGTAACGGTGTGGCCACATCAGCACCGGTGAGTTCCGGAACACCTTCGCCATTAAAATTTCCCACCCACACGGCTATGGTATATTTTCGGTTATATCCGATACTCCAGGCATCTCTCCTTCCATACGACGTGCCTGTTTTCCAGGCAATTTTAGGGACGTGCGTACTGCTTTCATAATTATTTGGCAAATCAGGGCGCATCATTCCTGTGAGCATTTCAGTGATCATAAATGCTGAAGCTTCGCTGAGTAACTGTGTGGATGTAGGAAACGAATCACTTTCAACAAAAGACAAAGGCATATACGCACCGCCGTTAGCCATAGCGGCATACATTCCAGCGAGCTCCGTAATTTTAACACCGCATCCGCCGAGTATCACAGATAATCCCATTTCAGCATCCCGCTTCAGCGACTTAAACCCCGCTTTCCTTAATTGTGCCGTGAATTCCGATAAGCCGGTTTCATTTAAAAGTGCTACCGCAGGAATGTTTAATGAAAAAGCCAATGCCTTGGAAGCCGCCGTGAGACCATTACAGCGCGCATTGAAATTTTCAGGCGCATAACCTGAAAAGTTAACAGGAACATCTTCCAGGGTGGTTTGTGGTGTTATAATCCCTTTATCTATTGCCAGTGCATATACCATGGGTTTTAGCGTGCTTCCCGGCGAACGTACAGCGTTGCATCCGTCTACCTGTCCCGAATGTTTCTGATCATTAAAGTCGGGTGAGCCGAGGTATGCTCTCACTTTACGCGTTTTATTTTCGATGACGAGTACGGAAAGGTTATGTATGTTTTTTAATGCAAGACGTTTGTGGTGATTGTAAGAAATGGATTCAGTTTTTTCCTGCATCGCCCTGTCTATGGTGGAAGTGATAGTAGTTTTGTTAGAAGAGGATGCTCTTAACCTCAGCGCCAGGTGAGGAATGTTTTTTGGAGCCGGGCGTCTTGGCATCAGCAATGTTTCATTAAGTGCATCAGCGGTTTCATCCATGCCCGTAACACCACCTGTTCTTAATTGTTTCAGCCACCGGTCGCGTTCCCTGGTAATTAATGCAGTTCCTTTTTTAGGATGCAATGAGCCTGGCCTGTTCGGAATTATGGAAAGCACCACCGCCTGGCTGAGGTTGACATGGGCCGGCTGTATGCCGAAATAAAACCAGCACGCTGCTTTCACACCTTCAATATTTCCTCCATAAGGAACCAGGTTTAAATACAACTGAAAAATTTCATCTTTGGAATAACTCCATTCCAGTTGGAACGACCGGAACATTTCGATAATTTTGTTGGAGTAGGTCCGTTTGGCAGGGTATAATAAACGGGCTACCTGCATGGTGATCGTGGATGCACCGGATGTTTTTTTGCCCTTTATAGTGTTGTTAAAAGCAGCCCTGATTATTGCAACCGGATTTACACCGGGATGATAGAAAAAATATTTGTCTTCTTTAAAAAGTATTGTTTTTTTGAGCAGTGGATTGATCTCATGCAATTCGGTTTTCATTCGCCATTTTTCATCCGGCGACAAAAAAGCATGCATCATGTTGCCATCCTTATCTGTAATGATACTTGAATATACGGGTTGTTCCCTTAACGGGAAGAAAAAATTTGACAGTGTAAAAAGTATAGCAATACAAAGCAATGAATAAGTAGCCCACTTTAAAAATCGCCTGAAAATACTCTGCTTCATGGTGATAAAACGGTTACATAGCATGCAGTTTATCAATGGCAGCAGCCAGCTTCCGGTCTTTCTCTGTCACAACATTGCCTGCATCATGCGTGTTCAGATGTATAGTTACTTTGTTGTACACATTGGTCCAGTTAGGATGGTGTTCCATTTTCTCAGCAGTAAATGCAACCCGGGTCATGAAACTAAATGCTTCCACAAAATTCCGGAATACAAATGTTTTTGTAAGTTGATTGTTTTCTTCGTTCCACATGGTTGTATAGTTTAGATACTAATTAAATTTTCAGGGGTTAATTATCATTCTTCCTGCGCCATTATAAGAATGGTAAGATCCGTCGTACATGGCATCGGCACTTACGGGACCCATAACAAAGTTACCGGTTGACACCGCCCTTGCAAGATAATAGAAATATTTAGGCTTATCACTTATTGAAGTGAAGTAGTTGATACGGTCATCGCGGATATCGAAATGATCGGGAATATCATTGTTTTTGATCCATGCCAGTTCCGGCACGGCAGCTACACGGGGATTTTCAATTTCAATTCCTGCCGGCAACAGGTCAGTAATTACAATGTTCTCAACCAGGTTGCGCTGTAAATTTACCAGGGAAATTCCTATTACTATCAAGTCGTTTTGTTTAATATTTTTCAAATCCTTCAGCGGCTGACCAAAACGGTTGTAAAAAGTTTTACGAACCTGCAGGTAACTGTCTACTTCCTTAAATGAACCATCGGAGGTAAGGCCCTCCATTTCCCAGAAATAAAATAATTTTCCGTTTCCTGTTATTTGGATGGAAACATCCCCTGAGGTTATTCCTTTTGTAATGACCAGGTCCTCATTCTTAAATTCACCAATTGTTTTACCAGTTGCAGTTAGTGTAGCAGTGGCATTGGTTGTCGCGGCACTTTTCATAAATTTTCCCAGCGCCAGGAAGGAGAATGCCCGTTCCTGCGTATTTAAATATTTCTCAGTTCTTAACTGTGATGAGAGATGTTTCACCATACCGCCAATTTGAATGTTGGAAGGATCTGTTTCAAGAAGTGCATTCAAAGCCAACGCTTCATCACGGATGTATGAATAAAAATTTCCTCCTGTCGAGCGTTTGGCCGCCTCACCTTCAAATAATTTTGGTAACAACGTGTTGTAGGCATTCCGATCTCCACAGGCCATGTATGATGCAGCGAGCAAATATTTTGAATCGAGCGCAAGTTCATCAAATTTCGACCGGTAATAATTCATGGTCGCCAAATCGGCCTTTGTGTAAAGTGCCATCAGGTAGAGCGAATAAAAAATATCTTTTGATGGAATGGTTTTCTTGCTGTCTAATCCTTTGTCATTGTAATAATAGTAAGTTTCAACAGGATGTTTTTTAACCTGCAGCCCGAGGTAACTATTAAGTTTATCAGTGGTGGTAACCGGAACTTCATATCCTGCTTTCCTGGCTTCCTGTAAAAAATGAAAAGCATAAGCGGAACCCCACCAGCTCGCTTCGTTACCACCCGGCCAGTAGCTTAATGCACCATTGTATTGTTGCATCGACTGCAATTTTCGTATCGCTGCATTTACATTTTCACTGATTTTTACAACTACTCCGGGATTATTGACTACTGCTTTTGCAAGACTGGTATAATACAATTGCGGAAATGCTGCCGAAACGGTTTGTTCAACACAACCATAGGGGTACGACAACAGGTAGCTTAACTGATCACTGAATTGCACTACCGGTGACTTGCTTATAATTAATTTTCCCGAACGGGTGTTAGCAATAAAATTATTGGTCATGGCAATTTTTTGGGTCGCACCTGCTGTAATTTCTCCGGCACCGCTTATTTTCTGAAGTGATGCAGGCGGACGTATGGTGATATCTGTTTTATCGGAAAACGTTTCAGTTCCATTGTTAACTTTTATGGAAACAACCGCCTCGCCCGGAACTTTCCCGGTTACCAATTCAAACACCGGGCGCTCTTCCTGGTTAGCATTGATTACTATGGATCGGGAAGCAGTTCCCGAAAGCGAAATCGGCCCGCTCTTTTCGATGGATACCGTCACATTTTGTGTTTTTCCGGTCGTGTTGGTGATAGTAACAGGCATTATCAAGGTGTCACCGGGTGTTAGAAAACGGGGCATTGAGGGACTGATAACAATAGGATCAGAAACCTTAATGTGTTTTTCATCACTTCCGAATGACTTATCTTTATAGGCAACAGCCATTACCCTGAGATCCCCCGAAAATTGTGGAATTTCTACAGAACAGGTAGCCACACCGTTACCATCGGTGTGTAATATCCCGCTCCAGTATGCCACCAGTTTAACACGTTTGTTGGTGAGTGGGTTGACTCTCTTTTGTAAATCATATCCATCACCTCCTGTACTTGACCGTTTTAACTTAATATCAGGAAGCACGTACGGATAAATATCAAAAGCAGTTACTTCAAGAGCCCGCTTCTGGTAAAACCAGGCATACGGGTCGGGAGTTTTGGAATTTTTCAATTGCATTATTCCCTCATCAACTACTGCTACCGTAACTTCCACATCACGCAGGGCCAGAGTTTGCACGGTAATAATTTGACGCGTATTGGATCTGGATTTCTCTGCAACTTTAATTTCAACAGGTAAATAATTCGATTTTTTTTCAACCGGCAAGGGAGCAAAGCCATGTGCAATGGTAATGGGTATGACGCCTTCATCAAGAGGGCGGATCAACGTTGCAGTAATGTAGGCATTCGGTAAATATTCTTCCTTTATGGGGATGTTTATGGAAGCCGAGCGTTTATCAGTAGTGATGTAAAAGGAATCATAAACCCTGTCACGTTCCACAGTGACCAAAATCTTCCCTGCAAAAGGTGTTTTGAATAAAATTTTCGCCTTATCGCCGGGTTCATATATTTTTTTATCAAATTCCATATCCACCTGGCCTTCGTTGTTCACCTCGAAAGCGTTGCTTTGCGTGAATCCGTAGCCATACGCATAAAACTCCGATTGCACCCAGGTAGTTGACCCGCTGCTTCTCATCCTTACATAATATTCACCCGATTCCTGTGGAGTGAAACTAAAAGAAGTTCCCTTGGCAGGTACGGTCAGTTGTTTATCGATGAGAATTTTTTCTCGCTTTTGTGAAACATAACGGTAACGGGAATCATACGTATGTTCCATAACAGTTTCCCAGTACACGCGAATAACCTGCAGGTTGCCGGTAGTTGTAGCAGCAGCATTTCCTTTGGCATCGGCAGCTGCAACTTCTATATTCATGGGCTGGCGTGCAACATTATAATAGTCGCTCAGTTTGATTCCAAAATATACTTTCTGGGTGCTGACATCAAATTGCTGAACCCTGTTAACAGGCCTTCCGGTTTCGTCGAATACGGTAATGTAAATTCTTCCATCCAGCAAACCGGTATTCGAATAATTTTCATTTAAGGGGAAGTATTCAACCGCTCTTCCCGAGGTGTCGGTTTTCCCTTGCCTTAGAATGGTATTAAACGTTATATTATCGGCTCCTGAAACTGTAAAATTATGTTCCGGGAATTTTTTTGACTGGATGGTCTTTTTCCTCAGACTGAATTCCATTTCATAATTCCGTTGTGAGGCCGGTGTACCAAACAGGTTCATTGCAGTAGCTTCGCATTTTACCGAGTCGCCGGTAACATAAATTGCGGATGATGTTTTTGAAGAAATGCTGATCCGGTCAGGAATAAATTCCTCCACACTGAAGTTTCGTGAGTTGAGCAGCACATCATTGGCCGAATACACCTCCATGCTCCAGGTTCCGGTCACAGCGGAGGTGTTCAGCACAAAGGAAGCTTCCGCAGCGCCCTGTGAATCCAATGTTTTCCTGATGTTCATATATTCCCTGCCGTTAGGCATGAGAATTTTTATCTTAAGCGGAACTTTTGAAAGAATTTCCATGCCCTGATTACGGATTATCGTATTGAAGTAAACCGTTTCTCCCGGTCGGTATATCTCCCGGTCCCCGTAAATGTATGCTTCATAACCCGAAGGATTATTCGTTTTTCCTCCTACATCAAATCGAGAATCCTCAACCCGTGTATCATTAAACGACATGTAATTAAAATCGCCGGTATGGCGCGCAGTGATCATTCCTACGGTGAAGCCCGGATAGCGTCCAGTAATGCCTTTAAATACTGCCCTACCCTCATTATCTGTAACAGCAGTGTGTAACTGTTGATTATTGGTACTTATAAAAGTTATTTTAGCACCTCTTACAGGAATGGCTTCTTTTATTGAATTGGCAAATACATAAACTTCATCCTTCGATTGTCGTGCAATAAGTCCTATGTCAGAAATAGAAATCAGTTTCGTCGCTTTTATCCACCGGTCGGTGACAGACGCTATTGATACCAGGTAAATTCCACTGTGTTGATTGTTGGCAGTAAAATCGAGACTGAGCAAATTACTTCCGTTCTGTTTTGCCAGGTTCTTTGTTTCATATTCCTGGTTCATAATTTCATCTCCCAGGTTTTTTAAATTGTACTCACTGTATCCATAACCATACGATTCCTCGTCTTCATAGTATTCGTTATGCCGGTGATAATTCATGAACGACTGGATATTGTTTTCATAAATTTTAAAAATACGAACGGTGACCCTGGGAATATTGGTAATGTTGATACTGATTTTTTTTGATGAAAGTGTTGACATATAGCCGCCTTTTGAGGAAGCAAAAGCAATAGCAGGTTCCATTTCTCCGAAAGGAACCATGGCAGTAAAATCTTTTTGCATGGAACCGCCTAAGGCTCCCGACAGTGATTTGCTGATATCAACCTGATAGCTGCCACCTGCTTCAAAGGCACCCATAATGTTGAAGCCGTTGCCTTCGGGTTCCACTGTAAATTTAACTTTTGGCGAAATGGTGATCTGTTTTGAAAGCTCTTTTACCAGGATCTCCTGGTTGCAGTATACTTTGATAATTCCTGTTCCATTATCCAGTATTCCCTCCATGTGTGTTATCTCCAAGTGATCAGGTGCTTTAACATCCATAGTGGCAGTAATAGCTTCGGGAATGCCAGAGCCGCATGCCTGGCAGGTGGCACCCGGTTTGAAAGTGTAGGTGATCGTACATCCGTCGAGCAATTCTTTTGACATGGCAGCTGACTTCACCGTTAGCGTGGATGAAACCGAATGATCAGAAATTTTAAATGCAGCTTGCTTATTGTTGATGTTAACTTCCAGATATTTGGATATAACGGCCGGGTCAATATGATAATTGAAATTGAAGGAAAGATTCAATGCAATCATTCCCGGATCATCTTCAGCAAGTGACCACCATGCATTATCGGCGGTACTTTTGAGATACGGCGTACGGAATTCAATTTTCTCTCCGGAATTTATTTCCGTGTCAGTATTGGTAAAACGAAGTATGGATGCATTCAGCCTGGCACTATAAGCAGTGGCGGGCCTGAATTCAGAAGAAGGGGAAAATACCAGCTCTTTCCCTGAAATCCATTTAAAGGAACCCTGCACTTCCGGAGTAAAAGAAATATAGGAGACTGAATCCCAAAGGTTGAGCACAGAGTCAGGTGCCAGTTCCCGGTCGAAGGTAAAAACCAGATTTTGCCTGGTTTCAATTTCGTCACCGAAATTTTTTTCAGCAAGCGATACTTTTTTACCTGGCGAACAGGCAGCAAAAATCAGTACCAGGGCAATGATACCGGGGCGGAATTTCAGGGAAACCAGCATGTAGATAAGATATGGAGATCGTAAAAGTAAACTCGTATCGACAAAGTTAAATTTAAAGCGTTGAATAAAAACTCCTTCAGGAGAAGAATAGTATTATCTCAGAAAAATATTTCTTGAAACTGCAATTCATAAAAAAACCCGCAGGAACACCTGCGGGTTAAATATTTACTTTTCATGTTTAATAAGGTACCGGAAAATTATTCACCGGGGCGTAATCACTCAAATTGGATTTGAGTTTTTTCCGGGCATTGTGTATCCGGATCTTCACGGTTCCCAAAGGCACTTTCATGAACTGAGCGATTTCCTCATATTTATACCCCTGGAAGGCCATAATAAACGGGATTCTCAGATTTCTCGAAAGAGATGCGATGGCCGCCTGGATATCTTTCAGGATCATCTTCTGCTCCCCTAAATTGCCAGTACGCTGGGAATGAGAATTGATATAATATTGGTTATCAGTATCATCAGTCACAACCTGGGAATTTACCTGGCGGCGGTACTGATTAATAAAGATGTTCTTCATAATGGTATATAACCACGCCTTCATATTAGTACCCTCACGAAATTTATCATGATTGTAGAAGGCTTTCATCATCGTTTCCTGGGTTAAATCTGTTGCGTCTTCCAGGTTACGGGTGAGTTTCAAGGCGAAATTCCTCAGTGGTTTATATAAATCTTTAACGCGGTGATTAAATTCTATTTGTGTCATAAGGTATCCGATATAAAGTGTTCGATTTGTACTTTTAACAGGCAACCAATCTGGTTTATTTTATTAGAGCAAAATTACCGTAGTCGAATGAAATTTAGATGAATTCTAAATAAAACCAATAACTGCTGATAATCAACAATTTAAAAAGCAAATTCCATGCCGTATATTCAGCTACTTGGAGGGAATCCGGCCGGGATTGATCTCCGGAAAACGGGGAAAAGAGGCAGGTAAATGGTGTTTTTGGGAACCTGGCGCCTCAAAGTAAACCGGAATGGAATGCATACCAAGTAATTGACTCACCTCTCGGGCTTTTTGATTGCGAAAAGCCGTTAATTCAGGAAAAGCACTGATTTCAGGTTCCGACAATTGGTTGGTAATTACTTGGGTGACTTTTAAAACCCTTGCCAGGGAAGGAATAATTTTCTCATATGGATGTGCAACTACCAAAAGATTACTTCCCCTTTTCACCAGTTCATTTCTAAGTGCAGCGGCAGAACGGATTTGGTCTTGTAAATAACCCGCTGATAAAAAACTGGTTTTAACCAGGTCGCGTTCCCTCGGATCAAAACAAAAAACCGGAATAATTTCTGAATTGTCGGCGACCGCCTTGCATAAACCGCCTGTGCCTTCCAGGCAAAGACTTTCCCGAAACCAGAACAATATTTTGTTTCCCTGATCCATTGTAAAACAACAAAAAAAAAGAGGCAATTGTTTGAAAATTCCTAATAAAGATAAATAATTTTGGGAAGAAAAGGTAAAGCGGTCAGCTTTTCTTTCTCCAAATCAAAAAGTAACCGATCGCAAAAATAATTACCAGCGAAAAAGTGAGATTGGTTGCTAAAAGAAAATAATCATTTCCCTCGAGACTACCGCGTTTGAGATATAACATACCCGCTGACAACAACGTACCAAAAATAACGGAAATGGTAATGATGATGGTACGGCGGGTATTCGACATAGTTTACAGACGTATTTTTAATTGATGCAAAAGTAAGAAGAATCTGGCGATGGTGGAACGGTACCGGTATTCGTTACCCGATCATTAGGTTACAGCCCCGCAGTTCGCTGGAATCCATTCTTCCCAGGACCTCAAAACCCCGATTTACAATCCGTCCGAGATCATTGGTTTCAATAAATGCGCAGGAGTGAATATTTGCAAGGTCAATGACTTTTATAATTCCTGTTTCATTTAGGGAAGCCGGTGCAAAAGGATCATGCAGGTCACCTGTTACAATTTTCATCCAAGGTGGAGTTTGAAAAATTCCATTGCCCAGTGAATAAGCCTGTGATAATAATTCCGTCATTCCATATTCCGAATGAATATACGTAAGGCCTGACCCTTTACATAACAGTTGATGAACTTCGGGTCGCACGAGTTCTTTCCGTTTTCCTTTCATGCCCCCTGTTTCCATAACTATTGCATAATCGGCTGGAAGTTGCATTGGAAATTTCTCAAAAAAATCGAGAAGTGCATAGGTAACACCTAACAAAAATATTTTCTCGTTATTGTTAATGAGTGTGGTTATTTTTTCGGCAAGTTCCTGATGGTTGTGAAGATAAAATCCACTCAACGGGTGATTGCCTGCTGTAATTAAATGCTGCATCATATAAACCAGAGAGGATCCTGACCGCTCCAGGTAAGAGGGTAAAAGTGCAAGAAAACAAAATTCATTCGGGTCACCGAAAAAATGCCGGAAGCACTTTAAGATTACCTCTTCATATATTCCGCAATCGGCAAGGTAATGTTTACTGGTAGTTTGTCCGGTAGTGCCACTGCTGCTAAAAAAAAATTCCGGTGTGTTGCTTTGATCACTGACTACATGATTCTTAAAAAAGGAAACCGGTAAAAAGGGGATCTCTGAAAAATGGTTGATAGCTGTACTATCTTTTTTTAACAACCGGATGTATTCTTTATAAACCGGCACATGCGCTGCCTGGTACCGGAATAATTTCAAGGCGCATTCATTGAAATCGTTTTCATTTTGAATCACCGAAATTAATTTTAAAAAATCATTCATCGGTTTTTTTCAAGTCAGCATTAAAATGCAGCCCACGGTTTTCTTTTCTTTCCATGGCGGCTTTTATGATTAGGTAGGCTACATTAATAAGATTCCGTAATTCAATTAATGCAACCGAAACAATTGTTTTTTTGTACAAGGATTCCGTTTCAATATAAATCATATTTAACCGGTCATACGCTCGCTTTAATCGGATGTTTGTACGCACGATGCCTACATAATCATTCATCACATGTTGTAATTCTTCACGGTTGTGTGTTATCAAAACCATTTCTTCCGGATCGCGGGTATCCTCAGCATTCCAGTCGGGAATATTTTCAGGATGCTTGATTCCTGGTAGCGCATCTTTTCCATGATCATAAGCACGATAAGCATATACTGCTGCTTCCAAAAGGGAATTTGAGGCCAGTCGGTTGGCGCCGTGTAACCCGGTGGATGTGCATTCACCGGCTGCGTAAAGATTTTTAATTGTGGAACATCCATTCATATCCACTGCAATTCCCCCACACGTATAATGTGCTGCGGGAACTACAGGAATCATATTCACACGAAAATCTATTCCGAGTGATAAACACTTCTTATGAATGTTTGGGAAATGCGCAACAAATGTTTCTGGATCACTGTGCCGGCAGTCGAGATAAACAAATTCCTCACCTCTCACCTTAAGTTCATTATCAATGGCACGAGCAACAATGTCGCGTGGCGCCAGTGACAAGCGTTCATCATAGCGTTCCATGAAAGTTTCTCCATTCTTAGTCCTTAGAATTCCGCCAAAACCCCGCACTGCTTCCGAAATTAAAAAACTGGGATGCTGGCCGGGATTGTACAAAGCGGTTGGATGAAACTGTATGAACTCCATCCCGTTAATTTTACCTTTTGCACGGTAAACCATGGCTACACCGTCGCCTGTTGCAATAACCGGGTTGGTGGTATTCAGATAAACGTTACCCGCTCCACCGGTGGCCATGAGGGTGATCCTGGCGAGTACGGTTTCAATTTTCCCGTTATGGAGATTTAAAATATAAGCACCAAAACAGGCAATATCCGGTGATTCTTTGGTAACCCGTTCTCCCTGGTGATGCTGCGTAACAATATCAACTGCAAAGTAATGCGTATGAATTTCTATGTTGGGGTGGCGGTGAATTTGCTGCAGTAATTTACGTTCAATCTCCCATCCGGTAATGTCTTTATAATGAAGGATCCGGGATTCAGAATGGCCTCCTTCCCTGGCAAGGTCATATTCGCCGGAAGGCTTTTTATCGAAATCGGCACCCCATTCAATAATATCATTGATTCTTGCAGGACCCTCGCGGATTACCATTCTGACCACTTCTTCGTCACAAAGGCCGTCGCCTGCAATTAAGGTGTCCTGAACATGTTTTTCGAAAGAATCCCCCTTGTCAATTACCGTTGCAATGCCTCCCTGTGCATATTTAGTATTGGATTCATCCTCATTAGCTTTGGTAATTATCATCACCGTGCCAGTGGCCGCAGCCTTTAAAGCATAGTTCAAACCCGCAATTCCGGAACCGATGACCAGAAAATCTACTTTTTTTTGAGTCATTTAAGGGACTTCACGAGACTACAACTTTAAATTGTTTTAACTTTGATTCCCGGTTGGCACAAAGTTAACCATCAAAAAACCATGCGACAACTAATAACAGCTATTGTCATCGCCATCATCGCGATAATTTTTGCGCTTCAGAATAACATTTTGGTCACTGTCCGGTTAATCTTCTGGGATCTGCCTTATGCCAACCTGGCGCTTGTGTTGGTGCTTACCATTATTATGGGAATTGTAATTGGTTTATTGTTCCTGGCTCCAGGAATTTACAAGAGAAATCAAACCATATCCGCACAGAAAAAAAGAATTGCGGAATTGGAACGGGATATTAACATTAAAAAACCCATTTAATTAATACAGCACCTGCTCTAAAGCGTTTATTTATCATCTGAATTTAACGATATACACACATGGATCTTCCGGTTACCATATATGCAGAATCCACTCCGAATCCTTCGGCCATGAAGTTTGTGTGCAACATGATGCTTTTGGATGAAGGCGTGGTTGAATACAATAACGCCACTGAGGCCGGTGCTTGTCCGCTCGCTCAACAACTATTTACCTTCTCCGGGGTAAAAGGCGTTTTTATTACAGCAAATTTTATTACCATCACCAAGGCTCCTGATATCGATTGGTTTGAAATTACCGGGATATTAAGAGAGTTTATACGAGGCTACCTGGCGGGAGGTGAGAAATTATTTATCAGCAATCCTTTCAAAAACGACGTGAAAGATCATTCCCTTCCCGCAAAGGAAAAAAGTGTCACAACGGCAGGTGAAGGAGTTGAGAATTCGGTGATCGAAAAACAAATTATTAAGATGCTCGACGAATATGTTAAGCCGGCTGTCGAGCAGGATGGTGGCGCTATCCACTTCAGGTCATTTAATAATGGTGTTGTTACAGTTGCACTGAAAGGTTCCTGCAGTGGCTGCCCATCTTCTACAGTAACCCTGAAAGCGGGCATTGAAAATTTACTACGCCAGTTGGTTCCCGAAGTAACGGAAGTGGTTGCTGAAGCGGAATAAGGACCCTGACCTCGGCCTGCTTTTTTCTCACATTATAATGTAGCGGAATCTTAGTCCTGCCAGTTTGTTTCGTTCAATTTTAAAGAGTCTCTGCCAGTTTTTTTAATTTGTCACAGTTTCCTTCACATCCCTATGTTTGGCTTTGATTTTCTCAACCCGGAAGCAATTTGATTTTTCCTTTATCTTTGTTCACTCTTTTCATCAATCAATGCCTATAAACCATTCATGAAACTACTTATGCCCGGTACAGGAATATGCCAACAGGTCCGAAAATATATTAAGCCGGTTTTATTCTTTTCCATTGCGATCCTGCTTTCCTGCTCAGCAACCGCTCAAAAGGCGTGGACACTACAGGAGTGTATCGAATACGCCTTAAAAAACAACATTCAGATCAAGCAATCAGAACTGACTGCCGAATTGTCAACTGTGAACTTTTATCAGAGTAAAGCGGCCTTTTTTCCTTCAATAAATGCTAATAGTAATTACACTTACAATTTCGGACGTTCGGTGAATCCCTACACCAATGTTTATACCAACCAGGAGGTGCAGTCGATGAATATTTCCGCAAGCGGATCACTCCCTATTTTCAATGGCTTTCAGATTATGAACAGCCTTTCTCAAAGTAAATATGAGTACATGGCCAGCCATGAAAACCTGGCAAAGATTAAAAATGATATTTCCCTGAATGTGGCTGCCGCTTACCTGCAGGTACTTTACAGCAAAGAGGCTTTAAAAGCAGTTGACGACCGCCTGAATGCTGCAACACAAAACCGCGACCGAACTAAAATTATGGTGGATGCTGGCAGCATGGCCCAGGGTAACTTCCTGGATGCTGAGGCTGCGCTTGCCGCAGAAGAACTGGCAAAAGTTAATGCCGATAATCAGTTGATAACCGCAATTATCACTATAACACAACTGCTGGAATTAAAATCTACCGAAGATTTTGATGTGGCTCAGCCGGCTGTTGACATTCGTGACCTTTCATCGTTATCCATTTCTGCTGATGAAATTTATAATACTGCACTTAAAACTTTACCCGACTTCCGTGCATCGGCATTGAACATTCAGAGTGCTGAAAAAGGACTTGCCATTTCACGTGGGGCTCGTTATCCGCGGCTCAGTCTGGGAGGTGGATTATCGACCGGTTATTCCAACGTTGCAACTCGTTTTCTGACCAACGAAGAAATTTCATTTAATGACCAGCTGAATGAGAATTACAATAAATATCTTGGTTTGAGTTTGTCCATTCCTATCTTCAACGGCTGGGCTACGGAATCCAGTGTGAAGCGCGCAAAAATCAATCTTGAAAATGTGAAGTACAACGATCAGCTTATACGAAATCAGGCTTACAAGAGTATTGTTCAGGCCCATGCCGATGCCATAGCTGCGCAACAAAAATATACCGCTTCACAAAAGGCAGCCAGTTCCAGCAATGAAGCATTTGTATATGCTGAAAAAAAATATAACGTTGGAATGCTGAGTTCAATCGAATTTCTGAATGTAAGAAATACCAGCTCCCGGGCTGAGTCTGATCTCATCCAGGCAAAGTATGATTTCATTTTTCGCTTGAAAGTTATCGACTTTTACCTTGGAAAATCTTTAGCATTTTAATTTTGCGCAAATTTTCCTGCACGCTTTTTTATTTGTTTCCGATCTTCCTTAATGATTGTATTCCGGAAAAAAAATGGAATCCGATTTTTATTACTTTAGCCGCGCTCACTATAGTCGAAAAAACTAGCAACATTTAAATTTATGGCCCGCAAAAACAGCTTTTTAAAATATGCAATTATTGGTGTGGTTGTGCTATTGGTTTTCCTGGTAATTGCCAGAAAGTCGGGATGGATTGGTGAAGATGATAATATAAAGGTGAGCGCAGAAAAAGTGACCACTGAAACCATTATTGAAACGGTTTCAGCAAGTGGCAAAGTACAGCCTGAAGTTGAGGTGAAACTGGCTGCCGATGTTTCCGGTGAGGTCGTCGATTTGTTTGTTAAAGAAGGTGACCTGGTAAAAAAAGGAACGCTGTTAGCAAAAATTAATCCTGAAATTTATATATCCGCACTCGACCGCATGGCAGCATCCCTAAGTAGCAGCAAGGCTAATCTTGAAAGTGCAAAGTCGCGGTACAAGCAATCGGAATCGCAGTTTTTGAAAACAGAACTAACGTATAACCGGAATAAAACACTGCATGAGCAGAAGGTGATTTCAGATTCTGATTTTGAAGCTATAAAGTCGGCTTACGAGGTGGCTAAGGCCGATATGGAAGCATCCGCTCAAAGTATTTCCGCAGCCAGTTTTGGAGTGCAAAGTTCTGAAGCATCATTGAAAGAGTCACGAGAAAACCTGAATAAAACTTCCATATTCGCACCAGTTGACGGCACCATTTCTAAATTAAGTGTGGAAAAGGGCGAGCGTGTTGTAGGTACTGAAATGATGGCAGGAACCGAAGTGATGCGGTTGGCTAATCTGAATGAAATGGAAGTGAGTGTTGATGTTAGTGAAAGTGACATCATCCGGGTAACCGTTGGTGATACGGCAATTATTGACATTGATGCTTACCTGAACCGGGATTTTACAGGTGTAGTGACGGAAATTGCCAATTCTGCAAATTCATCATCAGGTCTCACCACTGACCAGGTTACCAATTTTACAGTTAAAGTCAGGATCGTCCGCGATTCTTATAAGGATTTGATTCCTACCACCGAACCTACTTTTTCACCTTTCCGTCCCGGTATGTCGGCTACAGTTGAAATTCAAACCCGTAAAGTTTATAATGTTACGGCTGTTCCCATCCAGGCTGTTACTACACGCGATACTTCAACAGCAGGAACTGCTGAAGGCGGTGAAAATATTTCGGATCAGGAAAGTGAAGGCGGTGAAGAGCAGACTGCGACACAGAAAAAACCGGTTGCGGGAAAAAAAGCGGCTCTTCATGAATGTGTTTTTGTGGTAAAAGATGGAGTGGTAAGTCTGCGCCCGGTAAAAACGAGTATCCAGGATAATATACACATCCAAATTTTGGAAGGCCTGGAGCCGGGCGAAATGGTGGTGACCGGTCCCTATAACGCCATATCAAGATTATTGAAATCGGGAGATGTGGTTAAAGTGGTTCGCAAAGAAGAACTTTTCACCAGGGAAGATAAGTAGTCGGAGATGGCATTGATCCTGAATATTGAAACTGCCACCGGAGTTTGTTCAGTTGCAGTAGCCCTTGACGGGAAAATGGTAGCATCCCGGCAGGAAAACTCCGGCCAGAGTCATGCAAAACTGCTAACCACTTTTATAAAGGAATGCATTCATGATGCGGGATTTGCTTTGAAAGATCTGGACGCAGTTGCCGTTAGCAAGGGGCCTGGTTCTTTTACAGGATTGCGGATAGGTGTGGCATCTGCAAAAGGTTTGTGTTACGCCCTTGACAAGCCCTTGATTTCAGTAAATACTTTACAGTCAATGGCTACATATTTTTTAGCCAATACCACGGTAGCAACAGGATCCTGGCTTTGTCCCATGATTGATGCCCGGAGAATGGAGGTTTACACTGCCTTTTTCAACAATTTGGGAGAGTTTGAAGTACCCACTGCGGCCGAAATCATTGAAGCCGGATCTTTCACCACCATCCTGGAAGATCACTTGGTTAATTTTTTTGGCGACGGAACTGAAAAAGTGAAGCATCTATTTGAAAATCAACCTAACGCAGTATTTCACCCAGATTTTTTGCCGTCCGCTTCCGGTATGATTCTCTTTTCTGAAAAATCTTACAAAATGAAGGAATTCGAGGTAGCTGCCTATTTTGAACCTTTTTACCTGAAAGATTTTTTCAACCCCAGGCAACCAAATTCGGGGGTGAATCGTCAGGAATAAGAGGGAAAACTTCATTTCCTGTTGGGAAAGCACTTATTCCCGTTCAGGCAAAAAAGTTTGGTGGCACATAAAAATCAAGGTTAGTTTGATGCCCGCCGGCCGCCTTAAAACCGCTGCGAGGTAAGGAAAGGCGTAAGTAATTGCAATTGAGTGAAAAATATCTTGATTTTTCATTTGAAAAGAACTATATTTATAACCTGAATTTTATCAAAACCTTACAATTATGAAAAAGGTCTTATGCCTGGTGGCTATTTTGGGATTAACCACATCATCGTTATTTGCACAGCTGACGATGAACAATACGGTAACTCCTACAGATTTGGTGAACAATTACCTGTTAGGTTCCGGTGTAACAGCAACCAATATTACGTATACCGGTGCGTCTATATCCAGATCAGCTTTTACTTGTAGCGGTGCTTGTAATTTGGGAATGAGTGCAGGAATTCTCCTAAGTTCGGGGCAAGCCACTACAGCAGCGGCAGGATTTCATCATTCCACAGCTGTAGGTACACCTGGTGATGCGCAACTTGATTCCATTATCAATCCGCGTCTTACCCAGGATGCAGCAGTTTTGGAATTTGATTTTTATGTAGCATCCGATTCCTTAAAGTTTGAATATGTTTTCGCTTCAGAAGAATATAACGATTACGCAGCTGGAAATCCTCCGTCACCCTTTAACGATGTTTTCGCATTTTTTATCAGTGGCCCCGGAATTGTCGGACAACAAAATCTTGCAGTCGTACCTAGCACCAACATTCCTGTTTCAATCAACACAATCAATAATGGTTATTCAGCCGGTGTTTCTGCCGGTCCCTGTACCAATTGCCAGTATTTTATAGATAACGTTAGCGGCCCAAGTGTTTTTTTCGATGGCTTTACCACTGTGCTCACAGCAAAGGCCGCCGTTCAGCCGTGCCAGACATACCACATTAAACTTGCAATTGCAGATGCAACTGATGGAGTTTTTGACTCAGGAGTATTTTTGAAAGCAGGAAGTTTTTCAAGCTTCGGCCAAATCAATGTTTTTGCCAACGGAGTTACACAGCCTAATAATGCAACCGTGTATGCTTGTACGGGAACAAGCGTTCAACTTTGTCTGAATCCTTCACAAAATTATAACTGGGTCACCGGTGAAACTACCCAGTGTATAACTATTAACGAGCAAAACATTGTTCCCGGTGGCGTTTATAACGCAGCAGTTTTTAATCCCAATAATAGTTGTTTCGTATTTACTTCAAACATTACAGTTCAGTTTACAACTCCAACAGCAACCATCACACCTTCAGGACCACTCGATCTGTGTCCGGGTAGTAATGTTACACTTAACGCCAACCAGGGCAATACGTACCTGTGGAGTAATGGCGCCACTACGCAAAGCATCACTGTGGCCACTGCAGGAACTTTTACGGTCACGGTCTCTAACGGTCCTAACTGTTCAGCGATTTCTACACCGGTAACAGTTACTGTGGGAAATGCAACTGCACAAATAACTGGTGTACTCAGTTTATGCAATGGTGCCAACACTACGCTTTCTGCCAATGCCGGGCAATCATACTTATGGAGCACGGGTGCCCTCACACAGAATATAAACGTGGCTGCAGCCGGAGCTTATGCCGTTACCGTAACACAAGCAGGAGGATGTACTGCTTCGGCCACCGTGAATGTTGCGGTGAATGCAAATCCGATACCCGCAATTGCCGGTATTCTTACTTTCTGCCAGGGTGATAATACCATTCTGAATGCCGGACCGGGATATACTACCTATTTGTGGAGTAATGGACTTGCCACACCCACAGTCAACATTACAACAGGAGGAACGTTTACGGTTACCGTTACCAATGCTTCAGGATGTTCAGCATCCACATCGGTGGCAGTAGTTGTAAATCCTCTTCCCGTTCCTGCCATCACCGGCATCACTTCATTTTGTACAGGAGGTAATTCTACGCTCAATGCCGGCGGAGGCTATTCACAATACCTGTGGAATAATGGCGATGTCACACAAACACTAAATGTTACTACTGCAGGAAATTATGCTGTAACTGTTACGAACAATAACGGTTGCACTGCTACTACAAATACCTTAGTTACTGTTAACCCGTTACCCAATCCGAACATCACCGGTACCTTTGCCTTTTGCCAGGGAGGTAACACCACGCTCAGTGCAGGACCTGGTTTTGCAACGTACTTGTGGAGCAACGGAACTGCAGCGCAAAATCTAACTGTTGCTGCCGGTAACACATATACGGTAACCGTTACAGATGCTAACGGCTGTTCCAACACCGATTCACAACTTATCACCGTCAATCCGAACCCTGTGCCTGCCATTGTAGGAACTCTTTCCATTTGTCAGGGCACCAATACAACACTTAGTGCTACACCCGGTTTCACTTCGTATCTCTGGTCTACCGGAGGTGCATCTGCGAATTTAAACGTAAATGCTTCCGGCCCATATGCTGTGACCGTTACTGATGCAAATAATTGTACAGGGACCACCACCGTTAATGTAACTGTAAATGCGTTACCGGTTCCTGCTATAAGTGGTGTGACGGCATTTTGCCAGGGCGGCAACAGCAACCTGAATGCAGGGGGCGGTTTTAGCAGTTATTTATGGAATACCGGCATGGTTACCCAGGTTATCAACGTGACCACTCCAGGCAATTATATTGTTACTGTAACTAATGCCGCGGGATGCTCTGCTACCACCAACACACCGGTCACAGTCAATGCACTTCCTGTTCCGAATATCACAGGCCCCGCGGCGGTTTGCATCGGAAACACTGCCACATTAAATGCCGGTGGTGGTTACGCTACTTATCTCTGGAATACCGGCGCAACCACACAAACTATAACCGCTGCCAATGCAGCAAATTATACGGTCACCGTTTCATCAGCAGCAGGATGTTCGGGATCCGATAATGCTACACTTATCGTGAATCCACTTCCGGTTCCTGTCATTACCGGCGTCACTACAATATGCCAGGGAGCAACAACAACACTTAATGCAGGTGCAGGGTATCAGAACTATGTTTGGAGCACCGGATCAACTGCGCAAACAATTAATACCGGTAATGCAGGTGTTATAACGGTGACTGTAACAGATGCTAACGGCTGTGTTGCTCCAACATCGGCCAATGTAATCGTGAATGCGCTTCCGGTTCCTGTTATTGCAGGTGATTTTGAATTTTGCCAGGGGCAGTCGTCTACATTGGATGCAGGTATAGGTTTCGTTTCTTACTTATGGAATACTGGTGCTGTGACCCGCTCTATTAATGTAAATACCGGTGGAAATTATACGGTTACTGTTACAGCGGCCAACACATGCGAGGGCATGGATAGTGAACTGGTAACCGTTCGTAACAATCCATCTCCGGTTATCAATGGTGATCTCACCATCTGCCAGGGTGACGCTACTACATTGAATGCAGGAGGAGGTTATGCATCCTACCAGTGGAATAATGGGGCAACTACTCAGACTATACCGGTATCAGGAGCGGGTAACTTTACTGTAACTGTTTCTTCTGCATACGGCTGCATAGGTTCCACTTCTGCAACTACCGTTGTAAATGCGTTACCGGTACCATCTATTGCCGGAATAACTACTATTTGCCAGGGTACTTCAACAACATTTGATGCCGGAGCGGGCTATTCCGCTTACCTGTGGTCGAATGGTGCCACTTCACAAACGATCGCTCCCGGAACCGCCGGCGTATATACAGTGACCGTTACCGACATTAACGCTTGTTCAAATGCTACTAATATAAATCTTACAGTAAACGCACTTCCTGTTCCGGCCATTACCGGAATAACAGCATTTTGCCAGGGCGATAACAGCAATCTGAATGCAGGGCCCGGATTTAATAACTATCTCTGGAGTACCGGAGCAACATCCCAGGTTATCAATGTGTCCACAGCAGGAAATTACATCGTAACGGTCACAGATGCCAATGGTTGCAGTGCCAATACCAACTCTGCCATCACAGTTCATCCGAACCCATCGCCGGTAATACAGGGAGGTACCGGAATTTGCCTGGGGACTTCTACAACTTTAAACGTACCTGGTAATTATAATACTTACCAGTGGAATACCGGTGAGGTAACTCCGTCAATTACGGTTAGTACTGCAGGAAATTATACAGTGACCGTTTCATCTGCGTTTGGTTGTGTGGGTTCTTCAGCTACAGCTATGGTAATAAATCCGCTTCCATCACCGGTCATCACTGGTGTTACCGCTGTTTGCCAGGGAGCCACAACTACATTTGATGCCGGGTCAGGTTATTCAGCTTATTCCTGGTCCAGTGGCAGTACTTCACAAACAATTTCTTCCGGTGTCGCTGGCATATATACGGTAACCGTTACAGATGCCAACGGATGCCAGAATACTACTGATATTTCTCTTGTGGTAAATCCATTACCAACTCCTTCTATTACAGGTGACTTTATTTTATGCCAGGGCGACAATAGCGTGATCAATGCAGGACCAGGCTATACCGGCTACTTATGGAGTGATGGTACCACAGCTCAGGTGATCAATGTGAATACTGCAGGCAATTATAGTGTAACAGTTACCGATGGCAACGGATGTTCCGCTTCCACGAGTTCAACCATCATCGTTAATCAATTACCTGTACCAACAATAACCGGCATCAACGCAATCTGCCAAGGAACAACAACAACCTTCACTGCCGGAAATTATGTTTCTTACCTTTGGTCAAGTGGCGAGACCACACCAGGGATTACTACTGGCACAGCAGGTACCTACCTGGTTACTGTAACTGATGTTAACGGTTGTGTTAACAGCACTTCTGAAACACTTACGGTTTATGACCTTCCAACAGCTACCATCAGTGGCGTAAGTGAAGTGTGTTTCGGTCAGGCTTCTTCATTCACTCTCACCTTTACGGGAGAGGCACCGTTTTCTGCCACTTACACAAATGGAACCAGTGTATTTCCACCGTTTAACACAGGTGCATTGTCGGGTATAATTAATGTGGCACCTACGGCAACAACTACTTATTCACTTGTTACAATTTCTGATGCGCATTGTGCAGGAACGATTAACGGATCAGCAATGGTGACGGTAAATCCCCTTCCGGAACCCGTTATCAGCGGCGATCTTGCCATTTGTGACGGTGAAACTACTTCACTGAATGCCACTGCAGGATTTGCTTCCTATACCTGGTCGAACAGCAATACGCAACCTTCCCTTGTTACCGGCATCGGTGGCGTATATACTGTCACCGTTATTGATGCGAACGGTTGTGAAGGAACTTCTCCTGCTGTTAACCTGGTAGTGAATGCGGTACCGGTTGTAGTTTTTACCAATGATACCAGCCTGACATGTGCTGTTCCTCAAATTAACTTTACGAATCTGTCGCAATATGTTCCGGGTTCTACTTTTGAATGGTCGTTTGGTGATGGTTCTTCTTCGGCAGCTCCAAATCCTTCTCACCTTTATTTTGCCCCTGGAAATTATCCTGTTTCACTTGAGATAACCACCCCTGCAGGTTGTGTGTCGAACAGCACTTCACAGGTGGATATTATGTTTTTCCCATTGCCTGAAGCAGATTTCGTTACCGCTCCGGGTATTACCAATGTGTTCAATGGCAAGGTTGATTTTGTTGACCGTTCCGATTACGCGATTACCTGGTTATGGGAATTTGGTGATGGTGCTAAATCCGCTGAGCAGAATCCTTTTCATTATTATAATGAAGTAGGGGATTACAGAGTAGCGTTAACGGTAACCAACATTGCAGGATGTGTTGACAGGTATGAGGATGTTGTGGTAATAAATCCATTCTACATTCCAAATGCTTTTTCACCTAACGGTGATGGCGTAAACGATTTATTCTACTATAGTGGCTATGACCTGGATGTTGCGAATTACAATATGGCAATATTCAACCGCTGGGGACAACTTGTGTTTACCGGTGAAAACGAAAATGATAACTGGAACGGTGTAACTATTGATGGAGTCACTGCACCGCAGGGAACTTATGTTTACCGCCTGCAGGTTAAAACCAGGGGTGGAAAAGAATATGTATTCGACGGTCATGTGAATCTGATCCGTTAATAAAAAATTCCTCAATAAAAAAACGGAGCCTTGTACAAGACTCCGTTTTTTTATTGAATTAACTGATCAGTTTACCTTTAAAAAACTGATGATAAGTTCCGTTGATCCTTTGTTGTTATTGATGTACCGCTCATTGACTTCCCGTATTTTTTGAAGCCTGCTTTTATCAATCATTACTTCTGTAAATTTATGCAACAATTCCGTTTCATTCCGGAATGTAAAAGCGCTTTTCCAGTGCACCAGTTCATTGGCTTCGCGGAATTTCTTGTAATTAGGTCCGAAAAAAACAGGTATTCCAAACACGGCAGCCTCCAGGATATTATGAATGCCTTTTCCAAAACCTCCACCTATGTATGCAAAATCGGCACACTTATATATAGACGACAAAATCCCGATATTATCAATGATAAGAATTTCCGGTGAGGCATCTTTCCTGTTCCAGCGTGAATAGCGAACCACGTTGTACCCACTGAGCCTTTTGGTAATCTTTTCAATACCCGATGCACTGATTTCATGAGGCACAATGATCATTTTACAATCATCCCGTATCGCATTGAACAGTGTCCCCAGAAGTTTGTGATCCGGTGTCCAGGTACTCCCCGCAACAAGCAATTTTTTATCCTCTTTAAATAGTTCAATTTCAGGCAAGGTTTGTATTTGCAGGCTATTTTGATATACCCTGTCGAATCGCGTATCGCCTGTAACGGAAACCTGCGGAATGCCACGCTTATATAAGAGTTCCAGAGAAGCCTGATTTTGCACGAAGAAGTGGGTGACTCTTCTGAGTATTCTTTCGAAGAACATCATTCCGGGCTGAAAAAAAATCTGTGTGGGACGGAAGATAGACGAAACAAAATAAATGGGAATCTTCCGGTCTTTGAACTCTTTGATGTAAAAATGCCAGAAATCATACTTGACAAAAAATGTCATGGCAGGCATAATCAGATCAATAAAATCCCTGGAATTATTTGGTCCGTCGAGTGGAAGATAAAACACATAGTCGGCAAGGGGATCATTTTTACGAATCTCATATCCCGATGGAGAGAAAAATGTAAGAACGATCTTGTGATTGGGATAATGTTGCTTTAACGCTTCCAGGACGGGTTTTCCCTGTTCAAATTCACCTAGTGAGGCACAATGAAATAATATCCGCGTCTCACCCGGGCGTAAGGTGCTTCTCACATGTTCTTTCCAATTTTCTCGGCCCTTTACCCACTGCCGGGCTTTTTGATTAAAAACAGAAGACAGATAAATTGCCAGTCCATAAAATTTAACTGCTATGTAATATAAAACTACCATTGATCAGTATAAATAAAATGGAGCGGGTTTCTTCTTGTATAGTGGCAGTATCCAGCCTAATTTAAAGCCGTACATGAGGTCCAGCCTGTTTTTATCGGACCCGCCAATATCATCAAAATTAAAATCCCTCCGGTTCGAAGTAAACCCTTGTGTAAATTCAAATCCGCCATAAAAGTTAACCAGTTGCCTGTTGCTGAAATAGGTATAACCGATAAACTCTGTTAGTTGTAATCCGTTGGTAAGATGATCATATCCTTTGAGGTAATCATTCCTGAGTTGGGGAACCGTGTTACCAATACTTTCAATCCTGATTTTGTGTTGAATGAATCCCAGTGATGCAGTGAGGGTGATTCCGCTGTTGGGATTGGGTTTTTGTAAGGTTATTAAACGGCCGAAAGTAGCTCCAACCAGGTAACCCCGCTCAAAAACCCTTACGTCGGCATACAAACCATCAAGTCCTATTATCTGGCCATTATCTGCTGAAATTGACTCCAGCAAGCCCTCCTGTTTAACATCACTTCCAAAGAGAAATCCGCCTGAAAACCCAAACAGCCAATTATTACTTGTTTTGTAAAGGGTGTTCATGCCAATGAGAGAAGCATTACCAAACCGGTCTTCCAGGTCGCCTCCCGGAACAAATAAACCATAACTCACACCAATAAAAGGAAAGCGAATTACCGAATCGCGTACCCCGCTTTGAGCGAATAACAGGTTCGCTGAAAAAGTTAGACCAATGATTATACTGACTGCCAGCCTCATTTCATGCTTTATTTGTTGGCAGCCAAGTTAAGCAATTATACAGTATACACAATCATCCGCTTTCAGCATCATTAAATATTGTCACTCAGTAACCTACTCGTTTCTTCTCAACAGTAAAATTATTCAAAATCATGTGAGGTTTGTGGCAACTTTTACCAAAAACATGAGTGTTTAATCTGTATCTTTGCCGACTTATTAGAAGAAAAATGAGACCGTTAGCCATGGTTGACCTGATCAGCCAATATGAAAAGATTAAGCCTGAAATCGATAAGGCTGTGCTGGATGTAATAGCTTCCTCTGCTTTCATTGGCGGACCGGAAGTAAAGGCATTCCAATCGGAGTTGGAAGCCTACCTGAGTGCAAAGCATGTAATTCCATGTGCCAACGGAACTGATGCCCTGCAGATTGCCATGATGGGACTTGGTTTACGGCAAGGAGATGAGGTGATCACTGCCAGTTTTACCTATGTGGCAACTGCCGAAGTGATGGCTTTACTGAAGCTCACTCCGGTATTGGTTGATGTAGTTCCCGGTACGTTCACTATTGATCCGGCAGCGTTTGAAAAAGCAATTACTCCTAAAACAAAAGCGGTGGTTCCCGTACATCTTTTCGGTCAATGTGCCGAAATGGACCGGATCATGCAAATTGCAAAAAAGCATAAATTATATGTGATCGAAGATGCTGCCCAGGCAATAGGTTCTGATTATACCATGCCCGATGGCTCGCAAAAAAAGGCAGGTACCATTGGAGACATCGGTTGCACTTCTTTTTTTCCTTCAAAAAACCTGGGATGCTTTGGTGATGGCGGTGCCATTTTTACCAACGATGACACGCTCGCTGTAAAAATGCGAATGATAGCCAATCACGGGCAACGAGTGCAATATTATCATGATGAAATCGGAGTGAATTCACGTCTCGATAGTATGCAGGCTACCGTTTTACGAATCAAATTGCGCCATCTCGATCAATACGCTTCAGCCCGGAATCATGCAGCTTCTTATTATGATAATGCATTTGCCAATCATCCGAAAATAACTACGCCTGTTCGGGAACCAAAATCCACGCACGTGTTTCATCAGTATACACTCCTGCTTAAAAATGCCGATCGTAACGAGTTGAGGGATTTCCTTGCGGGAAAATCAATTCCGTCAATGATTTATTACCCTGTGCCGTTGCATATGCAAAAAGCTTATACCGACAGCCGTTATAAGGAAGGTGACTTCCCGGTAACGGAAGCACTTTGCAAAAGTGTGATTTCTTTACCCATGCACACCGAATTGTCAGATGCTGACCTTGGCCGTATAACTTCGGGAGTTTTGGAATTTTTAAATAAATAACCCTCTAAAAATTTACAAGCCTTTCCGCTTATGAATATAGCAGTTGTTGGAACCGGATATGTTGGACTCGTTACCGGTACCTGTTTTGCAGAAATGGGAAACCATGTAGTTTGTGTGGATATTGACGCTGCGAAAGTGGATTCGATGAGAAATGGCAACATGCCGATTTATGAACCACACCTGGATGTTATTTTTGAACGCAATCTGAAACAAGGCCGCTTGAGTTTTACAACTGATCTCGCTGCAACAATCAAGGATTCAAAAATTATATTTCTTGCATTGCCAACTCCTCCCGGCGAGGATGGTTCAGCCGATCTCAGTTATGTGCTGGGTGTTGCTGAACAATTAGGAAAACTGATAACCGAATATAAAGTAATTGTAAATAAAAGTACAGTTCCTGTTGGTACAGCGGAGAAAGTTCATGCTGCCATCGCATTAAATTGCAAAACCGAATTTGATGTTGTATCCAATCCTGAATTTTTGCGCGAAGGGTTTGCTGTCGATGATTTTATGAAACCCGACCGTGTGGTAATTGGAACGGATTCTGAAAAGGCACGCAAAATTATGTCGGACTTATACGCTCCTTTCGTACGACAGGGAAATCCTATTTATTTTATGGATGCCCGTTCATCGGAATTAACCAAGTATGCGGCCAATGCATTTCTTGCAACGAAAATAACTTTCATGAATGAAATTGCCAACCTGTGTGAAAAGGTAGGCGCGAATGTGGATATGATCCGCATTGGTATTGGTTCTGATACTCGAATCGGTAAGCGCTTTCTCTTTGCAGGAATTGGTTATGGCGGAAGTTGCTTTCCAAAAGATGTGCAGGCTCTTGCTCGCACCGCTCAGGATTTTGATTATGATTTTAAAGTGTTGACCTCTGTCATGGATGTTAACGACCGGCAGCGTACCAGTATCGTTGATAAAATTAAATCGTATTTCGGCAATGACCTTTCCGGAAAAAAAATTGCACTGTGGGGTCTGGCATTTAAGCCCGATACCGATGATATCCGCGAAGCACCTGCACTTTATATTATTGATTTGTTATTAAAAGAAGGTGTCAGTATTGCGGCATATGATCCGGAAGCTTCCAATAATGTTAAGAAAGTTTTTGGTGAGAAAATAAAATATGCTTCCGATCCTTACGAAGCGGTAGAGGGTGCTGATGCATTACTGATTGCAACGGAATGGTCGGTTTTCCGCACGCCTGAATTTGATAAACTAGCAAAGAAAATGAAGGCTAAAGTAATTTTCGATGGAAGAAATTTATACGATCCTGCAAAAATGAAGGAGTTGGGATTCTATTACAACAGTGTTGGACGAACCGTAGTTCCCTCAAATTAATATCAACCTATGTCATCAAACACTAAAAAGCGGGTTTTAATAACAGGAGCTGCCGGATTCCTGGGATCACACCTGTGTGACCGTTTTATCAAAGAAGGTTATCAGGTAGTTGGAATGGATAACCTGATCACCGGTGACCTGGCAAATATCCAGCACCTCTTTAAACTGCAGGAATTTGAATTTTATCACCACGACGTATCTAAATTTGTTTTTGTTCCCGGTGATCTTGATTACATTCTTCACTTTGCATCACCGGCCAGCCCAATCGATTATTTGAAAATACCGATTCAAACTTTGAAAGTTGGTTCTTTAGGAACGCACAACCTGCTCGGACTTGCCAAGGCAAAAAAAGCAAGGATACTTGTAGCATCTACTTCTGAAGTCTATGGTGATCCTACTGTGCATCCTCAAACAGAAGAGTACTGGGGTAACGTAAATCCAGTGGGTCCGCGGGGTGTTTATGATGAAGCAAAGCGATTCCAGGAAGCCATAACCATGGCGTATCATACTTACCACGGTCTTGAAACGAGAATCGTTAGGATTTTCAATACTTACGGTCCGCGTATGCGTTTGAATGATGGTCGTGTTTTACCCGCCTTTATCGGGCAGGCCTTACGTGGTGAAGATCTTACCATATTTGGTGATGGCAGTCAAACGCGATCATTCTGTTATGTGGATGATTTGGTTGAAGGCATTTACCGTTTACTGATGAGCGATTACGCATATCCGGTTAACATCGGGAATCCTTCAGAAATTACTATTAAGGAATTCGGTGATGAAATTTTGAAACTCACCGGTTCATCTGTGAAAATGATTCTTAAACCATTACCTCAGGATGATCCGAAACAACGTCAACCAGATATTTCCAAAGCACGTAAACTGCTGAACTGGGAGCCACAAATAGGAAGAGCGGAAGGATTGAAACGAACATATGAATATTTTAAGAATCTACCTAAAGAAGAATTGTATAAAACTGCTCATCGGTTTACCTGATATATTGGCTGCATAATGGATTATTTCGCACACGATTCTGCATTTGTTGATCCTGGCTGTACCATAGGCAAGGGTACCAAGATCTGGCATTTTTCACACATTATGCCTGATTGTACTATAGGAGAAAATTGCAATATCGGCCAAAATGTAGTGATCTCACCGGGAGTGGTCCTTGGCAAAAATGTGAAAGTGCAGAACAATGTTTCCATCTATACCGGTGTAATATGTGAAGATGATGTCTTCCTCGGTCCAGGCATGGTGTTTACTAATGTGATCAATCCACGTAGTGCCGTTAACAGGAAGAATGCTTACCTGAAAACAGTGGTTAAAAAAGGGGCATCCATTGGAGCCAATGCAACAATCGTTTGCGGAAATGATATCGGGGAGTACGCATTCATCGGCGCAGGTGCAGTAGTAACGAAAAACGTACCGGCTTACGCCCTGGTTATAGGAAATCCTTCCCGGCAAACAGGCTGGATGAGTGAATATGGATGCAAATTAAAATTTGATGTTTCCGGTATCGCTGTTTGCGATGAGAGTGATGAAAAATACAAACTGGAGAATAATACAGTAACAAAAATAGACTAACCACCATTCTATGTCAGGGTCCGTAAAGTTTGCAATCATTGGCAGTGGTCACATCGGTAAACGTCATGCTGAAATGATCAGGAGAAATCCCGAGGGTCAGCTGGTTGCCATGTGTGATATTCTTCCCGAAAAGGAAGCCGGTGTTGCGACTTTTGAAGTGCCCTATTTCCAGGATGCAAATGCATTGTTTGCTTCAGGGCTGGAGTTTGATGTGGTTAACATTTGTTCACCTAACGGTGTCCACGCCGATCATGCATTAAAAGCACTGGAACACCGTAAGCATGTGGTTTGCGAAAAACCCATGGCGCTTACAAAAGCCGATTGTGAAAAAATAATTTTTAAAGCCTTGCAAGTACACAAGAATATTTTTTGTGTGATGCAAAACAGATATTCCCCACCAAGCCGCTGGCTTAAACAGGTAGTGGAACAAAAATTACTGGGCGAGATTTTTATGGTAAACCTTACCTGCATGTGGAATCGCGACGATCGTTATTATATAAAAGGAAACTGGAAAGGCAACGCTGATCTTGATGGCGGAACATTATTCACCCAGTTCTCTCATTTTATTGATATCATGTACTGGATTTTTGGAGACATTAAAGATATCCAGGCAAAGTTTGATGATTTTACCCATCAGCAAAGTACGGCTTTCGAAGATTCAGGATTCGTCAATTTCCGTTTTTATAACGGCGGAATGGGATGTATTAATTATTCAACTGCCATCTGGGATAAGAATATGGAAAGTTCCATCACTGTTATCGGAAAAAATGGAAGTGTGAAAATAGGAGGGCAGTATATGAATGAAGTAGAATATTGCCACATTGAAAATTATACTATGCCGGAACTGGAAGAAGTGAGCCCGGCCAATGATTACGGTGCTTACAAAGGATCGGCTGCCAATCATCATTTCATAATTGAAAATGTGATCGATACGTTGAAAGGAAGAACCTCCATCACCACTAATGCCATGGAAGGATTAAAAGTTGTTGAAATTATTGAAAGAATATACGCATTAAGAAATTTAAATAAATAATACTACTAACAGAATGTACCAGGATATTATAGATAAGAAAAGAAAAATTGCAGTCATCGGATTGGGATACGTAGGATTGCCGATTGCACTTGAATTTGCGAAAAAAGCTGCGGTAATCGGTTTCGATATCAACAAAGAAAGAGTTGATATGATGAAAAATAATATCGATCCCAGTGGTGAACTGGATGCCGCGGCTTTCGCCGGATGTGAAATTACTTTCACCGATTCTCTCGAAGTGTTAAAGGATGCCTCCTTTTTCATTGTTGCAGTTCCAACACCAATTGATGAACATAACCTGCCCGATCTGAAACCCATACTGGCAGCTTCAAAAACTATCGGGAAGGTTTTGAAAAATGGTGACTTTGTGGTGTATGAATCTACTGTTTACCCGGGTTGCACCGAAGAGGATTGTATTCCCGTCCTGGAAGAACATTCCGGATTGAAATTCCTGGAGGATTTTAAAGTGGGATATTCACCGGAACGGATCAACCCTGGAGATAAGGAACATACACTTGCCAAGATTATAAAAGTTGTTTCGGGATGTGATGCCCACTCATTGGATGAAATCGCAAAAGTTTACGAAATCGTAGTGGAAGCCGGTGTACATCGCGCATCCTCCATTCGTGTTGCCGAAGCTGCGAAGATTATTGAAAATACACAGCGTGATGTGAACATCGCGCTGATGAATGAACTTTCAATTATCTTCAATAAAATGGGAATTAACACTTATGAAGTACTGGAAGCTGCGGGAACTAAATGGAACTTTTTGAAATTTAAACCGGGTTTGGTTGGAGGGCATTGTATCGGGGTGGATCCGTATTACCTGACTTATAAAGCACAGGAATTGGGGTATCATGCACAGGTAATTAATTCCGGAAGGTATGTGAACGACTCCATGGGTTTTTATGTTGCCAAGCAAACGGTCAAGAAACTTATTGCAATGGGAAAGGATATTAATAAATCTTGCGTCCTGGTAATGGGAGCCACGTTCAAGGAAGATGTGGAAGATATCCGCAATTCAAAAGTTGCCGACCTGGTTAATGAGTTTAAGTCATATGGCGTCAAAACCGAAGTAATTGATCCGAATGCATCATCGAAGGATCTCCTTCATGAATATGGTTTTGAACTGCAGGAAAAAGCAGGTACCGGATATGATGCAGTAGTGGTTGCGGTAAATCATAAGGAGTATATGAATATTGACGAAAATTATCTTAAGACCATCTGTGCGGAGGACGCGGTTATTGTGGATCTGAAGGGAATTCTTCGCGGGAAAATTAAACATTTTAAATACTGGAGTCTCTAACCCGGTAAATCATATTACCACAAACAGTTAGTACCGGATGAATAAAGGCAAGATACTCGTTACCGGCGGAGCAGGATTTATCGGCTCCCATACTGCGGTGGAATTATCCTCTAAAGGATTCGAGGTTTGTATTGCCGATAATTTTTCTAACGCCCGACCCGAAGTGCTGGATGCTATCACAGCCATCACCGGAAAAAAACCGGAATGTATTTCAATCGATCTCTGTGATACTGACCTGACTGCAAAAATGTTCCGGGAACACCGGTTTGATGCCATCATACATTTTGCAGCCAAGAAATTGGTTGGCGAATCGGTATTGAATCCAATGATGTACTACAAAAATAACCTGCTTTCGCTCATGAATGTTGTCGGTGCTGCAATTGAAACGGGTTGTAATAATTTTGTTTTTTCTTCCTCATGCACTGTATACGGTCAGCCGGATGAATTGCCTGTCAGGGAGAATTCACCGCTTAAAAAAGCGGAATCCCCCTATGGCAACACAAAAAAAATAGCTGAAGATATCTTATCAGATGTTTCAAAAGTAACTCCATTTAGAACCATCGCACTACGTTATTTTAATCCGGTGGGAGCACATGCATCAGCGCTGATAGGGGAGTATCCGTTAGGCACTCCCTCCAACCTGATGCCAATCATCACGCAATGTGCCATCGGCAAACGACCTTCGTTCCAGGTATTTGGGAATGATTATAACACGCCCGACGGTTCCTGCATCCGCGATTATATTCATGTTACAGATTTAGCCATCGCGCATGTGGTTGCCATAGAACGGTTGTTAAATAAATCGGCATTGACTGCGTTTGAAGTGTTTAACCTGGGAACCGGAAATGGGGTTTCAGTTTTTGAGATCATCAACAGTTTTGAAAAAGTGAATAATATAAAATTAAATTTTAATGTTGCACCCCGTCGCAGTGGTGATGTGGAACAGGTTTGGGCCGATACCAGCCTGGCTAATAAAGTACTTGGCTGGAAAGCAACGCACAATCTCGATCAAATGGTTGCCAGTGCCTGGGCCTGGGAAAAAATGTTACACCAAAAAGAAATAAAACACGTTAATCCTTAACGATATCAAAGTTATCACTTCATAAATCAGAAATGAAAATTGTAATCACCGGAGGAGCAGGATTTATTGGCTCACATGTTGTCAGGCGTTTTGTAAATAACTATCCGGATTATACCATCTATAATCTTGACAGCCTCACTTATGCCGGTAATCTGGAAAATATCAGGGACATCGAAAATGCACCGAACTACCGTTTTATCAAGGCTGATATAACCGATGAAAAAAGTATGACAGCCTTATTTGCAGAACATGCATTTGATGGTGTCATCCACCTGGCGGCTGAATCGCATGTTGACAGAAGTATCAGTGATCCGCTGATCTTTGTCAGGACCAATGTACTGGGAACAGCCAACCTTTTAAATACCGCGCGTCGTGCATGGATTGAAAATGGGAAAGCCCGATCCAACACACGTTTTTATCATGTATCCACCGATGAGGTGTATGGTTCGCTTGGCGCGGAAGGATTATTTACCGAAACCACTCCATACGATCCAAGAAGTCCTTATTCCGCTTCCAAAGCATCATCGGATCATTTGGTGAGAGCTTACTATCATACATTTAATTTGCCGGTTGTAATTTCAAATTGTTCCAATAATTACGGGTCCTTCCAGTTTCCTGAGAAATTAATTCCTTTAATGATTAACAACATACGGCAAAATAAACCGCTTCCCGTTTACGGAAAAGGTGAGAACGTTCGTGACTGGTTGTGGGTGGAGGATCACGCTGCCGCTATTGATGAAATATTTCATAAAGGTGCGGATGGTGAAACCTATAATATTGGTGGTAATAACGAATGGAAAAATATTGACCTGGTTTTTTTATTGTGCAGTATTATGGATGAAAAACTCAGTCGCGCAAAAGGCACTTCTGAAAAGTTAATCACCTATGTAAAAGACCGCGCAGGACATGATTTGCGGTATGCTATTGATTCTACAAAACTAAAAACAAAAATTGGTTGGGAGCCTTCCATAACATTCGAAACAGGGCTTGCAAAAACAGTAGATTGGTACCTGGCAAACCAGGAATGGATGGGCCATGTTACATCAGGCAATTACCTGAACTATTACGATCAGCAATATCATAACCGGTAAAATATAAGTACGTTATTTTTGAAAACAAAAAGGGAACTATGTCTGAGCAAGTAAATCCTGTTTTTCATACGGATGATATCCATAATAAGTCGGTATTAATTACCGGTGGTGCCGGATTTATTGGCTCCAACCTTGTTGAATATTTAATAACCAATGGAGTAAAAAAAGTCCGGGTACTTGATAATTTATCAAACGGATTTTTGAAAAATATTGAAGCGTATTCCGCAAACAAAACTTTTGAATTCATGCAGGGTGATGTTACCGATCCCGCAACATGTGCTGCTGCGTGCCAGGGCATACAACTGGTTTCCCACCAGGCTGCTTTGGGTTCTGTACCCAGGTCCATCGCCTTCCCTTTGCCAACTCATGCTGCCAATTCAACAGGATTTCTAAACATGCTGGTTGCTGCACGCGATGCCGGAGTGGAGCGGTTTGTTTATGCGAGTTCCTCATCAGTGTATGGTGACTCTGCAGAATCCCCTAAAACAGAATCTCATATCGGGAAATCATTATCACCCTATGCAGTTTCAAAATACACCAATGAATTATATGCAGGAGTGTTTGCTTTGAACTATGGTATGAAACTTATAGGATTACGTTACTTCAATGTATTCGGCCCCCGACAGGATCCCAACGGACCTTATGCTGCTGCCATTCCGTTATTCATGGATGCCCTATTGAATGAGAAGGATGCCTACCTTAACGGGGATGGTGAACAGACAAGAGATTTTACCTATGTGCAGAATGCCGTGCAAGCCAATGTAAGAGCATTTTTTACAACCAATGATCAGGCTTTTGATAAAGTGTACAATGTTGCAGTCGGTGAAAATATTTCAGTGAAACAGTTGTTTACGATGCTGGCGCAAATTGCAGGAAGGAATGTTGAACCACTTCACCGCGACGACCGTGCAGGCGACATCCGGAATTCCCTTGCCGATATTTCGCTTGCGCGGATGTATCTTGGTTACGATCCGCAGGTTAAGCTTCGCGAAGGACTGGAGCTGACCTTTGAATGGTTCAGTAAATCATTTAGCGGAGTTAAATCCTAAATACGGAGCCATGTTGAAATCATTTTTTAATGCATTCAAAAAGAAAGAAGATCCTCTTCCGGGATATAACCACCTGGAAGTTGACATGCATTCGCACCTGATACCCGGCATTGATGATGGCGCGAAAACGATACAGGATTCCATAACACTTATAAAAGAATTGCAGGCTATGGGTTTCCGAAAACTCATTACCACGCCCCACATCATGAGTGATTATTTCAGGAACACACCTGAAAATATTCTCGGCGGACTGGCAACAGTGAAAGCAGCAATGGTAGAGGAAGGAATTGAAATGGAACTTGAAGCTGCGGCGGAATATTATATTGATGATGGTTTTGTAAAAAAACTGGAAAACGAGAAATTGTTGACCATTGGTGAAAATTATCTCCTCTTTGAAGTGTCGTATATCAACTGTCCTGATAACATACACGAAATTATTTTTCGCATGATGGTACTTGGATATAAACCAATCATGGCTCACCCCGAGAGATATCCTTTCTGGTATTCTAACTTCGATCAGTACCGCAAATTCCGCGACCAGGGAGTACTGCTTCAGCTGAATATTAATTCCTTGAGTGGTTATTATGGGTTTGAAGCAAAAAAGACGGCAGATAAACTTGTTGAAGCCGGGTTGGTTGACCTTCTCGGAACAGATTGTCACCACCTGAAGCACATTGAAGGTCTGAAAAGAGGATTGAAGGAAAAAAATCTCAGGAAACTCATGGCATTTAACCTGTTGAACAGGAGCCTCTGAAATAGCATTCAGTTAACTAAAATCTTAATGGTGAATCTGCCTGCCACATTTTTTCTAAATTTAACAGGTCTGACAATGGGTGTTTATAGGTTTTAGCAATCTCCGACGTTGTAACGAGCGTCAAATTGCCGTATCTTAACGTCAGGTAACCGATAGGAGGGTTATGTATGAATTTAGTCAGCATCGGTATTAAATTACAAAAAGCTGATTCAAACTTCTGACAATATCTTCAGCCGGTTATTAAATTAGATTTGCCTGATCACAACCATTTTTAAAGTAAACTATACATGTCAAAGCAATCGTCGGATCACCTGTTTCGGTTGATAAAATCATTAACTACCGCTGAAAAGCGGTATTTCAAAATTTTTGCCGGTCGTCATACCATTGGTGAGAAGAATGAGTATGTGAATTTATTTGATGCCATCGATAAGCAGGACAAATACAATGAGGCAGCTTTGATCTTGCTTTTTAAGGATTCTACTTTCGGACATTCTCCGGCTATTGCCAAGAACAGGCTCTATGAAACTGTTTTAAAAAGTCTTCATGCATTTCATGCCGACAGCTCAATTGACGTGGAATTGCAACGCCTGATGCACTCCACCGAAATCCTCTTCAAAAAATCACTCTACGACGATAGCCGAAAAACACTTGCGCGCGCCCGTAAGCTGGCAGTAAAGTATGAAAAGCATTTTATGCTTCTTGAAATACAGAAGTGGGAAAAAAGACTCATCGAAAAAGATTCCTATGTCTCCAGCAGCATTGAAGACATTTCCGAAATGCACAAACAAGACCAGGAGCTACTCGACAAAGTAAATAACTATAGTGATTTCTGGTACATTAAAAGCAGGCTATTCCTCTTATTGAATAAAAAAGGTAAAGTGCGTGACAGCTCGGAGTTGAATAATTTTAAGACGATCATCGACAATACGCTTTTGAAAAATGAGGGGAAGGCACTGTCGTATGAAACCCGTTATTTGTATTACCATATATACAGTGCGTATTATTTTGGCATCGGTGATTATAAAAATTCCTACACCTACATTAGCAAACACCTTGAGCTGATTGAAAAACATGCTGAGCTTTTTGAAGAGGAACCGAATAAATATTTCGCGGTGCTCAGCAACATGATTTATTTGTGCACACAGCTCAGGAAGTTCGGCGAAATTCCAATTTATCTTGCCAAGCTGAAAGGAATTCCGCAAAGCAATGTTAAAAAGATGAATGAAGACCTGATGATCAAACTTTTCTCAAGTACCTATAGTGCGGAGCTGAGTTTGTATATGCAAACAGGTGAGTTTGAAACCGCTTTCGGGTTAGTTGATGAAATTGAAGTCGGTTTAAAGAAATATCGTGATAAGATCAGCAAAATCCGAATTGCTTATTTTTATTTTAATTTATCAATTGTTCATTTTGCTTTGGGCGATTATTCCGGTGCGCTGAAATGGATTAACCAGTTGCTGAATGACAGCGACATTGATTCCAGTCAGGATATTCACTGTATGGGAAGAATATTTAATCTTATTATACATCTTGAAATAGGCAACAACGATCTCATTCCTTATACCTTCCGTTCTACCCAACGATATCTTTCAAAACGTAAAAGAATATACCGCTTTGAAAGCGTGTTTTTGCAATTCATCAATAAATTATCCAAGGCAAATTCACCTTCCGGAATTCGTAATTGTTTCCAGGCACTTCGTCCTGAATTGCAGGCACTGATAAAAGATCCTTTTGAGAAGAGTGTTTTTGAATACTTTGATTTTATTACCTGGGTAGAGGGTAAATACCTGGCAATCCCTTTCCGCGACATGGTTAAAAAGAAAATTGACCAGGGAAAGTTGAAAGAGTTGTTGAATTAACCGCCTGAATTCTGTAGTAATGATATAGCATTCAATAAGTTGAAGCTTGATCAAATCTCCCCTCCGGATCATTGATTTTTAGGGATTTTTATCCGAATTTTGCAGGATTCAATCTGGTTTCCCGCTATTTTATTTCAGGCAGAGATGCTTTTTTGATGGAGGTCCGCATGCAGCGGGAATTTATGTTCAATCAACAAAAAACTTAATCATGAAAATTGACAACAACAAAGTAGTTTCGGTGACATACCGTTTAGAAGCAAACCCGGCCGGACAGGAAAAGGTGCATGTTGAAACAGCGGGTGCTGATCGCCCCTTGGTTTTTCTATTCGGATCTGGCGGACTGATTCCTGCATTTGAGGAAAATTTATTGGGTAAAGTAACCGGCGACAGTTTTTCGTTCAGTATTGATGCTGCCGATGCTTATGGCGAAATAGAAGCAGAAGCACTTGTTGATTTGCCAATGGATATTTTTAAAGTGGATGGTGTGGTTGACCTGAGCATTCTGAAAACAGGTAACATCGTTCCAATGACCGACCATGAAGGAAATCGAATTGATGGTCGTGTTATTGAAATCGGTGGTGATAATGTGAAAATGGATTTCAATCATCCGCTGGCAGGACAACAATTGCATTTCAGTGGTGAGATAATTGAAGTTCGCGAAGCTTCGGAGGAAGAATTAACACATGGTCACGCTCACACAGGAGAACACGGGCATTGAACTTCAATTGAAGCATTGTAATTTTCCCTGTTTCACCGGTAAATCATACTAAGCAATACGCCTGCAATTACCAGTAGGATACCTGCGATAGTTCCTGCACCGTAATGTTCTCCGAATATAAAAAATCCCGATGCAATTGCATAGATAATTCCTGTATAATTGATAATGGAAACATTTGCAACCTTATCTTTTTGCAGAGCCTTTGTCAGGTTAAGCTGTCCCAGTTGCGTAAATATGCCTACCAGTAAAAGGTAAAACCAGTCCATACCCTGGGGCATGGTGAAATTTACCGATGTGAATGCAAATCCGGTAATTGTTCCTACCAGTTGAAAATGAAAAACTACTACCAGTGGATTTTCTTTAGCCTTAAGAGAACGAATGGTAACATAGGCACATGCGGATACTACAGCAGATAAAATTCCGATAATAAGGTAAGGCAGTTCAATGCGGTCGTCCACATCTTTCATTACTACAACTCCCGCAAAGGAGATCAGGAAAAATATCCATGAAACCGGCCTGACTTTTTCGCCCAGCACAAAAATAGCGAGTATGGTAGTAAAGATGGGTGACAAATACTGAATCGCCACCGCTGTAGCCAGCGGCATTTTAGCGATGGTTATAAAATAGAGGTAAAGTGCAAGTGTGCCGAAGGCTCCCCGCATCAGGAGTAGTTTTCGATTACTGCCCTTCCAGTCAATTTTTAAAATATGCAACTGGTATAAACATAACACCAGTGAAATTCCACACCTGAAAAAAACAATTTCCATTGCTGGCAAATGAGAAACGGCTTTGATGAAAATATTCATGATCGCAAAGTAAAAAGTGGCTACAAGCATATGCCGTGCACCGGAACTCAGCGGAAATAAATTTATTTTTTCTCCCAAAACGGAGCGAAGGTAAATAATAATTTAGCCGATTCAGATTGCTGCCTACGCGATATTTTTTACTTTAGCAATACCTGATTTTATTATGGAAACTGTGTTCAACAGATTATTCATTGCCATTCCCGCTCCGGTAATCATGAAGGAGGTATTGGTTTCGTTGCGGGAGGTAAATGCCGCGCTGAAGAATGTCAGGTGGATACGTGAACAGAATCTGCATGTTACCGTTTACTTTTTGGGTAATGTTGAAATAGTACATATTCCACTGATACAAGCTGCAATGGAGCAATGCCTGCAAGCTGCACCACCATTTACCCTGCAATTGGATGCAATAACTTTCGAGGGCGGAAAGCTAGGGAAACCTTCAATGGTTTGGGCGCGTTTTCATCGTAACAAACAGTTTACTTTGCTTGCCGGAGCCATTGGAAAACGTGTTGGTCCTTATGTCGCTGCGCCTTCCAAATTTTCAGACCCGGTTCCGCATGTCACACTGGCACGTATCAAACCTGGACCGGTTCCGGATATTTCCGTAAAGGTTGTTTGCGAAATTGAATTCAAAGGCTATGAACTCTGGCGCAGCATAAGTATTCCCACAGGAGTAAGGTATGAAAAAATCTGAACCATGTATGATCTCTTCTTTACACAGTAAAAAAATTTTACTTTAACTGGTGGTATCGTTTCATCAACAGCGATGCAGCAAGCAATACAAATGTTCCGCAAATAAAATAGGTCCATGTGATATTGGAACCGGTGCTGAACCACGG